>DASYTT010000001.1:0-12195 GCA_036002045.1 Gemmatimonadales bacterium
GAAATATCCTCCGAGCGGGATGAGGGGACAAGTTCAGCGCCCTTCGGTAGCTTCCAGACGAATGCCCTGCCTGCTGAGCTCGGAAGCGCACCTGGTGAATCTCCCACGCCGGGGCACCGCGTTCCGCGCGGCGGGTTGCACGCTGCTCTACCGCCAGGTATTCCCGACGCTGGTGACAGTCCACCGTGCGGGTTGTGTATCTCAGCTGCAATCCAAGCCGCCGACCACGACTGCGGGGCGCTGGCAGCTGATTGAGTTCAAGTTCCTGCTGCGGACGCCGACGAGGGGGGAGCCGCCCTGATCGGCGCCCGCGTTACCGCGGTACGACCCTACTGTCCTACCTCCGGTGCACAGCCCGGCTGCGAAGCGGCATCTGTACGCGCCAGGCATTCGTTGTTGGGGAACGGCATCTTGCTGAAGAACTTGCCGCCCGTCACCATGCGGGGCAGCGACGTCAGCTTGCCATAGTGGCGATAGTCGATCCAGCTGTGGCCGCCCTCCCAGATGAGGGAGTACCGCTTGTTATAGAGGAGCTCGTCCAGCAGCGCTGCGGCTGTCACCGCTCCGGCATAAGGCGGCAGCCCACCGGAGTTGGTGCGGATGAAGTTGATGTCTATCACCGCCTGCCCCAGGTTGCCGCTGCCAAGATTGGCTTCGGCCCGGAGCAGGATCAGCTCCTCATTCCGGATGATCGCAACCGGGGTCACGTTCGTCGGATAAATCTTGAAGTGCTGGTCCGACGTAATGATGGTCGTGCCCGAGGACCCGGTTCCGCTTTCACCCGTTTCGATCTTGTCGGTGACCCGCTTGTCCTTCGCGCCGCCCACCCGGAGCTGCGCCGAGCTCACGACAAAGGGATTGGCCCGGATCTCCGGGGTGCCCTCCAGAATACCGTTGGGGGTATCGCCCGATGCCGTGCCAAAGATGTGATAGGCCCCGAGGCTGAGAGGTGCATTGGTATCGAGAAACGACTGACCCAGTGCCGTCAGCGCCGTCGCCCACTCGTTATTGTACACGGCGGCGCGGGCACGGATCGCGCGATTCACCTTCAGGAACGTGGCCGGCGTGTCGAATCCGGCAAAGCCGCTGCCCAGCGGGAACGAGAACGAAGTGCCGGCGGCCAGCAGGTGAGTGCGCCCCTCATCCAGCAAAGTGCCGATCCGCGCGTAGACCTCGGCCTTGGTGGCGATGGCGCCCGGCTCTCCAGTGGGGACGCGATCGACGTCGATGACAGCACCGTTGGCATCGCGGGTCGCGATCACCAGTAACAGCTCCAGCGCCTGAATCGTCTTGGCGAAGCCCCGCAGTCCCTCTTTCTCCGCATCACTCATCCCGGCCACCTTCTCGGTGGCGTGCAACACGACGACCGTGTTCCGGATGTTTGCGTAACGCGCCGCCCAGATGTTGGCTCCGAAGGCTCCGGAACCGGGATTCAGCGGACCCAGGATGAGCTCCGCCACGTAGCGCGGGTCCGAGTTGGTATTGAGGTTGAAGCCTTCCCGTCCCAGCGCGCCCAGAATGGTGACTACCCCATTCGGGACGGCGACGCCGTTTCGCAACCCGATCAAGAGACCGGTGGCGGCCGTGTTGAGCGCGACGGGCGTCGGGGTCTGCTCGAGGGTCTCGAGTCCGGGGTTATTGAGATCGGCGACATCGAGATCATTGCACGCCGCCAGCGCCAGGAGGCTGGCAGCCGCGAACCGCATCGTTCGTGTCATGGCAGGCATCTCCCGGCCCTCACATTCCGAGGTTGATGGTGAGGAAGAAGCTGCGGCTGGGCGGATAGGGGGTGACGTCAATGTTCCGCGCGATTGGCTGGTTCCCGAAATTGCTCACTTCCGGATCGAAGCCGTGGTAGGGCGTCGCAAACCAGAAGAGGTTGCGCGCGCTTAGCGAGATCGACGCCGAGCGCACCCCGCCCCACAGACTGCGCATGACCGACGGCGGCACCTCCCACCCCACCGCGACTTCGCGCACCTTCGCGAAGGTGGCGGGCTCGATGTACACCGAGGCCTGCCCTACCGCCCAGGCACCGATCCTCGCATTGCCCGCATCGCCGTCCGGGGCGTTGCCGAACGCGTCCTGCAGCAAGCGGGTGAGGTTGACCACGTTGCCACCTTGCTGCCAGTCCACCAGCGCGTGCACGGTGAAGCGCTTGTAGGTGAGATCGCCAGTGAAGGACATCCGGAAATCGGGATTCGCGTCTCCCAGTACGACGTCCGTCATGGTGCTTGCCAGGGTATCGGTACCCACGATCTGGGTGGCCGACTTGCCCTGCTCGATCTGAAAGGCTCCCAGGGCTGAGCCGAATCCGCCGGTTTGGAAGGTCGGCACGGGCAGCTCGGTGATCCGGCTGAAGTTCTTGGCGAAGGTTGAGCGGAGATACAACTGGACCCCACGCTGCTGCAGCGCGATCCACGCGGCCGAGGCCTCCACGCCCCGAACCCGCAGCTTCCCGCCGTTGAAGATCTCCTGTGCAAAGCCGGAGGAGGGCGGCAGGTTTCGCGTCAGCAGCAGATCCTTGACGTTCTTCTGGTAGACGCTCGCTTCGACGTTGAGCCGACTCCGCAGGAACTGCCCGTCGAAGCCCAGCTCGATTTCCTGATTCCGCTCCGGGCGGAGGTCGCTGGCCCCGACCGTGCCCAGGGTCACCAGACCTGGCAGCCCTCCCAGGTTTTGGGTCGAGTTGAGCGGGGTGAAGCGCTGGCCGTAGAGCGGTTCGTTGCCGGTCTGGCCGAAGGCCGCTCGGAGCTTGAACTCGTTCACGGTCGCGTTGGGGCCTCCCTCGATGCGGTAGAAGGCGGCCACCTTCGGGAACCACGAGAGATGACTCGGATCGGCGTCGAGGCTCGACTGGTCCGCCCGGATTCCGGCGGTGAGCCCCAGCCGGTCGTTCAGGAGCAGCAGCTCTTCCTGCGCGAAGAACCCGAGGTTCTTGATCTGCGAGCGATTCTCGGCCACGGTGACCGCCGTGCCCGCACTCACGTTCGATTGCCCCGCGATCAGATTCCGCGAGGTAATCCGGTTGATGTCGAGGCTGCGGCGGCTGTACTGCACACCCGCCGAGCTGGTGGCCGTAAAGCCCCCGCCGCGGAAGGTGTGCACCGCATTGCCGTCGAGATTGAGGTTGAGATTGTCCGAATTGTTGAGCAGCGAGGTCCCCACCAACCCATCCAACGGCTCGTACTGCAGGTCGGGCGGTGAGAAGATGGTGTTTTTCTGAATGAAGTAGTCCATCCCGCCGACCGCGGAGAGGATCAGGGAGCTGCGCTCCGTGGTGAGGGGGGTCCACTGCATCCGGTTCGAGGCGAGGAACCGCCAGACGTCTTCCTTGTTGTCGACCCGGTTCGCGGTCGCCAGAGGATTGGAGGCCTGGAACGGATTGTCCGGCCAGGTGCCGTCCGGATTCTGGCGCAGGTCGACAAAGCTCGGAGTCCCGGTCAGGATGTAGTAGAAGCTGACCCCGTTGTTGTCGTTATTGGTGATACCCCGCTTGGCACGCGTATGCAGCACGTTGGTGGTGAGCTGCATATTGAGCTTGGAGCTGAAGTGCTGGTCCAGATTCAGCCGAATGGATTCGCGGTCGAATCCCGTGTTATGGATGATACCCGGCTCGTTCTGCAAGGTGCCGGAGGCATAGTAGCGGGTATTGTCGGACCCGCCCGTGATGCTCGCGATCGTCTCGATCGAAAGTTTCCGCTGGCCGGCCAGCTCCTCCTCGTGGTCGAAGAAGGGACAGGTGCCGCCGCTGCAGTACAAGGCGCCGTATCCCGTATTCGGGTACGCGGCATCAACCTCAGCGGCAGTGGCAAAGCGCCGGCTCCCGATCTTGCGCATCAGGCTCGAGTAGCCGAACCGCTGAGTGAGCTCGATCCGCGTCGTGCCGGGAAGCCCGCGTTTGGTACGGATGATGACTACCCCGTTCGCCGCCCGCCCGCCGTAGATCGCGGCTGCCGAGGAGCCCTTCAGGATCTCGATCGATTCGATCTCCGCCGGGTTGAGGTCGGCGATCCGGTTGACCAGCGCATCCTGCGTGAGGGAGGGATTGGAGCCCCCCGCGGCACCCGTGATGGCATTGGCATTCGAGGCAATCGCGACGTCACTCATGATGACGCCGTCCACAATGAAGAGCGGCTCGGCGGTCGCATTGATCGAGGTGACACCGCGGAGCCGGACCTGGACCCCGCCACCCGGGGCGCCGGAATTGGTCTGGATGTCGGCTCCCGCGACTTTCCCCTGCAGCTGGTGCTCGAGACTCACGGTGGGGTGGATCGAGATGTCTTCCGAGCCGAGCGAGGCGACGGCATTCGGGAGGTTGCGCCGCGCGACGCCGGTCACCTGACCCGTGATGACGACCTCCTCGAGCTTGAAGACGTCCCGCGTGAGCGTCACGTCGAGCGTGGTCGCGTCGGCGCCGAGCGCGATTTCACGGCGCCGATAGCCCACCGCCCGCACCAGCACCATCGCTGCACCCGCGGGAACGCCCGCCAGTGTGAACTGGCCCGCCTGGTCGGTGGCGGTGAGTAGCGGGGTTCCCTGCACCGCCACGCGAGCACCTTCGATCCCGACGCCGGTGAGCGAGTCGCGCACTGTCCCGGACACGCTGCGGCCCTGGGCAGCCGCCGTCCCGGCCAGCAATCCCAGCAGTGCCGCAACCAGGACTCCCTGCTTGGCCGCCATGAGTACCTCCCCCGAAGAGATGAGCTGGAAGGATCTGGGCTCGAAACTACTGCTCAGCCACCGCCTGGCAAGACCTTTCCGCCCGGTACCCCGAGTTCCGTCATCGCGCGCAGGTCCAGGATTTCCTCGAGCTCCTTTCCGACCAGCAGCTTTTTCTGCTCCACCAGCTGTTTCACGGTGAGCCCGCTGGCCACCGCTTCCTTCGCCAGCTTGGCCGCCTCGGCATAGCCGAGCTTCGGCGCCAGCGCCGTCACCAGCGCGGGGCTGCGCTCGAGCCAGAGGGCGCATTGCGCGGCATCGGCCTGAATGCCGCGCACGCAGCGTTCGTCGAAGATCCGGGTCGCGTTGGCGAGAATGATCAGCGCGAAGACGATATTGTGGGCCATGACCGGCATCATCACGTTGAGCTCGAGCTGTCCCGCTTCCGAAGCCATCGCCACCGTCACGTCGAGCCCGAGCACCTGGTAGCAGACCTGGTTTACCATCTCCGCAATGGAGGGGTTCACCTTCCCCGGCATGATGCTCGATCCCGGCTGTACCGCGGGGAGCACCAGCTCCGCCAGTCCGGTCCGCGGTCCGGAGGCGAGCAGCCGGATGTCATTGGCGATCTTGTTGAGATCCAGCGCATAAGCTCGCACCGCTCCGCTCAGGCTGGCGACATCCCCCATGGATTGCATGAGCTGCACCCGGTCTTGGGATTCCCGCAGCTCCAGGCCGGTGATTCGGCTCAGGTGCTCCACCATGAGTCGGGGATACTCCGGTTCCGCGTTCAAGCCGGTGCCCACCGCGGTTCCCCCGATGTTGAGGGGCCGGAGCCAATCGGCGGCCTCCAGGAGTTTGGCGCGGTGCCGCGCGACGGTGTGGCCGTAGGCGGTGAATTCCTGTCCCAGCCGGATTGGCGTGGCGTCCTGGAGATGGGTCCGGCCCGACTTGATTACGCCGTCGAACTCACGTCCCTTGGCCGCCAGCGACTCGGCGATTCCCTCCAGTGCCGCGAGCAGCGAGGGCAGCGTGGCGAGCGTAGCCAGCCGCACCGCCGTGGGAATCACGTCGTTGGTGCTCTGCGCCATGTTCACATGATCGTTGGGGTGCACCGGTGCGTAGCTGCCGCGGGGGCTCCCCAGCAGCTCGTTGGCCCGATTGGCGAGCACCTCGTTACAGTTCATGTTGTGGCTGGTGCCGGCGCCGGCCTGGTAGACATCAACGACGAACTGATCGCGATGCCGGCCCGCGAGAACCTCGTCGGCCGCGCGGATGATCGCATCGGCCAACTCCGGTGCGAGCCTGCCCGTCTGGCGGTGGGTGAGCGCCGCGGCCTTCTTGATCCAGATCACCGCATCCACGAACGCCGGCAGCGGTCGGAGACCCGAGATCGGAAAATTCTCGACTGCGCGTAGCGTCTGGATCCCGTAGAGCGCGTCGGCAGGAACCTGCAGTGAGCCCAAAGGGTCCTGTTCCGTTCGGAACGTCATCGCGACCTGCACCAGCGGCAACAGGCAACGGCGAATCGTGAAGGGAAACCGCGATCATGTCCGAGCATTTCCTCACCCCGGCAAGCTCTGCGACGTTTCACGCTGCCAAGCACACGAAAGCGGAGTTGGCGCGCGGCGAGCACCTATTCGTGGGCCTCAACTGCTTCGAGCCAGGACAGGGTCAGGCGGTCCACACCCATGCCGACGCGGACAAATTCTATCTGGTCCTCTCGGGGAACGCGAGGATGATCGTGGGCGACGAGACTCGTGATGCCGGCGTGGGGACGCTGGTGTGGGCTCCGAGAGGAATTCCTCATGGGGTGGAGCACGCGTCCGAGCGCACCGTCATGCTGGTGGGGATCGCTCCTCCCCCGCCGCCCTGAGAAACGGATTGCTCACCCGCTCCCGCCCGATGCTGGTAGCCGGCCCATGACCTGGGTACACGACCGTGGCATCCGGGAGCGTGAGCAGCTCGCGGCGAATGCTCGCGAGCAGGAGCTCAGGGTCCCCACCCGGTAGATCGGAGCGACCAATTGATCCCGCGAACAGCACGTCCCCACACAGCACGACGCCGGGCGCGACGAAGCAGACATGCCCGGGAGAGTGTCCCGGTGCATGGCGCACCTCGATCGGGATGGACCCGATCTGGAGGCGCTGGCCGTGGGAGAGCTCGACATCTGGGCTGGGAGGACGACTGAGCGAGAGTCCTACCCAGAGACCCTGCTGCGGCAACTCGTCGTAGAGCCGGCGATCCGCCGGATGGAGGTAGATCGGGGCGGCAGTCGCAGCCCGGATTGCGGCTACGCCAAGGATGTGATCGAGGTGAGCGTGGGTGAGCCAGATGGCGCCAATGCGCCGGCCGTGCCCGACCGCCGTAGCGAGGAACTTGTCTGCCTCCTCGCCCGGGTCGACCAGGACGGCATCGGGCGATTCGGAGTCGAATACCAGGTAGCAGTTCTGCGCGAACTGGCCATTGGGAATCGGAATGACGTTGAGGCCGAATGCCGTCAGGCCGCCTCCACCGCTACGCGGGCCTTGCGATCGGTCAGGTATTTCTCGACCGCGATCGCGGCCGTCGTCGCGTCGCCTACCGCCGTCGTGACCTGCCGGGTGAGTTGAGCGCGCAGGTCGCCGGCGGCGAAGAGTCCTGGAATCGAGGTCATCATCCGGTCGTCGGTGATGAGATACCCTCCCGCATCATGCAGCACGTGATCCCTCACCAACCAGCTGTTCGGCTTGAATCCGATGAAGACGAAGCATCCCGTCACCTCGAGAGAGCCAGCGGCACCGGTGACCGTATCTTCGAGCTCGAGGCGCTGCAGGCCCTTGGGATTGCCGATCATCTCGCGGACCCGCGTGTTCCAGATCACCTCGATCTTGGGGTTCAGGAAGACCCTTTCCTGCAGCACCTTGGAGGCGCGAAACTCGTCGCGGCGATGAATGAGGAATACCTTGGAGCCGTAGCGGGTCAGATAGTCCGCCTCCTCGACGGCCGCGTCGCCGCCCCCGATGACGGCGATCCGCTCGTTCTTGAAAAAGGCGCCGTCGCAGACCGCGCAATAGGAAACTCCCCGGCCCGCGTATTCGAGCTCGCCGGGAACGCCGAGCTTGGTGGGGGTGCCGCCGGCGGTGAGGATCACGGCAGGAGCTCGGTACTCGGTCTCCGAGCTTGTGCTGACCCGGAAGGTGCCGTCGGGGAGGCGGTGAATCCCCTCGACGTTCTCCATCCGGATGTCGGCTCCGAACGCCTGGGCGTGCTCCGCCATCCTCGCGGCGAGATCGGGTCCCAGAATCGAGGTGAAGCCGGGATAGTCCTCGACTTTTTCGGTGTTGAGCAGCTCCCCGCCGGGAACCCCGCGTTCCAGGACGACCGATTTGAGCATGCCGCGGCCCGCGTAAAGCGCCGCGCAGAGACCGGCCGGACCGCCGCCGACGATGATGAGGTCGAGGTTTTCGGATGCCGTCATGAGGACGAAATATAGGCGTCGAGCTGCGTCAGCCACTCCGCGGGGACCTCCTGCGAGCCCATGAGCGCATGGGTCGATTCACCGTCGAGATCGCCGTGCCAATCGCTGCCGCCGGTCCGCAACAGACCGAGCGATTCCGCCAGCGCGGTGAGTCGGGCACGCGCCTCGCCGCTGTGGCCTGGATGGCGCGTCTCCACGGCGTCGAGTCCCTCCTCCTGGAATGCCAGCAGGGTGGCCCGGGTGCCCCGTTCCTTGAGGTGGGCCGCCGAGACGATCCCTCCAACGGAATGCACCAGCTCGGCCACCTGCTTGAAGGTGGGCAGCCGCTTCTCGACATACGCGGGACGGCCACGGGCCAGCCACTGATTGAACGCCTCATCCACGCTGGCGACCTTGCCGAGCCGCACCAGCGCGCGGGCAAGATGTGGTCTCCCCATCGCCGCGCGGCCCGTCTCCTCCGCGAGGTCCTCGAACGAGACATCCACTCCCCAGGCCTGCAGGCCTTCCACCATCTCGCGTCCCCGGCGCACGCGATCGTCGCGGCAGCGCTGCAGGAAGTCCGCGAGTGTCGGGTCGGCGGGCGGCAGGAAATACCCTAATACGTGAATCTCGCCCCAGGGGGCGGAGGTAGAGAATTCGCAGCCACTCACCACCCGGACGCCGAGCTGTGCGCCCTCCGCCTGGGCCTCCTCGACTCCTGCCACAGTATCGTGGTCCGTCAACGCGATGGCGCTCAGGCCCAGCTCCGCGGCGCGCCGCACGACCGCAGCCGGCGGAAGCAATCCATCCGAGGCGGAGGAGTGTAGGTGGAGGTCGATGAGAGCGGAAGCGGGCGCTGTCAGCGGTGGTATCCCAGCTCGGCGGAAGTCCAGGAGGGCTGAGAAACCTGGAAGAGCGCCACCAGCTCCTGGTCGCTCAGCTGCGCCAGCGACGCTTCACGGCTCTTGGCGAGCAAGGGGGAATAGCGCACGATCCGCTCCGGCCCGGACCCCGCCGGAAACCGTGTGAAGCGGAGTGCGAACTCGTCCTTGTCGTACTGAGTGATTCGCCCGGCGGGAGCCACCGCCCAGCGCTGGCCGTTCACCTCGATGATTCGCCGTGGCATGATCAGCGTCGCTCCAAAGGGACTTCCTCCCAGAGTATCCAGGCGTCCGGCGCGTAAGCAGCCAGCGTCCGCAAGCGCCCCTCGAGGGCCGCTTCCTCCTCACTTCGCGCGACGCGGCTGCGATGCCGTTCGGGGCTCGGGCTTTCGCTGAACTCGAGGAACGTCCCGGGCAGCGTGGGATGCCGGAACAGCCACAGAGACTCCCCCCGCGCCCGGAGGCACGAGGCGAGCTCGCCGAGGGCGGTGAGGTATTGGGGCTCGGCGCCGCGGCTGACGGTGGTGCGAGAGACGCTCAGGGTGCGCGGCACCGGGCTAGATCGACTCCTCGGGGAATTCCTGCAGGGTGGCGCGCAGGTCGGCGAGGAACCGGTCGGCATCGGCACCGTCGACGATCCGATGATCGAAGGAAAGCGCCAGCATCCCCTGCGTTCGAATGGCGATACTGTCGCTGCCGTCCGGGCCAGTCAGCACCGCGGGACGCTTGCCGATGGCGCCGACGGCCAAGATTCCCGATTGGGGCTGGTTGAGCACGGGCAACCCCACGAAGGTTCCAAAGACCCCGGGGTTCGTGATCGTGAACGTGCCCTTCTGCACTTCGTCGGGGGACAGCTTCTTGGCGCGCGCACGCTCCGCCAGATCATTGATCGCCCGCGCGATGCCCAACAGGTTGAGCTCGTCGGCCCGGCGAATGACCGGCACGATGAGGCCCCAATCCATCGCCACGGCGATCCCCAGGTTGACCTCGCGACGATACAGCGTGTTTTCCCCCATAACCGCGGCATTGAGCACGGGATGCTTCCGGAGATTCCGGGCGACGGCGCTCGCAATGAAAGCCAGAAAGGTGAGATGCACGCCCCGCTCCGCGTAATCGGCCTTCCGCTTGGCGCGCAGCGTGGCGATGCGGCTGTAATCCACTTCGATCAGGCTCTGCACATGAGCCGACACCCGCCGAGACATGACCATGTGATCGGCGGTGAGCTTGCGGATCCGCGACCAGGGCTCGACGCGGTCGCCTTCCCAGGGTTCGACCACGGGCCCCGGAACCACCCGGACGCCAGGACCAACGGTGAGGTCTGGGACGGCGGGCCGATCGGTCGGCCGGGTGACTGGACCGTCCGCGGGGGCGGGAGCCGGTGCCGCAAGGCCTGACTCGAGGTAAGCCAGGATGTCGTTCTTGGTAACCCGGCCCGCCATCCCGGAACCGGGGATGGCAGTGAGGTCGAGATTGTGATCCGCCGCAATCTTGCGAACCAGCGGGGTGGACTTCCGGCGCAGCCTGTCCTCCAAGGATTCGGCCGCCGGTGCCGTCGCGGCGGCTGGCGCCGGCTTCGGGGCCGCCGGCGGTGCCGCGACTTTGGCGCCCGGTGAGGGGCTGGGTGCCGGGGCCGGAACGACGGCGGCCGCGCGTTCCGAGTCCGGAGCCTGACCCGCCGATGGAGCAGGCGCGGGCGCCGAGGTCGCGGGCTTGGGAGCTGCGGAAGCCGCCGCGGCCCCGGCATCCGTTTCCAGCCGAGCCACGACGGTTTGCACCGCAACAGTCTGCCCTTCCTGCACCAGGATTTCCGCAAGCACGCCGGCAGCGGGCGCCGGTATCTCGGCGTCCACCTTGTCCGTCGAGATCTCGAAGATTGGCTCATCCCGCTTGACCGGGTCGCCGACCCGCTTGAGCCATTTGGACAGCGTGCCCTCGGCGATGGATTCTCCCATCTGGGGCATGACGACATCAATTCGTGCCATGCGGAAGCTCTCTCGTAGGCTATGAGCTATTGGCTATGGGCTATGGGTCCCACCGGAAAGGCCTTCAGCCAATAGCCCATAGCTAATAGCCAATAGCCTAATACCCAGCCAGCCATCTGCACCCCTTCACTATATCCTGTACCTGCGGCAGCACGAAATCCTCCAGCGTCGGCGCGTAGGGCAGCGGCACGTCGTGGGCGCAGATCCGCTTGACGGGAGCATCCAGCCACTCGAAGGCCAGCTCGTTGATCCGCGCGGTGATTTCTCCCGCTACTCCACCGGTGCGGGTGTCTTCGTGCACGATGAGCACCCGGTTGGTACGCTTTACGGCGGCGACAATGGCCTCGTCATCAAGCGGAAGCAGGGTCCGTAAGTCGATCACCTCAACCGCCAGCCCGTCCTCGCGCTCCAGCAGCTCGGCGGCCTCGAGCGACTTCCACAGCATAGCCGACCAGGTCAGGATCGAGAGGTCGCGGCCGTCTCGCGCGATGCGCGCCTGCCCGATCGGCGTGAGGATCTCCTCGTCCTCGGGCAGGGTTTCCTTGATCCGCCGGTAAAGGTACTTGTGCTCAAAGTAGAGCACGGGATCCTCGTCACGAATCGCCGCTTTGATCAGCCCTTTGGCGTCCCGCGCGGTCGCCGGTGCCACGATCTTGAGCCCCGGGGTGTGGAGAAACGCCGCTTCGGGATTCTGGGAGTGGAAGGGTCCGCCCCGGACGTACCCTCCCGCCGGCCCGCGCACGACCAGCGGGGTGGCCAGGCCAGCGCGGTAGCGCGCCGTCGCGACGTAGTTCGTCAGAATCGAGTAGGCGCAGGAAATGAAATCGATGAACTGCATCTCGCAGACCGGCCGGAATCCCATGTGAGCGGCGCCCGCCGCTGTGCCGACAATGGCGGTCTCGGCGATGGGGGTATCGATGACGCGCTCGGCGCCGAAACGTTGCTGGAATCCTTCGGTCACTTTAAACGCCCCGCCGTAGCTGCCGACGTCCTCGCCCAGGATGAGGACGCGTTCGTCTCGCGCCATCTCCTCCGCCAAACCGTCACGGAGCGCCTCGAGATAGGTGACCTCAGCCATCGAGCCTCCGGTGCCACTCGAGCTCCGCGCGGGGAGGATGCGCCAGCACTTGATCGAGTGCGGAGAGAGGCTCGGGCAGGGGCTCATTCTCACACGCGGCGACCGCAGCCTCGATTTCCGAGGTGACCCGGGCGTCGATCGCCGCGAGCTCGGCCG
>DASYTT010000002.1:0-8448 GCA_036002045.1 Gemmatimonadales bacterium
ATTTCGCTGGACCCCTGGCGGTTCGATGACGTCGTCGTCGGCGATCGCTGGGACTACAACCGCCTCTCTATCGGCCGAGGCTCCGACAATCCCGAAGCTGAGCTCACCGAGTTGGTGCAGCAATTGGCCGGCGCGGGTGGCTTCGACTATGACGTAGCGGGGTATCGGGTTTACGGGGTCACTACGACGTACTACTCTGGCGATTATTACTCCCGCGGTCCCATCTACGTTTACGACGACTATCTCTACTGCAACAACTGGTACTGGCGCTACGATGGCTGCCACCGCTGGCCCTATGACACCGGCTGGGGTTTTCGCCTCAGCTTCGGCTATGGCTGGCCCTATTCCTACGGTTATTACCCCTATCGGTACGGCTATTATCCCTATGGGTACGGCTATTACCCCTACTATTACCCGTACTACCCCTATGGTAATTCAGGGCCTTTCCGGCGCGCGCCGACCATCGTGGGCCGCCCGCGCAGCTACACCATCTTTCCTCATGGCGGAGCCGGGAGTATCGGTGGCACCCGGGTCGGGTCGGGAACCCGCGCGACAATTGACAACAACCGGTCGGGGGTAACCCTCCCCCCGGTCAACTGGCGGCCGCGCTCGGTCGCACGGCCAGAAGCCGGACGGGGTCCCGAAGTAACCCGCGGCTCCGGCGAGCGTAGCGTGTTCGTCCCGCCCGCCCGGCGCGCGCGCTCGGAGAGCCCGAGCTACTCCGTGCCGCCGGGGGCCAGGAGCGGCGAAGCGCGTGGGCGCCCAAGCAACGAGGACCGCGGTCGCCCCAGCCACTCCCTCCCGCGGGCCTCAGGCGGAGAGGGGCGAGCCCGGCCCAGTTATTCGGTCCCCCGCGCGAGTGACGAGGGGCGAGGCCGGCCCAGTTATTCGGTTCCCCGCGCGAGCGACGAAGGGCGGGGCCGTCCGAGTTATTCGGTCCCGAGGTCGACAGGAGGTGAGGCTCGAGGTCGTCCGAGTTATGATGTCCCCAGGGCCCGGGGTGGAGAGGTGCGGGGTCGCGGCGATTACAATCCGCCCGCCCGCGCAGAGCCGCGCTCCTACAGCCCGCCGCCGCGTAGCCAGGCTTCCGATCGCGGTGGTGGAGGTGGCGGTGGTGGCGCCGGCGGCGTCAGGCCCGGAGGTGGAGGTGGAGGCGGGGGCGGCGGCGGAGGCCACAGCCAGCCGTCGCACTCCGGCGGCCGATCCCGGCGGCCCTGAACGCAGTTCCTTGCTAACACAACGGGCGGCGATCAGCCGCCCGTTTTTCGTCTGGCAAAGTCCAAACCCCACTCCAGAAGATCAGCTCCTCGCAGGCCGATTCCCATTGCCGCCTCGACAGCCTCGTCCTCGCTCATTCCCTTATCGAGGATGAAGTAGGGAATCAGCGCGCCGCCCACCCGATTTGCGCTTGCGCAGTGCAGCAACAAGGGATGTCCCTCATGGCGCCGTAGCTCGGCGAGGATCGTCTCCAACGTGGCATCATCGAGCGCGCCTTGCCGAACGCTGACGTTGACGTACTGCATTCCCAGCCCGCGAACGAGCTCGGGCTCGTCGAAGGGACGGGGCTCCATCGGGTCGCGGATATCGAAGACCACTTCCAGGCCGGCAGCTTTCAGGGTTTGGAGCTGCTGGGGACCCGGCTGCCCGCTGGTGAGTAAATGGGGGAGGGGCTGGGATCCATTCGGGACGCCGGCCAAGGCGGCAAGGAGGGAAGCCATGCCGAAAGGTAAGTACCTTTCAGCATGCTGCGTCTTGCCATTGCCCAGCTCAAGCCGAGGAAGGGCGCCTATTCCGAGAATCTGGCCAGGCTCGGCGAGGTCTTCCAGAGCATTCGGGAGTCAACCGAGCCACCGGATCTGCTGGTGCTCCCTGAAACCTCCCTCACGGGCTATTTCGTCGAAGGTGGGGTACGCGAGCTAGCACGAACGGCGGAGCAGCTCTTCGAAGATCTGTCCGCGCTCCACCGCAGCACGGGGGCTCCACCGCTGGACATCGCGCTGGGCTTTTACGAGCTCTGGGAAACCCGGCTTCACAATTCGGCTTTGGTCGCCTCACTGGGCGGAGCCCACGCCGGTATTCGGCACGTCCACCGTAAAATCTTCCTGCCCACCTACGGCGTTTTCGACGAGGAGCGCTTTGTCGAACCGGGCGATACCGTCTCGGCGTTCGCTGCCACGTGGGGCCGCGGCGCCGTGATTATCTGCGAGGACGCCTGGCATTCCCTGGTCCCCACGATCGCCGCGCTGGATGGTGCGCAGCTCATCCTCATAGTGAGCGCGAGTCCGGCGCGCGGCCTTGCCCCCGCCACACCCGAGGATGGAGCCCTAGTTCGCCCTTCCAGCTTGGTCCGCTGGGAGAAGACCGCGCAGGGCATCGCCGCCGAACACGGGGTCTATGTCGCGCTGGCGCAGTTGGTCGGCTTCGAAGGCGGCAAGGGATTTCCCGGAGGGTCGCTGGTCGTGGGGCCCGCAGGCGATGTGCTTGCCCGGGCCCCGCTCTTCGAAGAGCACCTGCTCCAAGTCACCCTGGATCTCGATGAGATTCCGCGGGTGCGAGCCGAGTTTCCTCTGCTCTCCGACCTCAAGAGCCGGCTGCCGCACCTCCTGGACGACCTTGCGCGTCGACAGGACGGACGGGCAGGTCCGCGTTCGCCGGCCCGTTCGACTCCCCGCCGCTCCGTGCTTCCGCCCCAGCCCGCGCGGTTCGCGACAGGCGATCCGCTCGCGATCGATCCCGAGCTTACCCGCCGGTGGCTGGTCGAGTTTCTGCGCGACGAGATCATCCGCCGGCGCGGTTTCGCGCGGGGTGTGCTTGCGCTCTCTGGAGGCGTCGACAGCGCAGTGGTGGCTTACCTGGCTACGGAGGCGCTCGGGGCCGACAAGCTCACCGCGCTACGCTTGCCGCATCGCAGCTCGAGTCCGGACTCCCTGCTCCATGCCCAGCTGGTGATCGACCGGCTGGGGATTCGAGCCGAAACCATCGAGCTCAGCAGTGCGATGGATGGCCTGACGAGCGCTTTGCCGGATCCCCCCGACGCCACCCGACTCGGCAATATCGCCTCACGGATGCGGATGGTCGTCTTGTTCGACCGCTCCGCGGCGCTGGGAGCGCTGCCAATCGGCACGGGGAACAAGACCGAGCGATTGTTCGGCTATTTCACCTGGCACGCGGACGATACTCCTCCGGTCAATCCGCTGGGCGATCTTTACAAGACGCAGGTCCTCGCGCTGGCGCGCCATCTCGAGGTGCCCGAGGCCATCATTGCAAAACCGCCCACTGCCGATCTGGTCGAAGGCCAAACCGATGAGAGCGACCTCGGCATCAGCTACGCCAAAGCCGACACGATCCTGCACTGGCTGCTCTCGGGATACTCCGCGGAAAAGATCGTACCCCTGGGGTTCAGCGCGGCCGAGGTCGGGCTGGTCCGCCAGCGGCTCGACTCAACGCACTGGAAGCGGAAGCTCCCCACCGTGGCGGTACTCAGCGGCACGGCGATTAATGAATTCTATCTGCGTCCCGTGGATTACTAGCGGGTGAGCGGTGAGGAGGTCGACGGGTGGTGCCTGAGAGTCGCCCCATGTCCCACAGCCGCGGGGAGATCACGACCTTCGTGATGCCGCACATGCAGAACGTGCTGGGTGACCTGTTCGGCGGGCATCTCGCCGCGCTGGTGGACCAGGCCGCCGCAGTCGCGGCAATCCGTCACGCGGGTGGCCCCGCGGTCACCAAATCGATTGACCGACTCGACTTTCACCACCCGATCCCGGTGGGCGCGCTGGTCACCTGCTACGCAACGGTGGATTACGTCGGCAACAGCTCGATGGACATCACCGTGCACGTTTATGCGGAAACCGTCAGCACAGGGGAGCGTGAGCATACCCACACCGCGCACGTGGTCTTCGTCGCGATCGACCGGCAGCGGCGTCCCACTCGCGTGCCGAGGCTGATCCCGGAAACCGACGCAGAGCGGCAGCGCTACGAGGAGGCCCAGCTCCGGCATCAGGCGCGGAAGCGCGGGTGAGCGAGCGGATCACTGCGGTGCTGTCGGGGGGTGGAGTCAAGGCCGCCGCCCACATCGGCGCGCTGCGCGCGCTGAGCGCCGCGGGTCTCATTCCGAACCGCTACGTGGGCACCTCAATGGGAGCGGTGATCGCCAGCGGGCTGGCGGCGGGAGCCAGTCACACCGAGGTCGAGGCGAGGCTGCTCGCGGTGCGGAATCGCGAGGTCTTCCGGATTGACCGTCGCGCCCTGCTGATGGGGATGTTCGCGCGCTCGCTGCTCCGGCCGGAGCCATTCCGTGTGGTCCTGGAGCGGCTGCTGCCGGTGGCGAGCTTCGCGGAGCTCATTCTACCGCTCAGCATCACCGCGACGGATCTCGACAGCGGCGAGCTGCTGGTGTTCGGTGCGGGAGGGGAGGAGGTTCCGCTCCTCGATGCCTTGTGCGCCAGCTGCGCGCTCCCACTCTATTTCCCGCCGTACCTGATCAACGGGCGGAGGCTGGCCGACGGGGGACTCCGCGCAGTGGTTCCGCTCGAAGTGGCCGCTCGATTTCCGGCGGATCTGGTGATAGCCATCGACGTTAGCTCGGGATTCGATACCTTGCCGGCGGAGGCGGACCGGGAACCACCGGCGCTGCTCAGGCTGCACGGCGAGGCGCAGCGAGCCCTCATGGCGAGCAATACTGCGGCGCAACACGAGCTGTGGCTGCGGACTCCGGAGCGGCCACCGCTGGTCTGGATACGCCCACGGGTGCGGCGCGGAGAAACCTTTGCGACCGAACAGCTTCAGTGGTACATCGCAGAAGGCGAGCGTGCCGCACAGGAGGTTCTTGCAACGCGCCAGACTTGACCGCGCACGCCGAGTATCGAATGTTTGAAGCGACCCCCATGCACAAGGGAGGGCACTTGTCCGAGGCGCGGATCTTCACCCTCGAGGAAGCAGAGCGCACGCTTCCTTTGCTCCGGCGCATCCTCACCGACCTCAAGACAGAATACCGTGTCTGGCAGGAAGCATTGGGAGACTACGAGCTACTCTCCGGCGGCACCCGGGCCGAAGAGAGCGAGAGTGATGGGTTGGTCGCAGCCCGCCGCGAGGTAACCGATTCCGCCGATCGAATCAGTGGATACCTCGGCGAAATCGAAGCGATCGGTTGTCTGTTCAAAGGCTTTGATGCCGGGCTGGTGGACTTCTATACGCTGCGGGAGGACCGTCTGGTCTTTCTCTGCTGGCGGGTGGACGAAGAGCACATCACCCACTGGCACGATATCGAGGCGGGCTACGCCGGCCGCCAGCCCATCGATTCGACTTTCCTCACCACGACGCTCTCTTGAGGTCCCTGCTCTTGTTCGCCCACCTCCTCGGCGTCGTGCTGTGGATGGGAGGTGGCTTCGCGGGCATGAGTCTCGGAATCGCGATGCGGAGTGCGGCCCGGAACGAGCTGGCTCTGCTGGTGGGACTTCAGGGCCGCCTGCATCGCGGACTCATCCTCCCGGGGTGCCTGCTCACGGTGCTGAGCGGACTGCTGCTCACTTTGCGGCTCTATGGCGGCGCGGTAAGCGCGGCGGGATTCCCGGTCCCGCTCATGGTCATGCAAGGTGCTGGCCTGCTGGCGGCGGGAGTCGTGCTGGGCGTGACTCTTCCCGCCCTGGCCCGCCTTCAACGGCTCGATCCCAGCGGCGAACAGGCCCCGCTCTTCGCCGCGTTGCGGAAACGGAGCGCTCTGGCTGGGTCCCTGTCGGGTGGTCTGGCGCTCGCGGCGCTGGTGGCAGGAGCCCTGCTGAACTAGCGCCGGCCAGCCCGCCTCCGGCCCGTGATACAGAGCGGAGCGACCGGGCATTCCGCACACTTAGGCAGCCGCGCGGTGCAGACCAACGCCCCGAGCTCCATCACGGCCTGATTGAACGCCCATGCCGCGCGTCCGTTCCGGGGAAGCAGCGCGGTTGCGGTGTCCCAGAGGCGCCGTTCCCCTCGGGCCCCCCGAGGCAGCCGGGAATGGAAGGCTCGCCTCAACACTCGCGCGACGTTGGTATCGACGGCTGCAACCGTGCGCTCGAAGGCAAAACTTGCCACCGCCCCGGCGGTGTACCGTCCCACACCGGGGAGCAGGCGCAGCTGTTCCGGCTCCGTGGGGATACCGCCGTCGTGGTGCTCGACTACTTCCCGCGCCAGACGGTGCAGATTCGCCGCGCGTCGGTAGTACCCTAACCCGTTCCATTGCTCGCGAACTTGCGCTGCAGGAGCCTTGGCCAGATGGTGCAGGGTCGGGAACGCATTCAGAAAGCGGGGGTAATACTCCGCGACTCGGGCCACCTGGGTCTGCTGCAGCATGACCTCGGAAACCAGAACCCGATAGGGGTCACGGGTGCGGCGCCAGGGTAGCTCGCGGCCGTGCTGGTGAAACCAGGCCAGCAGGCGCCGGCGAAAACGCGGCGCACGGGCCAGGACGCTCGGGGTGGACTTCGGAGCCATACGGGTCCAAGATAAGCCTGCTATGGAGCCGACCGGTTTTCACCCACTACAGTTTGTCGGCCGGCTCGTGCTGGGAGGCTTGGCCCATCTGGGGCGGATCAGCCTGATGGCCGCCGAGCTCTTCCGGGGGATGACGGAATGGCGGATCTGGCTTCCCCGCACGTTCACCGAAGCCGCTAACGTGGGCGTGGGCTCCCTGTTCATCGTGCTGCTGATTGCCGCCTTTGCCGGCGCGGTCACCGCCTTCCAGGCCGGCTATCAGTGGCAAACCAGCCTTCCAGTTTATGTCCTCGGCACACTGATCGTGAACACGATCGTGCTGGAGCTTGGACCGGTGCTGATCGGGCTCGTGCTGGCGGGACGCATCGGCGCGCGGTATGCGGCGGAGCTCGGGACGATGCGGGTTACCGAGCAGATCGACGCGCTGGAGTCGTTGGGCCGCTCGCCCGCCTCGCACCTCATCATCCCTCGGGTGCTGGCATCCACCTTCATGCTGCCCGTGCTGGTGGTGATCGCTGATGTGGTCGCCGTGGGCGCGGGCTGGATCGGCGTCAAGCAGGTGCTGCCCGTCACCGATTGGGATTTTGCGTACGGAGCCAAATACTTCTGGCGTCCCTTCGATGCCTGGTATTCGCTGATCAAAGCCACCGCGTTCGGCTGGGCGATCGGACTGATTTCCTGTTACATGGGGTTCAATACCCAACAGGGTGCCGAGGGGGTCGGGAAGTCCGCTACGGCCGCCGTGGTGACAAGCTCGGTGATCATCCTGCTGCTCAACACGCTGCTCGCCAAGATCCTGCTGAACACATGATCGAGCTGCGCGGAGTTCGCAAACGCTTCGGCGAACAGATCGTTCTGGGCGGCGTCAACTTCGACGTCCGCGAGGGCGAGACCGTCGCCCTGCTGGGTCCCTCAGGCTCGGGGAAGAGCGTGCTGCTCAAGCACATCAATGGCCTGCTGCATCCCGATGCGGGGTCGGTCAAGGTCGACGGGCTGGAAGTTCCCCTGCTCAAGCGCGACGAGCTCGCCGAGCTCAGGACCCGGATCGGGTATGTTTTCCAGAACGGCGCCTTGTTCGACTCCATGGACGTCTTCGAGAACGTCCGGCTCGGGCTGGTCGACGAAACCAAATACCGCGATGTGGAGTACGCCGAGTCGCGCGTGCTCGAGTGCCTGCGATTGGTGAACCTGACGCCGGAGACCATGAAGAAGTATCCTGCGCAGCTTTCCGGCGGAATGCGCAAACGGGTCGGCATTGCTCGGGCTGTCGCGGGGGCGCCCAAGTACCTGCTCTACGACGAGCCGACCTCGGGCCTCGACCCCGTGAACGCCGACATCATCGACGACCTGGTCAAGCACCTCGAGGAAGAGCTGGGTGTCACCAGCGTGATGGTGACCCATGATGTGCGCGGCGCGTTTCGCGTAGCGGACCGCCTGGCGCTCCTCTACGACGCGACCATCGTGCTCGAGGGCACTCCCGAGGAATTTCGCGAATCGAGCGATCCACGGGTCAAGGCCTTCCTCGAGCGGGATTTCGACCCCACCTCCTTCGCGGCCTGAGCGGAGCCATGGACCTTCACTACAAGCGGGAAGTCACGGTGGGGACGCTGGTGGTCGTCAGTGCCGCGCTGTTCATCTGGGGCACGATGTGGCTGGGCGGTCGGAGTCTTGGCGGGGAGCCCGCTGTGACCATCTCCTTCCCGGACGCCGGCACTCTAAAGCGCGGTTCGCCGATCAAGGTATCGGGAGTGCAGCTCGGCGAGGTGAGCGACATCGAGTACCAGGAGTACGGCAAGGTGCTGGTGCGGGCGACCCTCGATGAGCGGGTGCACCCTAAACGAGACGCGTCCGCCCAGCTGTCGAGCATCGGGCTCGTAGCTGATGCGATAATCAAGTTCAATCCGGGCACGGCCGCCGAGCCCCTCCCGGCGGATACGGTCATCGTGGGGACGGTGGACAAGGGGTTCATGGAGATTGGCG
>DASYTT010000003.1:0-4332 GCA_036002045.1 Gemmatimonadales bacterium
CTTTGCCGCCGCTGGTGTAGCCCAGATCGCAAAGGAAGCCCGGGTTGGTCCTGGCACTATATACCTGTACGCCGCCAGTAAGGACGCCCTCTTCGACTTGGCCCTGCGTCGGGCGCTGGAGGATCCCACGGTCTGGACGATAGTGCTGCCGCATCCGGCGCCGCTTCCGGGTGCCGTGGCCGACGCGGCTTGGCGTTGTCTCCAGAATGCCGCCCACTTTCCCCAACTCTGGCTGGCTGCGGAATCGACGCCGCCCCCGGATCTGCGCAGGGAAGTCGAGGGCATTATCGGCGAGCTCTACGCTTGGCTGCATCGCTACCGCCGAGCTCTCAAGCTGGTCGAGCGCTGCGCCGGAGACTGGCCGGATGTCGCGCAGGTGTTCCACCGCCGCTTCTGGCGCGGTGGCATTCGTCGAGTGGCGGATTACCTTGGGCGGCGGATGCAGGCGGGCAAGCTGCCGCACCGAAGCGATTCCTCCGCGGCCGCGCATCTGCTGGTCGAGTCCCTGGCCTGGATGGCGGTGCACCGCCACTGGTCCTCCGAGGGGGCAGGACTCGCGGAAGCCAGCTCGGCGGAGACCGCGCGGCAGATGCTGCTCGACGCCGTCATGGGGTGACTATGGACTCCGCTGCCGCCTTTCTCGCGCAATCGCGCGAGTATCTCACCGGGCACTACTTGCCGAAAATCCGGGCTGCGGTGGAGCAGCTCTCCGACGCCGATCTCTGGTGGCGGCCCAACCAGTCATCCAACAGCGTCGGAAACCTGCTGCTGCACCTCGCCGGCAACATCCGGCAGTGGATCGTGAGCGGCGTAGGCGGCGCTTCCGACCAGCGCGATCGTGCGGTCGAATTCAGCCGGCGTGAACCGCTCTCCAGGGAAATTCTGCTGGCGCTATTGAGCGATGCGGTGCTCGCAGCCGATGCCGTGCTTGCTCGCACCTCTCCCGCCGCGCTCGGCGAGCGCCGCTCCGTTCAGGGTCGCGAAGTCACCCTCCTCGAAGCGGTGTATCACGTGGTGGAGCATCTCGCTTTGCACGCGGGGCAAATCATTTACATCGCGAAGCTGCGCAGCGGGCACGATCTCGAGTTCTACCGAATGGAAGGCAGTATCCCCCGCCCGAACTGGCCCGGCCACCCCACGGGCGGTAGCGCCTGACTGGTTACTGGTTACTGGTTACTGGTCACTGGTCACTGGTCACTGGTCACCGGTCACGGTATCGCTTCCCGCCACTCCCCCCCCAGCCTCGCAAGCACTCCCGCGTACAGCGCAATCCCGTCCCACAAGTTTTTCAGCCGCATGTTCTCGTTTTCGGCGTGCTGATTGTTGTCGTGATTGGAGATCGGCACGCCGATGATCGGAGTGCCCAGCACTTCGTGGAAGATATAGGTCGCGTCGCTCCCGCCGGAGGATGGCAGCGTGATCAGCGGCTCGCTCTGGTCCTTCTGCACGGCGGCGATGACCGCCCGCGCGGCGGGGCCATCCAGCGCGGTTCGTGAGGCGGGATAGCCCGGGCTGAATACCGCTTTCATGACCTTCGGGTGGCTGCGCCGCGTGGCGGAATCCGGATCACTGCTCACCACGAAATAACCCTGCTTGCGGAGGTGATCCATGATCAGAGTCTGCACCCGCTCGGGTCGCTGGTCGGGGACCATCCGGATATCCACGAAGGCGGTCGCCTCTGCGACGATGACATTGGCCGCTGTCGAGCCAGTCCGTCCGCCCGACAGCCCGCTGAGGTTGAGCCCCGGGAGCAGGATGCGCTCGGCCAGTGAGGTAGGTGCGCCCTCGCTTCGACCCAGCCGGAGCTCGCCCAGCAGTTGCTCTTCCACCGGCGGAATGGTCGCCAGCGCGGCGCGCTCCGCCGCACTGATCGGCCGGACGTCGTCGAGGTAATGGTCGATCAGGATGCGGCCCTCCTCGTCGCGCAGCGAGGCGAGCAGGTGGACCAGCATCACGTCCGGGTTAGGCGCCCAGTTGCCGTAGTGTCCGCTGTGCAGCGGCCGGGAGGGGCCGTAGACCGTGAGCTGGAGTCCCATGTCTCCGCGCACCCCGAAGCTGAGCAGCTGTCGGCGCGTCTGGTGCACCGGACCATCTCCCATCAGCCAGAGATCGGCTTTGAGCAGCGTCGCATGCCGGGTGAGCATGTCGCGGATGTGCGTCGAGCCCGCCTCCTCTTCCCCCTCGAAGAAGAATTTGAGGTTGACGGAGGGCCGCACGCCCAGCGCGCGGAGGGCGTCGAGCGCCGAGAGCTGCGCGATGATCGAGCCCTTGTCGTCGCCGGTCGAGCGCGCGTAGAGCCGCCACTCCGGGTCGAAGCGGGCTCCCGGGGCGGGAAAGGGAATCTCCCGGCCGCCGGCGAAGAGCGCCCGGTCGCGCAACACCGGCTGCCAGGGAGGCGAGACCCAGCGTGCGGTATCCACCGGTTGGCCGTCGTAGTGCGCGTAGAGGACGACCGTGCGCGCGGCACCCGGCGTCGGGAGTTCGCCGTAGACCGCCGGCGCTGAGCCGGGTGCCTCCAGCAGCTGCGCCGCGATGCCGCGCCGCTCGAGCATCCGGACCAGCGCCGCCGCATTGCGGCGGATGTTTGCCGAGTCGGAGGCGAGGTTCGGAATCCGGAGCAGCTCGACGTACTCGCGGATCACCTCGCTCTCGTGCACCGAACGCCAGGCGGCGATGCGAGAACGCAGCGAAGTATCGGCGGGCTGGACGACGGCAAGGAGAAGCAGCAGCGTGTGCATCGCGGGCCTGAATCTCAGGGTGAACTGGAAAGGTTGACGCGGGTATCTTCCACGCGAAAGCTCGGCCGGGCAAGTGCAGCTGATAGCTGATAGCTGATAGCTTGAAACCAATAGCCAATAGCCAATGGCCATGCCCACCGAAGAATCGCTGGACCCCGCGTCTTGGGACGACTTCCGCGCCCACGGTCACCGGGTGCTCGATGAGCTGCTCGAGTGGTTGCGGACGCTGCGGGAGCGCCCCGTGTGGCAACCCGTGCCCGATGAGGTCCGCCGGGAGCTGCGCGCCCCGGTGCCACTGGAAGGACAGGGACTCGAGTCAGCCTGGGAGGATTTCCGGCGACAGGTGCTGCCCTATCCCTGGGGCAACGTGCATCCGCGCTTCTGGGGTTGGGTCAACGGCACCGGCACGCCCAGCGCCGCTCTGGCGGAGCTGGCGACGGCAGTGCTCAACACTAACGCCGGGGGAGGACACCAGGCCGCTCCCTATGTGGAGCGCCAGGTCGTGGATTGGTGCAAGACGCTGCTGGGTTTCCCCGCCGAAGCCAGCGGCGTGTTGGTGACCGGCGGATCCGTCGCCAACCTCGTGGCCCTCGCGGCTGCGCGCGACGCGGCGGATCCAGCCATCGTCGAGCGTGGGCTGGCGACCCTGCCCGCCCCCCTGGTCCTGTATGCCTCGACCGAGACCCACAACTCCGTGGAGAAGGCAGTGCGGCTCCTCGGCCTGGGCCGGAGCGCGCTCCACGCGATTCCCGTCGCAGCCGATTTTCGCATCGAGCTTGACGCGCTCGCACTGGCCATTGCCGAGGATCGCGCCGCGGGCCGGCGCCCCTTCTGCGTGGTGGGGAACGCGGGTACGGTGAATACGGGGGCGATCGACGACCTGGCCGCGCTGGCGGCGCTCTGCCGCCGGGAGCGGCTCTGGTTCCACGTCGATGGCGCGTTCGGTGCCCTGGCCGCGCTCTCTGAGACCCTGCGCCCGTTGCTGGCGGGAATGGCGGCAGCGAACTCGCTCGCCTTCGACCTGCACAAGTGGATGTACCTGCCGTATGACGTCGGCTGCGTCTTGGTGCGGGACCCCGAGGCCCACCGCCGCCCCTTCGCGACCACGGCGAGCTATCTCGCGCGACTGGAGCGCGGTGCCGCGCCCAACGATCACGATCCGGGCTCGCTCGGGCCCGAGCTTTCGCGGGAGTTTCGCGGGCTCAAGGTGTGGCTGCTGCTCAAGGAGCACGGCGTGGCGAAGTTCGCGCGGCTCATCGAGCAGAACGTAGCCCAGGCGAAACATCTCGCAGGCCTGGCGCACCGCCACGCCGAGCTCGAGCTGCTGGCGCCGGCGCCGCTGAATATCGTGTGCCTGCGGTACTGCAGTGGTCCGGGGTCAGGGGTCAGGGATCAGGGGGAACACCTGAACAGCATCAATCGCGAGATACTCATGCGAATTCAGGAGCAGGGAATCGCGGTGCCCTCAGCGACCGTGCTCAACGGCAAATTCGCGCTCCGCGTGGCGATCACCAACCATCGCACGGTCACCAGTGACCTGGACCTGTTCGCCGAGAAAGTCGTGGAGATCGGAAGGGAAGTCGCTAACCGATAG
>DASYTT010000004.1:0-39973 GCA_036002045.1 Gemmatimonadales bacterium
CCGAAGGCATCCCGGCCGATGAGTTCACCCGGGTGATTCGCGTGGACCCGGTGCGGAAGGGACTGCTCTACGCCGGCACCGAGCGCGGAGTTTGGCTGAGCTTCGACGCCGGGGCGCACTGGCAGTCGCTCCGGCTCAACCTGCCGCAGGTGCCGGTGCATGATCTGGTCGTGAAGGAGGGCGACCTAGCCATCGCCACCCACGGCCGCGCCTTCTGGATTCTCGACGATGTCTCGCCGCTCCGGCAGCTGGGCCCTGAAACCCTGGTGGGGCCGGCGCACCTGTTCGCCCCGCGCGACGCCTGGCGAATCTTCTGGGGCGCCGGGGCCCTGATCGAAAACCTGAAAGCCGGTGCTAACCCGCCGAGCGGAGCGTTCATCTACTACTGGCTCAAGGACAAGAACCAGGAGGTGACGCTCGACATTCTCGACGCGGGCGGCGCGGTGGTGAACAGCTTCGCCAGCCGTCCCGATTCCATCGCCCTGGCCGACAGCCTGCGGCTCGAGGAGAAAAAGCGGATCCGCAACGACAGCCTCAAGACCGCGGGCATCACCGACTCGGCTCGGCTCGCCGCGCCCTACGTCGAGCCTCCCAGCGACGAGGAGGTCAACAAGCTCGGGCCGTTGCCCCGGGCCCCTAACAAGCAGGGACTGAACCTATTCACCTGGAGCTTCCGCTACGCCGACGGAGTAGCGGTCAGCGACACCACCTTTGCGTTGCAGCGAATCAATGGCGCAACCGCGGTGCCCGGCGCCTACGCGGTCCGCCTCACCGTTGGGGGGAAGAGCCAGATCCAGCGCTTCGCACTCAAGGCCGACCCACGGGTGAGCGCGGGCCCAGCGGATTTCCGCGCCCGGCTCGGACTCGCCCAGCGGATCAGCGCTGCGATGACAGAGGTGGTCGGCGTGATCAACGGCATGGCGGCGTTGCGCAGGCAGGCTGCCGAACGCCGGACCAGAGCCGCGGGCAACACGGCGCTCGCGGGGACGCTGGGCCGCCTTTCCGACAGCCTGTCGGCCTGGTCGCACCGGCTGGCCACCCCCCGAAGGGTGGGGTTCGACTACGATCCCTACTCGACCAGTTCCTTCTCCGAGCTGCAGCGCTTCAGCTATGGCGACATGAACGCCGCGCCGAACCAAGCCGAGCGCACCGGCTCGGCGGAAGCGCTGGGCCGGGCAAGGCAAACGCTCGTCGACGTGAAGCGCGCGATCGCGGCGACCTTGCCGGCCGTGAATGACGCGCTCCGTGCCGCAGGATTGGAACCCCTGGCGGCAGGACCCGCTCTGGGTGGGTAGGATGAAGCAGCTGCTGTCCCCACTCGCGGCCCTGCTCCTCGCCACGGCCCTCCCCGCGCAGACCCGCGACATCAGTCTCTGGGTCACTCTCGGCGATTCGGACCAGTTGGTGGAGCTGGATGCCTACAGCTACCGCGAGCTCCGCCGGATCACAGTCGACCCGCGGCCGCACGGTCTGGCGATCACTGCGGACGGCTCCAAGGTGTACATCGCCAGCGACAAGACCGGGAACTTCCAGGTGATCGACGCGCGCTCGGGCCGGATTACCGGGCAGATCCCAATTGGCAACGACCCGAACCAGATGACCCTCAGCAAAGACGGCCGGTTTGCCTACGTGCCGATGCGCGGCGAGAGCAAAATTGCGGTGGTCCAGCTCGACCCCCTCCGGCTCCTCAAGAAGCTTCCCGCGCCTGCGGGACCGCACGATGCCTACACCTCCGCCGACGGCAGCCGCATCTACATCGGCGCGCAGTACGGCAGCGCGATCACGGTGATCGACCCGGCAACCCAGAGCGTCCTCCACAACATCCCGACGCCTGCCGGCGCCCGCCCTCTCGAGCCCTCCGAGGACGGCAAGCTCATCTATGTCGCCCTTTCCAAGCTGCTCGGTTTCGTGGTGGTGGATCCAGCGACTCGCCAGGTGACCCGCCGAGTCGAGCTCGGCACGCTTCCCGAGGGCATGCCACAGCCGTACAAGGACACCTGGACCCACGGGCTGCAGCTCGCGAACGGCGGCCGGGAGCTCTGGCTCTGCGACGACATCAACGACCTGATCCGCGTGGTGCGGCTCTCGGACATGCAAGAGGTCGCGCAGATCCGCACCGGGCATTTCCCCCACTGGTTCGCCATGCGCCCCGACGGCCGGGTGCTCTTCGTCAGCCTCTGGTTCTCGGACGCGGTGGCGGCGATCGACGTTCAGTCGCGGAAAGTGGTGAGCAACATGCAATTCGAGCTGGGGAGCGGGCCCAAGCGGATCGCCATCGGGAAGCGGGTGCCCCGATGACACGGCTCCCCTGCGCTGCGGCAGCCGCCATCGCGGCGATCGCCCTCGCGTCGCCGGGCGCACTCCGGGCACAACCCGGGATGCCCCCGAACGACCCCGACAGCTGGAAGCTCGCCGGCACGGCCAAGGTGCTCTGCTCGGCGCTGTTCGTCTCGGGGCGCGATTCGGCCGAAGCGCGAGCCCACGTAGCAGACTACTTCCTGCGCGAGAAGCTCGACTCCATCAGCAAGATGCAGATAGACCGCCGGCGGAAGCTGGTTCGGCTCACCCTCGCGGGCCGCATAACCCGCGAGGCCAAGCTCTACGGCGACCAGGGCTGCGTCATTCACCAGCCCGGCCGCGACTCGGTGTTCTTCACGCCGGTGCGGGTGACCTCGCGGCTGCCCGATCCCGCTATGACGCCCTGGCCGATGGGCGATCTCCTCCCGAACGAGCCGCCACCCGCGGGACTCGACACGGCGAAGCTCAGGCAAGCCGTGGACAGCGCCTTCGCCAACCCCACCGGGCTCACCGCCGGCTTCGTGGTCGTATACCGGGGCAGGATTGTCGCCGAGCGCTACGCCAACGGCGCCTACCGGGATATGCAGCTCGAGAGCTGGTCAATGGGTAAGAGCATCACCGGCACGCTGATCGGGGTGCTGATCCAGCAAGGCGTTTTCAAGCTCGAGGACCCCGCGCCGGTGCCGGAGTGGCGCAAGACGCCGGGCGATCCGCGGGCCACGATCCGGGTGATCGACCTGCTCCGGATGTCGAGCGGACTCCGCTTCAGCCGGGGCAGTCCGGAGGACCTTCCCGGCTACCACGACCATGACCTTATCTACACCGGCGCGATCGATGCGTTTCAGTTCGCGGTAACCCGCGAGCCGCAATTCGCGCCGAACACCTTCGGCCGCTACCGCAACGTGGACGTGATGGCCCTCGGGCTCTTGATCCGCGACGCGGTGCGGCAGCGAGGCGAGGAATACCTCAGCTGGCCGCAACGAGCCCTCTTCGACAAAATCGGGATTCGCCGGCAGGTGCTGGAGACGGATCCCTACGGCAACTTCCTGCTCTCGGGCTACGATTACGGCACGCCGCGCAACTGGGCCCGGCTCGGCATGCTCTATTTGAACGACGGGGTGTGGAACGGAGAGCGGTTGTTGCCCGAGGGCTGGACCAAGTTCGTCTCGACCCCGGCCCCGGCATGGGCCGACTCGAGCTACGGCGCGATGGTCTGGGTGAACGCGCGCGGCGTGTGGCCCCTCCCCCGCGACGCGTTCGCCTTCCGCGGGGCGGGCGGCCAGGACACCTACGTGGTGCCCTCGCTCGAGCTCGTAGTGGTGCGGATGGGGCACTTCCCGGGATCGCGGGTGGGCGGCCAGGACCTGCGGCGCGCGCTTGGGTTGATCGCGGAGGCAGTGGCGGGTCGGGCACGGCCCTGACACGCGAAGGTCGGTGAATCGGAGTATACTCCGTCGTTGGAAAATCCCCTCAAGGCGAACCAACTGACGCCGGTTTCATGATCGTTGAGCGGCTTGCGGCAGCCCTGGCCGACCGCTACCGGATCGAGCGCGAGCTCGGCGGCGGCGGCATGTCGCGGGTCTTCCTCGCGCAGGAGACGGCCCTCGGCCGGCCGGTGGTCATCAAGGTGGTTGCCCAGGAGCTGGCGGAGGGATTGAGCGCCGAGCGCTTTGCGCGGGAGATGAAGCTCGCGGCGCGGCTCCAGCAGGCCAATATCGTCCCGGTGCTGAGCGCGGGCGTCGCGGGTGGCGTGCCCTACTTCACGATGCCGTTCGTGAAGGGCGAATCGCTCCGCGCCCGCATCGCGGGCGGGGAGCCGCTGAGCCCGCAGGAGAGCGTCAGCATCCTGCGCGACGTGGCCCGCGCCCTGGCGTACGCGCACAGCGAAGGCATCGTCCACCGGGACATCAAGCCCGACAACGTGCTGCTCTCGCACGGTACGGCGGTGGTGACCGACTTCGGCATCGCCAAGGCGCTCACCGCCTCTCGCACCCAGGACGGCAGCACCGCCGCCACCCTCACCCTAGCCGGCGGCGCGATCGGCACCCCGGCCTACATGGCGCCGGAACAGGCCACCGGCGACGCGGTGGATCATCGTGCCGACCTCTATGCCTGGGGAGTGATGGCGTACGAACTGCTCTCCGGCGCGCACCCGTTCCGCGAGCACGTCGGCCCGCAGAAGCTGATCGCGGCGCACATCACGGAATCGCCGGTCGCGATCACGGGCATCCCGCTCGCGCTCGCCGTCCTGGTGATGCGCTGCATGGAAAAAACCCCGTCTGCGCGGCCCGCCTCCGCCGCGGAGCTGCTGGCAGTGCTCGACAACGTCAGCACGCCCACCGCGTCAGGCCCGACGGCCCTCGCTCCCCCGGCTCCTCGCGTTCCCGTAAAGGCACTCGTGGCGGCCGGCGTGCTGCTGGTGGGGGTCGTCGGCGCATGGCTCGCGCTCCGTCCGGGCAAAGCCGGGGCGCCGACGGTGGGGGCCGAGCAATCGCTCGCGGTGCTGCCGCTGGCGAACCTGAGTGGCGACAAAGCCGACGATTACTTCGGCATCGGCCTCGCCGAGGAGATAACCCGCGCGGTCACCAAGAACGGAGTGCGGGTCATCGGACGGGTGAGCGCCGGGGCACTCCAGGCCAAAGGACTCGACGAACGCGCCATCGCCAAAGCGCTCGGCGTGAGCTCAGTGCTCACCGGCACGGTGCAGCGCGCCCAGGGTCAGGTACGGATCAACGTTTCGCTGCTCTCGGCCGCCGACGGCTCGGTGCGCTGGACCGAGAAGTACGACCGGCCGCTGGCGAACCTGTTCGCGGTCCAGGATGAGATCGCGCGCACCGTCGCCGACACGCTGCTCGGGTCGCTGGGTCGTCCGCCCGCCACGGCCGCGCGCGCAGAAACTGCCGACCCCGAAGCCCATGCACTCCTGCTGCAGGGACTGTTGCTCTTCAACCGGCGCAGCGCAGCGTCGCTACAGCAGGCGATTGGCCTGTTCGAGCGCGCCGCCGCACGGGATCCCCATTACGCGCGGGCTCAGGCCTCGCTGGCAATGGCCCTGGCCATCTTACCCGCGTACGTCCAGGATAGCACCACGCCCCTGGCGACCAGCGCGGTCGCCGCGGCGGAGCGCGCCATCGCGATGGACTCGACCATCGCCGAGGCGTACACTGCACTGGGCTTCGCCTACGCCTTCCTGGGCGAGCTGAGCCGGGCAGAGACCAGCTTCCGCCGCGGTCTGGCCCTCGATTCCACGGTGGCCACCACCTGGGGCTGGTACGCTTTGTTCGCCACGCGGGTGGGCGACTTCCGCTCGGCGCACGATCGGGTGGCGCGGGCGCGGGCACTCGAGCCGGTCTCCCTGATCGCGCGGTTCTGGGAAGCCCAGGTGCTGGAGGTGGAGCGTCGTTTGCCGGAGGCCGATTCGGTGGCCAGCGCTATCATCGCGCTGGATTCGACCTTCATGTTGGCGTGGGATCAGCGGGCGAACGCGCTGCTGGGGATGGGACGCAGCGCGGAAGCCATACCCTTGCTGGAGCGCCACGTCGCAGTGCTGCCAGCCGGGCGCCCAGAGGAGACGCACGGCATCCTCGCGTACGCGTATGCCCGGGCGGGACGGGCCAATGACGCGCGCACCGTGCTGGAGACCATGCGCACGCGATCGGGCGGCCGGGTCCCGGCAACGGGGGCCACCGCGGCGGCGCTCGAAGCGCTCGGCGACCATGAGGCCGCGGTGGCACTGCTGACCGAGGCGATCTCCCGGCGTGACAGCTGGCTGGTGACATTCTCCCGGACGCCGCGCTACGACAAGCTGCGGAAGGACCCGCGCGCCGCCGCCATGCTCGCCAAGCTGGAGACGAAGTGACATGCGCGGCACCCCGTCCCGCCTCGCCACCGCCCTCGCCGACCGCTACCGGATCGAGTGCGAGCTGGCCCGGGCGGAATGCCCACTGTGTATCTGGGCCACGACCTCCGCCACGACCGGCAGGTCGCGATCAAGGTGCGCGCAGGTCCCGCGCTGGTGGCCGCGCCGAAACGGCTTTGGTAAGCCCCGCAGCTGAACCGCAGTTCGTTCGGCGGCGGTCACACCTCAGCATCACGCGAGGAAACGTGGAGAATAGCGCGCACGCATTGCTCAGTGTCTGGGAAACCTATTACGTGATCCTGGGGAGCTCAGCCGCTGCTCTCACCGGCCTGCAGTTTGTGGTAATCGCTCTGGTCGCGGATACACCGGGACTGGGCTCAGAGGATAGTGTCAGCGCATTTGGCACTCCGACCATCGTTCATTTTTGCCTCTGCCTCTTTGTGGCGGCAATCTTGTCGGCACCCTGGTCAAGCCTGATTCCCGTCACCTGGCTCCTGCTCGCTGCCGGGAGTATCGGTGTCTTTTATAGCTTGATCGTATTCCGCCGCGCCCGGCGGCAGACCACCTATCGACCCGTCGCGGAAGATTGGCTCTGGCACGTGGCCTTCCCACTGATCGCGTATGGCGCCCTGATAGCGGCAGCAGTATTCCTTGGTCAGGATCCAGCATCCGCGCTGTTTCTCGTTGGCGCGGTCGCCCTCACGCTGATCTTCATCGGCATCCACAATGCGTGGGATTCGGTGGCGTACGTCGCCGTCCAACACCGGTCGAAGCAACGAGAGTAATTCCACAATGGGCGTGACCTATCACAACCTGCGCGGCTTCCCGATCACCGTTGAGAACTCGCGCGCCGACATCGCGACGAGCGACGTTGTCAGCCGACTCGACCGTGCCTTGGCGCTCATCGAGCAATACACCCCTCACTATGGCCGCCACCTGCGCCGCGATTTCAGTGGGATCCTGGTCAAGCGGTTCGCCTGCCGCGGGGCCTTCTTTCCCGATTCGCTCATTTGCCTGGTCGAGCTCACCTTCTGCGTGAACCCGGAGATTAGCGCGGCGCAAATCGCGGCCACCCTCCTCCACGAAGGTATGCACGCGAGGCTGCATGCCCTGGGGCTGCCGTCCGCAACAACCGACCACGCCCGTCAGGAGCGATTCTGCCGTCGTGCGGAGGTCGAGTTTGGACGCCTTGTGCCTGGTGGAGAGCCGGTGGTCAAACGGGCGCTCGAATCTCTGGCGCTCAGCGATCAGGAAGTTGCACCGGTCATCGACTGGACCCTCGCGACTCGCCGGGTGAGAGAGGTCGACCTCGAGGCAGCTCGGACGCCACGCCGGCCCACCTAGACCGCGGAGCGGTGACAGGTCGCAGGTAGCAGATGGCTGGACCTGTCACCTGAAACGTGCCACCTGTCACCTGACCCGCTGGACCGGCTCGCCGCGCGGGGTTTCGACGTGGATGATCGGGGGATTCGCGCTGAGGCGGACGACGATATCCCCGGCACGAACCCGAGAGAGTTTGGTCGTATCGGCGGGGCGCCCCAGCGGCTTGCCGAACCGGTCCTGGGCAAGGGCGCCGGTGAACGGGATCGGCTGGGCCGTGGCCGCGATCGCTCGCAAGGTGAGCCGGGCGGTCAGCTTGCTTACCGACTGAACCTCGAGCTCTGCGGGCTGACCGGGCGACGATGAAGGCCTCTGCGCCGGAGAGCCGCAGCACCCAGCCCGGCATCCCGAGCGCGGCGGCCGCCGAACCCAGGGATTTGAGTGCGTCGCGGCGAGAGAGGCTTGGCACGGCGGAAACGTACGCGTTCCCCCACCCCGCGAATACCGCTGGGGTTGACGGCGTGTCGATTCGGCTGCCAATTGGGACCATGAGCGAGTCCGTCTTCCTCATCGCCTTGGCGATCGCCGCCAGCACCGTGGTCTTCGTGGCGAAGGCCATCGCCGGGGCCGTCGCCGGGCGCCGAGGCTCGCACTCCGACCTCGCCCAGCTCAGGGAGCAAGTGGACCAGTACGCCGCGGCGGTGGAAGACGCCCAGGCCACTCTGACTCGTCAGGCGGATCAGCTTGCCGAGCTGCAGGATCGGCTCGACTTCACCGAGCGGCTGCTGGCCCAGGGGCGGGATCGCAGCGCGTTAGGGCCCGGCGCTTAGCAACGCGTGCCCTTCCTGCTCTCTCACTCCCTTGCCGGCACTGCGCTGGGGGTCGCCCCGTTTCCTGAGCGGGTTCCCAAGCGGATCTGGTGGCTGGCCCCGCTGTGTGCCGCGATTCCGGATCTCGACACCGTGTGGGGCTACCGCATGGTGGGCTCCGACTCCTGGTTCGCTCACCGCGGGATTACCCACACGCCGGTTTTTGCCGGGTTGCTTGCGGCGCTCGTGGTCAAGCTCGCCTTTCCAGAAGTGCGGTCCGGGAAGGAGCGGTGGCGTTTGTGGGCCGCACTGTGCCTGGCCACGCTCTCGCATGGCTTGCTCGATGCGCTTTCGGGCTACGGAGCCGGCATCCCGTTCTGCTTTCCCTTCTCCACGGAGCGCTACTTCTTCCGGTGGCGGCCGATCACCGCAAGCCCGGATGCCTACGGGCACGGGATTGCGCGGCTGCTGCTGAAGTCGATTCGCCCGGAGCTCCTGTGGATCTGGCTGCCGGCGGCCTTCCTGCTGGGGCTAAGCACCTGGCGGCGGAGCGTAAGGCGCCACGCGGCCCCGGGCTAACCCGCTCTTTGCCGGTGACCTAGCAGGCAACAGTGTCTACCAACTCCACCTTCTTCTCCTGTCCCGCTAAGCGGCCCATCACTACCTCGGCATCGTGCTCGAAGAAGAGCCGCCAATTGCCGGCGAGCGCTTGATGCACCAGCTCGCGCTTGCTCTCCAGGGTCCGCAGCGGCTCGACGTCGTACCCCATGATCCAGGGGAGGGGCAAGTGGTGCCGGGTCGGCATCAGATCGGCCAGATAGAACAAGGCGTCCGGGCCGCTTTCGAGCAGCACACCTTGTAGAAAGGGCACGTGCCCGGGAATTACCCGGACCGAGATGCCGGGCAGAACCTCCCCGTCGCCCTCGAGCAACTTGAATTTGCCCGCCTGCACCACCGGTTCCCAATTGTGAGGCAAATAGGACGCGCGGGTCCGCTCGTTGGCGTTGCGGGCAAACTCCAGATCGCCGGATTGCACGTGATACGTGGCGTTGGGAAAGGAGAGGCGGAGCCGAGGCGGCTCGGTCCCCTGCGCGGCCGGGGGCTGGTCGATCCAGGTATTTCCCCCTGCGTGATCGAAGTGCAGATGCGTATTGATCACATACTGTACTTCTTCCGCCTTGTAGCCCGCCTCCGCCAGCGCGTCCTCGAGCTGGGTCGGCCCCGGTTTGCCCTGATTCTCGACGCCGTAGATGTCCATGAACTTGGAATCTTCTTTGTTGCCTAACCCGGTATCGATCAGCACCAGCCCGTCAGGGTGCTCGACCAGGAGGCAGCGCATCGCCAGCGCGATGCGGTTCCTCTCGTCCGGCTTGATGCGCCTTTCCCAGAGCGGTTTGGGCACCACCCCGAACATCGCGCCCCCATCCAGCTTCTGGATGCCCGCTTCGAGCGCATGGCAGCGCAGTGAGCCGAGCTGAAAGGAATGGACGAGGCCCACGTCAAGACCAGTAGGGCAGCGCGCGGCGACCCTGCTTTTTCCGCTTGCGCCGGTTGGGCCCCTGCAGCGCCTCGAGATCAGCCAGAGTGCGGGCCCCGCTCTCGCGCGCCAACCGCAGCAGCCGCCGCAGCAGCAACGCAGTGACCAGCGCGTCGCCGCCGGCACGATGGCGCGCGGGATTTTCGAAGCCATAGAGATGAGTCAGCGCATCCAGCGAGCAACCGCCTGCCAGCGTCATGTCGACCAGCTTGCGGGCCAGTCGCACGGTGCAGAGCCGCGCGCCGTCGAGCGTTAGCCCGCGGGCGCGCGTAAGCTCGGCCTGCAAGAAGCGCCAATCGAAGCGCGCATTGTGCGCCACGAAGATCCTGCCAGCCAGCGCATCGGCCACCCGCTCGGCGACCTCCTCGAAGCGCGGTGCCGCGCGCACCATGTCGTTCGTTATTCCGGTGAGCGAGGTAACGATCGGGGAGATCGGCCGGCCGGGATTGACCAGGAGGTCGAGCACCACCTCGCAGCGCTCCCCCTGCACTACCACCACCGCGATCTCGGTGATGCGGTCGTCGCGCGCCGCGCGCACGCCCGTCGTCTCCACGTCCACCACAGCGAAGGCGCACTCCTCGATGAGCGGCGCACCGCAGGCAGCACTCACCAGTCCCCAGCGACCGTCGGCGAGGCGCTGCACCCGGGGATCCGCGCCGAGCAGCGCTACCGCCAGCCGCTCGGCGATGATCTCGGGCGCGCGGGTGAGCCCCAGCACGTTGCTGGCGAGCCAGCTGGCGGGGCGGGCAGCCTCGCCCAAAGCGAACAGCGCCCGGTCAACCAGCGTCGAGTCAGGACGGATCGCGAGACTGCCGGTCACGGCTCTCCGCGCAAGATTGGCAGCGTCATGCAGCGGGCGCCGCCACCGCCCCTGACGAGTTCGCCGCCTTCGACGGCGAGAGCGGTTGGGCGGTTGGGCAGTTGGGCAGAGTCCAAGAACTGGCTAGTCGGCACGATAGCGAATCCTGTCTGCTCGAGCTGCTGTAGCGTCTTCTCGTTACGTGCATAAGTGACAATTACACCGGGCGCCACCGCCAGCGCGTTGCAGCCCGAGGCCCACTGCTCGCGTTCCTGGCTCAGCCGCTGTGTGCCGCCGGCCAGTACCGGCTCGAGCGGCAGCCCTACCTGCGCCAGCGCGGTAAAGAAATCGGGCTGCTCGCGCACCCCGGTCTCCCCTTTCTTCCGGTGCAGGATCGTGAGCCGCTCGGGCCCGACGAAGCTCGGCGGATAGATCAGGCAGAGCTCCCGGTCGATCTGGGTGAACAGCATGTCCAGGTGAATTGCCGTGGGATTGCCCGGCATGACCACGACGATCACATCGTGCACACCTGCGCGCTCGAAAGCAAGGTCCGAGAGCTGATCGAGCGCCCCGGGCGAGGAGCGTTCGCTGAAGCCGACCACCAGGAGATCGTCGCGCAGCACGTGCACGTCGCCGCCCTCGAGCGTGTAGTTGCTGCGTCGCTCCTCGGAGCCGTCGTAGAGAATGCCCGCGTTGGCGAGCGCGGGGTGGAACGCAAAGAGGGTCTTGATCAAGAGCTCCTCGGTCCAGCGGGTGCGATAACGCATGGATCCCACGACGGCATGACTGCCGAGCACGAGCCCGATATCGCGAGGAAAGAAGAGATTGGGGAGGGGCGGCAGCACGAAGCCGGTCTCGTTGAGCGCGCTCGCGATCGGTCCGGGCTCTTCCTCGGTGCCCTCGATCAGCATCTTGACGATGTCGCGCGCCGGCAGCGCCGCGAGCTGCTGGCCGAGCGGCTCAGAGGGGACCACATCGAGGGTCTTGGCGATCAGGTGCTCCCGCGCCGGGCGCTCTTCCAGCACCTCGGCGAGCAAGTCGCCCACCTCGTACACGGTGGCGAAGCGCTGCAGCACGGACTTGAGCCGCGCGTGCTCGCGCGTCGAGACCTCGAGCCCGATCAGGTCGTCGTAGAGATAGTCCTCCTTGTTGGCAGGGGTGACGGCTTCGAGCTCAAGCCCGGGGGTATGCACCAAGACTGCCTGAAGGGGGCCGATTTCGCTGGTGACGCGGACCGACGGCATGGGTGGAAGCTAAGGGGATCAGGGATCAGGGATCAGGGATCAGGGCATGAGCGATTGAGGCTGTCCCGCCGTCGCGCACTGCAGAAGTAAGCGTAATTCGCAGTAGGTCTCCAATTCCCTCAGCGAACCCGTGGCGATCACCAGGAAGCGAAGGTACTCCTCGGTGGTGTGTCGCCCTCGCCCCTCAGCGATGTTTGCCGGGATGGAGATAGCTGCCCTGCGCATTTGGCCGGTGAGGCCGTACCATTCCCGCTTCGGGAACGCCTCAGTCAGTCGAGAAGTCTCTCTGACAAGATCGATAGCCCTTTGCCATACGACTCAAATCGCGGAACCTGCGAACCCAGGATCGCGGCGGTATCGGCATCGTGCATTGTTATGGAGGGAAGGGACTCGTTGGACATCCAAACGTCGCGCGTTAGGCACGAAACGACGCGGGAGCTATCAGGGCCTCCCTGCTTCCCTGACCCCTGATCCCTGACTCCTGATCCCTAACCCTACCGATTCGCCAACACGTACGAGAGGGCTTCCAGCTCGAGTACGAGATTCACCGTTTTCACCGCGACCTGGTCCGGCACCGCCAGCTGTACCGGGGCGAAGTTGAGAATCGCGGTGACTCCGCAGGCCACCAGTCGGTCCGCGACGGCCTGGGCCGCCTCCGCGGGGGTCACCACGGCGCCGATATCGGCGTGCTCCTGCTTGAGGTCCCGGTCGAGCTGCGCCACGTCCCGCACGCTCAGGCCGTTCCAGCTGCGGCCGATCTTCTTGGGATCGTTGTCGTAGATGGCCACCAGATCGAAGCCGCGCGCACGGAAGCCGCCGTACTGCACCAGCGCGCTGCCGATCTTCCCCGCCCCGATGACGACGACACGATACCGGCGATCGAGCCCCAGGATCTCGCGCAGCTGCGCTTTGAGAATGGGGACCTCGTAGCCGAGTCCGCGTTTGCCGAACGACCCGAAGAAGGAAAGATCCTTGCGCACCTGCGCCGAGGTGGTACCGCCTCGCGTGGCGAGCGCGGCCGAGCTGATCGTGCTCGCGCCCTGCTCTTCAAACTCCTCGAGAAAGCGGAGATAGAGCGAGAGCCGGCGGACGGTAGATTCGGCGATCTTACGCACGGGGTATGTGAAAGTTTTCACAAAGCTAGTCCGGCGTCCATCCCGCGTCAATGAGCGCATGCAGCAACTGCACGAAAGCAGCCGGCGCCAGCGTCTCGGGGCGCGCCTTGCTCTCGAGCTCGGCGCGGCGCAGAACCTCCTCCGCGCGCTCGGCGGGCCAGCCGGTCAGCTCCCGTAACCCGCGACCGAGTTGTTTGCGGCGAAAGCCGAACAGCCCGACCACGAGCCCCCTGAACGCGTGCACCTCGTGATCCGCGACGAGCGGTGGCGCAAGCGGCGTGAGCCGCACCACCGCCGAGTCGACCTCCGGCCGCGGCCGAAAGGCGCCGGCGGGAACCCGGAAGAGTTTTTCGACCCGCGCGGCAGCCTGCACCCCGATGCTGAGCGCCCCGTAGGCTTTCCCGCCGGAAGGCGCAGCGAGCCGGTCGGCGACTTCCTCCTGCACCAGAAACACAATGCGCGCGGGCCGAGGCGGCAGGAGCGCCTTCGCCAGCAAGGGACTGGTGATGTTATAGGGGATGTTGCCGGTTACGAGGAGCGGCTCGTCCAGGAGCACCCCGGCTACGCTGCGCCAGTCCAGCTCCAAGGCATCGCCATGCACGACGCGTGCTTGAGGCAGCTGCTGGCGCACGATGGGAACGAGCTCGGCGTCCTTCTCAATGGCAGTAACCCGGGCTCCGCGACGGATCAGGGCCTCCGTCAGAGCCCCCTGCCCCGCCCCGATCTCGAGCACGATCGAGCCCGGCGCGGGATCGAGCGCAGAGACGATCCGGTCCAGGATCTGTCGGTGGTGAAGAAAATGCTGACCGAGCCGCTTTTTCGCACGCACTAGAGGCGCATTACTAACAGCGTGCGATCATCTCCCGATTTCGTGCTGAAGCCGGCTACCTCCGCCAGCACTTCCGAGACGATCTGCTCGAGGTCTTTGTCTCGCCGGGATGCCAGCGCTGCGAGCAAGCGGACCTCCCCGAAACGCTCGCCGGAAGAGTTCTGCGCATCCAGCAGTCCATCGGTCCAGAGACAGAGCAGGTCTCCCCTCGCCCAGGCTACGGAGCGCAAGCCGATCTCGTCAGAGCCGCCGAGGCCGAGTGGCGGCGCCGTTGCATCGAGCCGCTCGGGGTCGCCGGCGGCGGGAACCCGAAAGGCGTAGGGATGGCCGGCGCTGGCCCAGGTCAGCCGGGCGCGACCGGGGTCGAGGATTCCGTAGAACACGGTGAGATAGGTATCCGAGGAGGCGAGCCGCTCGGCGAGCGTATCGCGCAGCGCTCGCAAGGTGACATCGGGCGTGGCACCACTGGAGGCGTGGATGCCGGCGGCCGCCATTACCGCGGCCATCACCAGCGCCGCGGCGAAGCCGTGGGACGCCACGTCGCCCAGCATCACCGCGATGACGCCAAGACCGAGACGATTGAAGGTGTAGAAGTCGCCTCCGACCCGCTCGGTGGGAATGCAGCGTACCGCTACCTGCGCATCGCCGCGGAGCACGTTGGGCGCGGGCAGCAGCAGGAGCTGCAGGTCGCGCGCCAGCTCGAGCTCGTCCGCGAGACGCTGCTGCTCGCGCTCCTTGACCACCAGGCGCGCAAGCTCGATTGCTGCCGCGATCTGATTCGCCGCGGCCGACACCAGCTTGTGATCGGCCGCGGTAAAGCGGCCGCCGTTGAGCCGGTCGGTCAGCGTGATCACCCCGACACAGCGCAACGCCGCGCCGGGCGGCGTGTAGCAGATGGGCACGCTCAGGAACGCTTCGCTGAGGTGACCGCCTTCGCGCACCACGCGCGCGGAGAGGGCCACCGGGTCATCCAGCCGAACGTCCGCCACCTGCGCGGCATCGAGTCCCCGGGCAGCCACCGTGCGGAGCACACCGGCCTCTTCGTCGAGCACCGCGATCGAAGCACCGCGGGCGCCGACGACTTCCGCCACCGCACGCACGATCTTGCCGGCGGCCTCATCGAGCCGGAGGGTATGCCCCAGCACTTCGCTGATGGTATAGAGGAGGTCGATTTCCTGATAGCGCGCCGCGAGCTCGGCGGAGAGGTAGCTGGTCGCACGATCGGCGCGCAGCAGCGCGGCAACCAGTGCCTGCAGCGCATCCGGGCGCGAGATCGGCGGCGCCTCCAGCCAGAGCTCGGTGCCGGCCAGGCCGCCGAACCAACGCTCGCCGAGCGGCGTCGCCATCGGCCCGTCGGAGCTGGGAAGCACCGGCTGCCAGCCGGGCTCGGCGCCGGCAACCAGGCGAAGCTCCCCTGCCTCGGCGCGCCAGAGTCGCAGCCGTAAGCCGACTGCGCCTTCGAGCGCATCGAGGACGGGATGCAGCCGCTTCAGGAGCGCGGCAAGGTCATCCAGATGGTATTCCCCCGGTCATTGAATTCGACTCGGTCGGCGAGGTTCTTGATCAGAAAAAGGCCGCGACCGATGGAGCGGGCGATCTTGTCGGGCAAGGTGGGATCGGGAACCTCGCCGGGGTCGAAGCCGGGCCCGTCGTCGGTGACCTCGAGCCGGATGTTCTCCTCGGTGAGCGCTGCCTGCACGCGAACCCGGCGCGCCGGATCGCCGCGGGCGCCGAACAGAATGCTGTTGCTGATCGCTTCGGTAAGCAGGACCCGGAGTCGAAAGCGAGTGCGGTGGGACGGCGTCGCGCCCGCGAAGCAGTGCCGCGCCATGAGCTCCACCGCCTCTTCCACACAGCGTACGTCCGCCGGGAGCTGCAGCGTGACCGAAGCCGCGGCTCCCGGTCCGGTGGTTCGGCGCACGCAGAGGCGAAGCGGGGCAGCGGACGGTTCGTCCACGTCAGAACCCCGCGAGGGCCTCTGACGGGGTCGGCGAAATGTGGAACAAGGTGTCGAGCTTGGTGAGCTCGAAGAGCGAGCGCAAATCCTCGTTGAGACCGGCGATCCGAAGGTCCCCGCCCAGCTCACGGACCTTCTTCGCCAGTGACACCAGAGCGCCCAGACCCGACGAGTCGATGTACCCGGTCTGGCTGCAGTCGATCATGAACTTGCGCTCGCCCCGATCGAGACCTTCCTGAATCAGGGTTTTGAGCTCCTGCCGGTTGCCGACAATGAGCTGGCCCTCGATGCGCACGATGGTGACGCCGGTTCCGTTGCTGGACTTGGTGAACCCCATGCCGCTCCTCCCGGTGTCCGGGAAATATGGGAACCTTCCGGCCGCCGCGAAACCTGCCTACGGCCTGAAATGGCGACGCAGCGCTTCCGCGACCGCAGGATGCACCAGCTCGCCCACTTCCCCGCCATAGCGGGCGACCTCGCGCACCAGGCTGGAGCTGATGTAGGAGAGCCCCTGCCCCGGGACCAGGAACACGGTCTCGAGCCCGGGATAGAGCTGGCGATTCATCAGCGCCATCTGGAATTCGTACTCGAAATCGCCGACGGCCCGGAGCCCGCGCACCAGCACCGAGGCGCCGATGCGCTTGGCGAACTCGGCGACCAGCCCCTCGAAGGCATCGAAACGGATTCGCGGCTCAGCGCCCAGCGTGTAACGCAGCATCTCCAGCCGCTCGGGCACGCTAAAGAGCGGTTGCTTCACGGCGTTCACCGCGACCGCGACAACGACCTGGTCGGCGAGCTGCAGGCTGCGCCGGATCAGGTCCTCGTGGCCGCGGGTGGGCGGGTCGAAGGAACCGGGATACAGGGCGATGCGCGTCATGGGGCGTAACAGAAGCTAAGGGCGACGTCGCCGTAGCGCCGGGTTTCGTCGGCGCCGGGACTCACCGAGGCGGGGTGCTCCACCACGAGGGTGTGCGCGAAGGGCCGTTTCCGGAACGCGGCGACCAGCCGCTCGGCGAACGGAACACTGTAGGGCGGATCGGCGAGTCCCAGATCGAAGGCACCCGGCTCGAGTCGCTGGATGAAGCGCAAGGCGTCGCCGCGGCGTACCGTCACCCGGTCCGCCACGCCGAGGCTGGCAGCGTTCGCGTGGATCGCGGCGACGGCGGCGCTGCTCAGCTCGACGAAGGTGGCATGCGACGCGCCCCGGGAGAGGGCCTCGAGGCCGAGGGCGCCCGAGCCGGCGAAGAGATCGAGCACGCGCGCGCCGGCCAGCCGCTCCGCCAGGATACTCATCCAGGCTTCGCGCACTCGATCGGCGGTGGGGCGCACCCGAGCGTCGGCGGGAAGACTCAGCCGGCGTCCCCCGAATTCCCCGGCGATGATACGGGTCAAGCCGGCCGATGGGGCGAGAGAGAGAGCAGCCGCGCCTGCAATGAGGTGAGTCCGCGAAACTCGTTCTGCTCCAGCCGGAACGCCGCGTCGATCGGAGAGTCGCTCAGCCAGGGCACCCGGTCGGCCAGCTGGAAGCCGATCGCACTGAGCCCTTCTTCCGCGTACTGCAGCACACCCCGCAGGTGATTGACTCCCACGATTTGCCTGCGTCCGAACCCGACCCCGCGCACCCCGAAGACCGGCGCGGGGTTCCCCATGCCGCAAGGCTCCAGGTGCCGGCAGAGTCGCTCCAGCTCGTCGGTGGCATGGCTCAGGGTGATCTCGAGATCGACGCGTTGTTCGGGGCCGAGCTCGGCGGCCGGGAGCTGTTCGGCCGCGACGCGCTCGAAGCGCTCCTGGAACAGGGCGAAATTCTCGCGGCGGAGGGTGAGCCCTGCCGCCATGCGATGTCCTCCGTAGCGCTCGAGCAGGTCGCCGCAGGCGATCAGAGCGTCGTGCAGGTTGAAGCGCGAGATACTGCGCCCTGACCCCTTGCCGATGTCGCCGTCGAAGCAAACCAGGAACGCCGGCCTGCCATAACGCTCCACCACCCGCGAGGCGACAATGCCCACGACGCCGGGGTGCCAGTCCTCCGAGGCCAGCACGATCCCCGCGCGGCGCTCCAGCCCTCCGGCCTCTTCGATCCTGGCGATGGCCTCCTCGAGGATGCGCTGATCCAGGCTCTGGCGCTCCGTGTTGAGCCGAGCCAATCGCTCGGCGAGGCGCTGGGCTTCCTCAGGGTCGTCGGTGAGCAGCAGGCGCAGCCCATCGGCCGCTTCGCCGATCCGCCCCGCCGCGTTGAGCCGCGGAGCGAGGATGAAGCCGACCTGGCCGGCGCGCAACTCACCCTCCGTAAGCCCGCTGGTCTGGAGCAGGGCGCGGAGCCCGGCCCAGCGGGTCTCCCGCAACAAGCGCAGCCCGTGCCGCACCAGGATCCGGTTTTCGCCGATCAGCGGCACCACATCGGCGACGGTGGCCAGCGCGACGAAATCGAGCAGGTGCAGCGGCAGCGTTGGGGGGAGCCCGAGGGCCGGCACCAGCGCCTGGACCAGCTTGAACGCGATGCCGGCGCCGCACAGCATGCCGAGCCCGGAGCTGTCGTCGGGACGCTGCGGGTCGATTACCGCGGTGGCGGGCGGAAGAGTCGCCGGGCAGAGGTGGTGATCCGTCACGATCACGCGGATCCCGGCCGCCGCCGCCGCGCGTACCGTCGCTTCGGCGGTGATACCGCAATCGCAGGTGACGATCAACCGGGCACCGATCGACTGGGCATACGCCAGGCCCGCGGGCCCGAAATCGTAGCCGTCGCGCAGGCGATGCGGCACGAACGCCTCGGCCTTGGCGCCGCCCAGGCGGAGCGCGCGGGTGAGGATCGCGCTAGCCGTCTGGCCGTCGACGTCATAGTCGCCATGCACCAGGATCGTCTCGCCACGCCGGATCGCTGCGACGATCGTTTCGACCGCAACCTGCATCCCGGCCAGGCTAAAGGGGTTGCTGAGCTGAGCGAGCGTCGGGCGCAGAAACGACCGCGCCGACTCCAGCTCGGCGATGCCGCGTTGCAGCAGCAAGGCCGCGAGCGTCTCGGGCACGCTGAGCTCGCGCGCCAGGGCGCGCGCCCGCGTGGAGTCGGGCTGCGGTTCGAGCACCCAGCGCGGGAGGGGCAGCGTCATTCGTCGCCGTCCACCGGGTACAGGATGACACCACAACCTTCGCAGCTCTCGATATGGGTGCCGGCGCGAATCTGGCTCCGGCGGTTGCGCGGGATCGAGGTAAAGCACGCGCCGCAGGCATCGCCGCGGAGCGGCACGACGACGACCGCGAGCCGGGAAGTCCAGAGCCGATCGTAATGGGTCCGCAGGGTTCGCTCCACGGCCGCCGCGGCCGCCTCTCGCGTGCGGAGAGCCATTTCGCGCGCCTGTTCTCCTGCGGCTCGTGCCTCGGCCAGGCGGCCGCGCTCGCCGGTCTGGTCCTCTTCGAGGGCGCGCAGTCGCTCCTCAGCTTCCTGCACCGCGGTCTCCTGCTGCTGGGTGAGCTCGGAGGCCTTGACCCATTCGCTCTCGCTGCGAGCCACCACTGAGCGCGCCAGGTCCATCTCGGTCATGAGCGCCTGTACCTCCCGTGCGGTGCGGACCTGCTCGATCCGCGCTCGCCGGCGCTCCTGCTGGGCCCGCTGTGCCTCGATCACCTTCTCGAGCTCCTCCCGCTTCTTGACCCCTTCCTCGAGCCTGCGCTTGGCGGCGACGGTCTCTTCCCGGCACTGCTCCAGCTTGGCATCGAGCGCGGCGGTTTCCTCCGCCAGCGCTTTGAGCCGCAGGTCGGTATCGAGCAGCGCCAGGTCTTTGGTCTGGAGATCGAGCAGCTTTTCAAGATCAGGATGCATGACGCCTCAAGGATGCGGTGAAGGGTCGGGACCAGGCCGCCGGGCCGCCTTGCGAATGATCAGTTTCTGGCGTTCCTGGGGACTCAACTGACTCAGGTGCCGCTGCCGGGCTTCGACCTCCGAAACGGGCGGGAGCGACTGGGCGACTGCGCGCGCGCGCAGCGCGTCGAGGGCGGCTGCGTATTGCTCGTCGAGGTCGAGTCCCGCCACCGTCTCCCGCGCGGCGCGTTCCAGCAGGCGCTGCAGCACCTCGCGGGCGCGGGGCGAGAGCGATGCGGCGGTCGCCCCCGGCGTTTCGCCTTCCGGTGCGTCGTGCAGGGCCTGGAAGAGCTCGCGGTACGCCGGCAGCTGGAATTGCTCTGGCGCGATCTCGCGGCGGGCCCGGCTGAGCCAGGCTTCCGAGGCGAGCACGACCATCAGCAATTGCGCCTCCTGCGCGGCTCCGGGAACTCTCGCCCGAGCCGCTGGCGCCGGCGGCTGGGCAGCGGGGCGGTCGGGCAGACGGGCACTTGGCTGCGGGTGTGCCGTGAGCTCTTGCTCCAGAGTGGCACGAGAGACCCCGGTGACTTCCACGATGCGGGCCAGATAAAGGTCCCGTTGGATCGGGTCGGCGGCTGCGCGCGCCGTGGGCAGCAAGCGATCGAGGGCGTCGCGGCGGTGCTCCAGTCCCTCGAACCAGCCCTTGCGCTCGAGCAGCTGGATCTTGCGGTCGAGCGCGTCGACGGCGTCGCGCAGGATCGGCGTCAGCGCGGCGGCGCCTCCCTGGCGGACCAGCGTGTCGGGATCCTGGCCTTCCGGCAGCGTCGCGACCTTGACCCGCAGTTTGTGGCGGAGACACTCGTCGGCGGCGCGGAAGGTAGCGCGGAGGCCGGCGGCGTCGCTGTCGTAGAGCAGGATGACCTGGGGCGCGAAGCGGCGCAGCAGCGCGGCCTGATCCGGCGTGAGCGCGGTGCCCAGCGGGGCGACCACGTGATCGATCCCCGCGACCACGAGTCGCAGCACGTCGAACTGACCCTCCACGAGGAGAACCATCTCCTCCTTGCGGATGGCCTGCTTGGCGTGGTGCATGTTGTAGAGCATCGAGCCCTTGTGAAAAATCGGACTCTCCGGCGAGTTGAGATACTTGGGTTCTCCCTGTCCCAGGATTCTTCCGGAGAATCCCACGACCCGGCCGCGGAGATCGTGGATCGGAAAGAGCAGCCGGCCGCGGAACCGTGCGCCCACGCTGCCGTCCTCGCGGCGGTGCAGCAGTCCCGCCTCGAGAAGAATCCGCTCTTCGAGGCCCAGCTTCCCCATCGCGTCGCGGAAGGCGTCGCCGGCGCGGGGCGCATAGCCCAGGCCGTGCTCGCCCGCGGCCTCGAGCGGAATCTCCCGGCTCGTGAGGTAGCTGCGCGCCGCTTCCGCCTCCGCATCATCCCGCAACCGAGCGGCGAACCATTCCTGGGCGACGGATGTTGCGGTAAAAAGCGGCTCGCGCGGGTCGGGTCCTTCGCGGCCGCCGCGCTCGGGGATCGTGATTCCGACCTTGCGGGCCATCTCGCGCACCGCGGAGGGATAGTCGAGTCCCTGGCGCTTCATCAGGTAGGTGAAGACGTCGCCCGCCTCATGGCAGACGTAGCAGTAGTACATCCCCTTCTTGGGAATCACCGCGAAGTTGCGATGGGTGCCGCCGTGGAAGGGACAGGGCCCGCGCCAGTCGGAGCCGGTACGCTTGAGGGGAACGGCCTCGCCGATCAGCTCGACGAGATCGGCCGCATCGCGGACCTGCTCGATCAGCTCGTCGGGAATCATGCTCACGAGCCGAGCTCCGCGATGGTCACCCCAGTGCCGCCCTGGTTGCGGGGGGCGAAATCGAACTTCGTCACGCGGCGGTCCGCACCCAGTATCCGACGGACGGTGTCGCGCACCGCACCGGTGCCCATGCCGTGGATGATGCGCAAGAAGGGCAGGTCTGCGAGCACCGCGGCATCGACCGCGGCGATGGTCGCGGACTCGGCTTCGTCGACCCGCATGCCGCGGAGGTCGATCTCGGAAGGAGCGGGGGATCCGGAGATCCGGGAAGCAGGAGGCAGAGAGGACGGGCGGCTGATTCCCTGATCCCCTGATTCCCTGCCCCCCTCGCTCGGAACGAGGGACTCCGCGGGGACCACCATCCTGACGTTCCCGGCCACGACCACCGCCTTGCCGTCGTCCCGAAGCTCGAGCACTTTCCCGGTCCCGCCCGTCGCAAGCCTAACCCGCTGGCCCTCAGTGACTGTGCCTTCCGCAGCGAAGGCTGCGGGCTCGGGCTCGTCCAGCTCGCGCAGGGCCTGGCCCTCCAACTGAATGGCGGCTTCCAGCCTCCGGCGCGCCTCAGTGGCTTCGCGTTCCGTCGTGGCAGCGGTCGCAGCGCGCAAAGCGTCTTCCACCCGTTCGCGGGCCTCCAGCAGAAACCGCCGCGCTTCCTGGCGGGCCCTGCGTTCCGCGTCCTTCTCGCGCGCGCGCAGCTCGGCGTCCCTAACCCGCGCCAGCTCGGCGTCGCGAGCCAGCCTCGCGTTCTGCCGCTCGGCTTCCGCCAGCCGGTCGGACAACACCGCCTGGTCCGCGGCGAGGCGCTGCTCGCGCTGCTCCGCGGCTTCCAGCAGGGCGTCCAGCGAGCGTTCCGCCGCGGAAAGCCGGCTCTCCGCGTCGGCCAGGACGGCAGGTGCCAGGCCCAGTCGGCGCGCGATAGCGAGTCCATAGGAGCGGCCCGGCGTTCCCTTGCGGAAGCGGAAGGTGGGCTCGAGTCGCTCGGCGTCGAATTGCAGCGACCCGTTCACGATCCCCGGAGTCTGGGTCGCGAGGGCTTTCAGCGCACCGAGGTGGGTGGTTGCAATGGTCCGCGCAGCTTGGGCCGTCAACGCGCGGAGGGCCGCGCCTGCGAGCGCGGCGCCTTCCGCGGGATCGGTGCCGCTGCCGATCTCATCGATGAGAACCAGGGTCGCCGAGTCGGCTGCCTCCAGGGTGCCCCGCAACACCGCGACGTGGGCGCTGAAGGTCGAGAGGTCCGCGGCGATGGACTGATGGTCGCCGATGTCGGCGACGAAACGCTCGAAAACGGGAAGCGCGCTGCCGGCGCCGAGCGGCGGGACGATTCCGCTCTGCACCAGCGCGGCGGCAAGTCCCACGCTCTTGAGCAGAACCGTCTTGCCTCCCGCGTTGGGGCCGCTGATGACCAGGGTACGCTCCGCCTCGGCGAGCTCGAGATCGAAGGGGACAACGTCAATCCCGCGGCCGAGCAGGAGGGGATGCCTCGCTTGCCGGAGCACGAGGCCACCGCCGGGTGGGAGGACTTCCGGCACGACACCGGCCGTCCCGCGGGCGTAACGGGCACGCGCGAGCAGCTCGTCGAGCGCGACGCACATCTCGTGCGCCTGCTCGAGCTCGTCCGCGTGTGGACGCAGGCGCTCGGTAAGCTCACGCAGCACTCGAAGCACTTCCCGCTCGGCTTCCACGATCGCCGCCCGAAGTGCGTTGCCCAGCTCGATGGCCGCGGTCGGCTCGACGAACAGCGTTCCCGCGCTGGCCGATTCGTCGTGCACGATGCCTTCGGGCCGCGCGCGCGAGTCTCGCCGCACCGGAATCACATAGCGACCGTTGCGCATGGTCACCGTCGCACCGGTATCGGCGGCCTTGGCATCGATTCCGCGCAGCACGGTCTCGAGCTTCTTGACCAGGCGCTCCCGGGAGGCCTGGATCTCGCGGCGTGCGCGGAGCAGCGCCGGGCTCGCCGAGTCCAGTACTTCGCCGTTCTCATCGACAACCTGGCCGATGCGCTTCTCGAGAGCGGCCTCGGGGACGGGCACCAGGAGCAGGGCGACCCTGGGAGCGGCCGGGGCAATACGCCGGAGCTCGGCGGCGGCGGACCGCGCCGCGCCGAGCGTGCGCTGGATGGCGAGCAGCTCGGCGCCTTCTAACACGCTGCCCTCGAGCCTGAGCCGCGACAGCACCGTCGCGAGCGGCGGCACGGGAGTGACGTCCACGTCACCGCCGTCGGCAAGCAACCCGAGCAGCTCACCGATCGGGGCGAGCTCCTCGCGGATCCATTCGAAGTCTGCTAGAGGGCGACGTGCGCGCACTCGGTAGGCCGCCAGCGGGCCGGCGGCATGCTGCGCCACGAGCTCGAGCACGCGCTCGAACTCGAGCACGGCGAGCGCGGCGCTGGATGCCTCGGGCCCTAACGGGGACGGGGTGCCGGCGCTCCGCTGCGCCGACACCCCGTCCTGTACCGCGGTGGAATCCAGTGCCGTCATCCGGCCTGGAGCTCCCTGAGTAGCAGATTATGCAACGTGCACCGCCCTTACAGAACTCACCACTCCCGGTCCGCTCCGCGAGCTAAGTGGTTGGAGCGGTGAAAGATGTCCGGGTCGAGAACGAGAAGCAAGCGTGTGGCTTGACGGTGCTCGCGTGGTATGAGATTCCGCTTCCATCGCCGGAGGACCGGGCTGGTTTCAAGAGCTCTTAACCCGGCGGCCAGGCCATCCGCCGGCCGCCCAGCACGTGCACGTGCAGATGATCGACCGATTGCCCGCCGTTGCGCCCGTTGTTGAGCACCAGCCGATAGCCGCCCTCCGCGAGCCCGAGCTGCTTGGCCACCTGCACCGCGAAGCGCAGAGTTCGCCCTAATACGCGCTCTCCCTCCTCGCTGTCCGCCGCCGCCGCATTGACCAGGTGCCCTTCCGGAACGACGAGGACATGTGTCGGCGCCTGCGGGTTCAAGTCGTGAAAGGCCACGAGCCCTTCCGCACGGGCGACCTCTTTCGCGGGGATTTCGCCTGCCACGATCCGGCAGAAGATGCAGTCACTCATGGGTCCTCCGGGGTCGTTGGCTGGCGACGACGGCCGCCGCCGCGACCGCCGCGGTCTCGAACCGGAGCAGGTCGGGCGCCAGCCGCACGGGGATGAAGCCGGCCGTGAGAAACACCTGCCGCTCGGCATCCAGCAAGCCGCCCTCCGGTCCAACCACCACCGTCAAAGCTTCTCCCGAGGTGATCGCCGGCGGCGGATCGGCACGCGCATCGGCCAGCCACCTCCGGGTCCCGGCTCCGCGCGCCGCGGCCTCTCGCGGGCTCTCGGGAGGATGCACCCGCGGGGCCCAGGCAGCGTGCGACTGCTTGATCGCCTGGCGGGCCCGGCGCTGCAGAGCCTGCACGTGACTTTCGCGAATGCCGGCAGCGACGCTCCGGGTCCGCTCGGTCTTGAGGGGAACGAGGTCGGTGACCCCGAGCTCGGCCGCCTTTTCGGCGAGCCAGCCGAAGCGCTCCTTGTCGCCGGCGCCCACCACGAGGATGAACCCGGGCGGCGGTGAGACCTGGCGCACTTCCGCGAGCCGGACCGCAAAGCCATCGCGCCCGTCGATAAGCCGGCCATCCGCGACTCCGCCCACGCCGTCGAGTACGCGCACCCGCTCCCCGAGCACCGCCCGCCGCACCTTGAGGTGGTGGCGTTCCTCGTCTTCCAGCGCGACCGTTGCGCTGGCCACCAGGGCACCGGGGACTGCGAGCACCGAATGCATGCTAGGCAGGGCGCGCAGCGACGGCCCACCAGGGGGCATCCACCGCCTCGTCGAAGACCTGGAACCCGGCCGGCAGCAGAGCGGACAGGAATTCTCCGCGTTCCGCCTGCTCCATCCCTGCGAAAATCGCCCGGCCATCCGGCGCGAGCGCGGCATGCACCACCGGTAGCAGCGCTTCGTTCTGGGAACGCAGGATGTTGGAGAGAATCAGCTCAGCGGGAGCGAGCAAAGGGACGAGCGTAGCGGCGTCGGCCGTGAGAAAGCGCACGCTCCCGGCGACGCCGTTGCGTTCCGCATTAGCCGCCGCGATGGGCTCCGCCTCGGGATCGCTATCGATGCCCGTGGCGCGGGCGGCGCCGAGCTTGGCCGCCGCGATGGCCAGAATTCCGCTGCCGCTGCCCAGATCGAGCACGCGATCGCCGAAACGGAGGTGCCGGTCGAGCAGCAGGAGAGCAGTCCGGGTCGAGCCGTGCTCGCCAGTGCCGAAGGCGGTTTCCGGGTCGACCACGACGGTAAGCGCGCCATTGCCCACGGCGACCCAACTTGGCGTCACCACGAGGCGTCCGATCCTGCGCGGGCCCAGGCCCTCGTGCCAGCGCTCGCGCCAGTCGACCTCGGGAAGCTTTCTCGCAGAGCCGGCAACCTGTTCCCCGAAGGCCGACTGCAGCTCCAGCAGCAGGCTGGAGGCTGCGGCTTCGCTCTCCGCCACCCCGACCAGCACTCCGTCCTCCCGCTCCTCTACCGCCTGGCCGGTGTGACCTACCAGCCACATCGCCACCGCATCGCGCTCGTCGGCCGGGCTTCGGACGTCGACGGCGCACCAGCTCATGCGCCGAGCGCTTCCTTGAGTCGGGACCAGAAACCCGTGTTCTGTTTGGGCGGCGGGCCTTCGATCTTGGCAAACTCCTCCAGCAGGCGCCGCTGCTCTGCGGAGAGACTCTCGGGAGTCCAGACATGCACTCGGACATTGAGGTCTCCGGCGCCTCCCTGCCCCAGGCGCGGCAGCCCCTTTCCCTTAACCCGCAGGACCGCGCCCGACTGGATGCCCGCGGGAATGGTCAGCCGCTCTTCGCCGATAGGCGTCGGAATGGTGACGCTGGTTCCCAGCGCCGCCTGAGTGAACGACAGCGGAAGCTCGAAGCGGAGATCGTCTCCCGTTCGCTCAAAGCGGTCGTCGTCCTTGACTTCAATGATGATGAGCAGGTCGCCGGTCGGCCCGTTGCGGGGTCCGGCCGCGCCCTGCCCGCGCAAGGTGATGTAGTTGTTGCTGGATACGCCGGGGGGGATGTCGACGGGCACCGAGCGCTCGCCGCGCACCCGGCCCTCCCCGCGGCACACCTCGCAGGGGTTGGTGATCAGCACGCCTTCGCCGCCGCAGGTAGGACAGGGCGCGACCGAAACGAACTGCCCGAACACGCTGCGAGTTGCGCGCCGCACCTCTCCGCTGCCGCCACACGTGCTGCAGGGGGTGGGACGGGTACCCGCGGCCCCGCCGCTCCCTCCGCACGTCTCGCAACGGAGCAGCGTCTTCAGCTTGACCGTGCGCTTGGTGCCGGTGGCCACCTCCGAAAGAGACAGCTTGACGGTAACCCGGATGTCCTGACCGCGGCGCGAGTCCGCGGCCGCTGCGCCGCCGCCAAACAGCGACTCGAGCCCACCAAGGCCGCTCATTCCTCCCATCCCGCCGAAGTCGCGCATGAAAATCCGCAGCGCCTCGGCCAGGTCGACATGGTGGAACCCGCCCGCACCGCTGCGCAGCCCTGCCTCGCCGTAGCGGTCGTACAGCGCACGCTTCTCGGGGTCAGACAACACTTCGTACGCGTCGGCCATCTCGCGGAACTTTGCTTCGGCATCCGACGCGGAATTGCGGTCCGGATGGTATTCCATTGCAAGCCGGCGGTAGGCCCGCTTGATCTCGTCCTCACTGGCGCCGCGCTCCACGCCGAGCAGCCGGTAGAAATCGCTCACTCCATCAATCCTTCCACCATCCGGCTGGTGTGCTCCACCAGTCCGATGATCTTGTCGTAGGGCATTCGGATCGGCCCCATCACGCCGATCACCCCGCTGAGTCCCCCGCTCCGATAGGCCGAAGTCACCAGCGTGAAGTCGGCGAGACGGGGATCGGTGTTCTCGCTGCCGATCGTGATCGTAAGCCCATGGCGATGCCGATCCTCGAAGGCACGCCGCAGCAAATCACGCCGCTCCGTCAGGTCGAGCAGATGCCGCATGCGCTGATTCGACGCGAATTCCGGCTGATCGGCCAGCGGTTGTGCGCTGCCGAGGACGACCCCGGTCTCGCTCGACGCAAAGTCGAAGAGCTCCTCTCCCTCCGCCACGAAAATGTTGAGGAGCTCGCCGCTCTCTCCGGCGCCCACATCCCGCAGCCGCGCGGAAAGGCTGCCGCGAATCTCTCCCAGGGGTAACCCGGCCAGTCGCTCATTCAGAATCCGCGAGACATGCTCCACGGCGTCCGGCGCCACCGCGGCTGGAACCTCGACGAAGATGGTTCGCACCAGGCCGCTCTGCAGAGTCAGCACCACCAGGAGGCGCTCGCTGCTCACGCGGACGAGCTCGAGCCGTTCGAGAATCAGGCCGTTGAGCGTGGGAGCGATGGCGACACCCAGCTCCTGTGTGAGGACACCGAGCACTTGTGCCGCGCGCCGGAGGATCTCCTCGATCGGGTTGCGTGCCGCCGGAACGATTTCGCTCTCCAGCTTCGCCCGGGCGCTTTTCGGAATGGGGGCCGGGCGCATCAGCCGGTTGACGTAGAGGCGGTAGCCCCGCTCGGTCGGGATTCTTCCCCCCGAGGTGTGAACGTGAAACAGATAGCCCTGGGCCTCGAGCTCGCTCATCGTGCTGCGCACGGAAGCCGGCGAGATGCCCAGACGCGAGCGCCGCGAGACCGCCTCACTCCCGGCCGGTTGCGCGGTTTCAACGTAGACCTGGATGACGCCTTCGAGAATCCGGAACTGGCGTTCGCTCAAACCTTCAGCCTTCTGCATAACAGAAAAACTAGCAATGGGTTAGGCTAGCCACCAGCGCGTCGAGTCGCAACCAGCCCTGCAGGGTAAGGCTGAGTCTGCCGCCGGCTTCCATTGCCCATCCTTCCGCCTGCCAACTCGCAGCGACCGGTCCCCGCAGCTTCGAGGCCGGGATTCCGTTCGTCGTCCGCAAGCCGAGATACAATTCCTCGAGTGCCACCTGGGTCTCTCCGAGGGTCTCCGACTCGGCACGCACCGATCGCCTCGCTTCGGTGCGCCGCCGGTACTCCTCCCACTCCCGGACGTTCCATGCCCGGATCGCCCCAAAGGCACTGTGCGCGGCAGGGCCGAGCCCGAGGAACGCCTTGCGCTCCCAATAGGCGGAATTGTGGCGGGCGCGGAGACCTGGCTTTGCCGCGTTGGACACTTCGTAGTGCTCGAATCCCTCGGCCTCGAGTCGCCGGTGGGCGTAGAGGAATTCGTCCGCGGCCTGCTCATCCGCCAGAGGGATGCACTCTCCCCGGCCGGTCCAGCGTCCCAGCGGCGTTCCGCTCTCGACCGTCAAGCCGTAGAACGATAGATGCGCCGGCTCGAGGGCGAGCGCCCGCTCGAGGTCTGCCGGCCAATCCCGCTGGAGCGATGCAGGCAGCGCGTAAATGAGATCGAGGGAAGTATTCCAAAACCCCGCCGCCCGAAGCGTGTGGTGCGCAGCCTCGATCTGGGAGCCAGTGTGAGTGCGGTGCATCCACTCGAGTACCTGAGCCGAGAATGACTGGGCCCCGAGCGACACCCGGTTGATCCCAGCCCTGCTCCAGGCTTCCGCGGCCTCGGCGCTCACGTCGTCGGGGTTGGCTTCGAGCGTGATCTCGGCGGCGGGAGCCATCTCCCGATCCTGCCGCAAGCGTCCCAGGATCGTCGCGAACGAGTTTGCCTCGAGTCGTGATGGAGTTCCCCCACCGAAATAGACCGTCTCGATGACCGGCGATGCCAGCCAGGCCGAATGGGACTGCCACGCGGTCCATTCAGACAGCAGGGCGTCCACAAACGCCCGTGCAGGAACTTCGCGGCGCACGGCGATCGCGAAATCGCAATAGCTGCAGCGGCGGGCGCAAAAGGGGACGTGGATGTAGAGATGCACGGCTGAAATATGAGTCCGAGCGAACCTGAATGGCGCTCAGCGAAAAAGTCCGGTGGCTACCAGGCGATAGTGTCCGCCTTGCTCGCGCTGCACCTTGCCCGAGAGCTCCAGCGTGGAGAGCGCATCGAGCGCGTCTCCCACCGGCGCACCCGAGAGCTCAACCAGCTGCTCCGCCTGGAGGGGCTCGTGCTGCAGCGCGTTCAAGAGCCTTCGCTCGAGGGGCTGGCCGGCATCCGGAACCTTCGTGTCACCGCGGGCTGGCTGCCGAGTGCCGCACTCCGGGTAATGGCAGAGCAGATCCGTGAGGTCGAGCAGGGGAGCCGCGCCGTCACGAATCAAATCGTTGACTCCAATGGAAACCGGGCTGGTGATCGGGCCGGGCACTGCAAGCACCTCACGGCCTTGATTCTGCGCCCAGCGTGAGGTTTGCAGCGCCCCGGAGGTCATTGCGGCCTCAACCACGACGGTGACGCGCGCGAGGCCGCTGATGAGCCGATTGCGGCGCGGAAAGCCTCCCTCCTTAGGCCGCTCTCCGGGGAGACACTCGGTGAGCAGCAGCCCCCGATTCACGACTTGCTCGTAGAGCGCCCGGTTCGACTGGGGGTAAATGACGCCGAGCCCATTGCCGAGTACGCCGATGGTGTCGCCCTTCGCGTCCAGCGCTCCCCAGTGCGCGATGGCGTCGAGTCCGCGCGCCATCCCGCTCACCACCACGAGCCCCGCCTCGGCAGCAGCCCGCGCAACAGCCCGGCAGACCTCGGCTCCATACCGCGTGTGATCGCGACTGCCGACGATCGCGACCGCCGGGCGCTCGAGTAACGCCAGGTTTCCTTGCAGGAAGAGGTAGGTCGGCGGGTCGGGGATGCTGGCCAGCATCTCCGGAAAGTCCGGGTCTTCCGGAAGCAGAAACCTCCAGCCGGCGGCATGCACGACGGCAAGGATTCGGGTGGCGGCAGCACGGTTCGCCTGGAGGATGGCGGTTGCGACTTCGGCAGGCACGTCTGGCACGCGAGACAGCGCAGAGAGCCGCGCAGCCAGCGCCGCGCTGGGAGTCTCGAAATGCTCGAGGAGGGCGCGCAATCGGACCGCACCAATTCCCGGGACGAGTGCGAGCGCGAGATAGGCTTCGCGCTCGGTAGCCTGCCACTCAGGCATCCGCGGCCTCTTCGACATCCGCGCGGCGTGCCCGGTCGACCAGCGACCACATCACCTTGCTGAACTCGTTGAGCCCTGTGCCGGTCGCGCTCGAGACTTCAACCACGGCCAGTGCGTCCGCTGCCTCCAAGGGCGGGAGGGGCTCCTCAGCGGGCCAGAGATCGCGTTTGGAGCGCACGATGACATGGGGCTTTTCATGCAATGCCGGACTGTAGGCGCGGATCTCCTGACGAAGGCCCTCATACGCGGCCTGGGGGTCATCGCTATCCACTGGAATCAGGTAGGCGAGGACCCGGGTCCGCTCCACATGCTGCAGGAACTGGAGGCCAAGACCTTTGCCCTGGGACGCCCCTTCGAGAATGCCCGGGATATCGGCGACCACGAACGAGCGTGAATTGCTGAGTCCGACCACGCCGAGGTTCGGCTCCAGAGTGGTAAAGGGGTAATCGGCGATCTTGGGGCGCGCGGCGGAAATCGCAGCCAGCAGACTGCTCTTGCCGGCGTTGGGTTTTCCGACCAGTCCGACGTCGGCAATGAGCTTGAGCACGAGCTCGAGGTGGCGTTCCTCTCCCTCGCCACCGGGTTCCCATTCCCTGGGGGCCTGATGCGTCGCGGTGGCAAAGCGGGCATTGCCCCGGCCGCCGCGGCCACCCTTCGCGACCAGCAGCTCCTGCCCCGCGCGCATCACCTCACCGAGGAATTCTCCAGTCGCCGCATCACGCACTTCGGTGCCCGGCGGCACGGGCAAATAGAGATCTTTGCCCGACGCACCCGTCTGGGTCTTGCCCTTCCCATGCTGCCCGCGTTCCGCCTTCCAGGTGGTCCGGTAGCGGTAATCGAGCAGCGTGGCGAGGTTGGCGTCGGCCTTTACATAAATGCTACCGCCGCGTCCGCCATCGCCTCCATCGGGACCACCCTTGGGGACGTACTTGAAGCGCGCAAACGAGGAGGCTCCCGAGCCGCCCGTTCCGGCTGCTACCCGCACGACCGCCCGATCGATGAAGCTCACGGCCGAATCCGCTCCCAGAGGGACAGCGCAAGCTCCAGTTCCCGGCGCGCAAGCAATGGCCGGACCAGTTCGAGCGCTTCCGTCACCGCGGTTCCGGACGCACCCGCATTGAGTGCGCCCCGGAGATGGGAATGCAGCTGCCGCTCAGCGCCCTGGTAGGCCACTTGCACCGCCACGCAGAGTTCGCGGCGAGCGAGGTCGAGGCCGGGGCGCCCCAGCGTCTTGCCGTATCCTTCCGTCACCATCCAGACATCCAGAATCGGGTGCAGGGCACGGACATTCTCTCGGAGCCGCGAGTAATTCTTCCCGTAGACCTCGCGGCAGACCGCCTCTCCCCGCGCCTGCCACTCGGCGAGAAGGGAGTAGTCGGCGCCATCCTCCGCCGTGTCCGCTGGGGGCAGGCCAGCCTGCCGCCAGAGGGTGAAGGCATTCAGTGCCCTGGGCCAGCCGACCATCAGCACGGACTGCAGGAGCAGCTCATCCATCCACAGGGCGGGAACTTCCGCTGCCCGGCACTCGCGGCAACCCGCCTGGAGCACGGCGTCCTCTCCCGTCGCGATGGCGCCGGCGAAGCCGATCAGGGCACGAGTTGCCGGGTCGAGGTGCTGCAAGCTCATGGGTGATTGGCGCTCGCTGCTAACCAGTTCGCCGCGTCAGGCAGCGACAAAGTGCAGGACCCCGGCGGGGCGCAGCTCTCCGGTCACCGTCCCGCGAGTATTGCGGAGCGGCTGCCGGCCATATTTTGCCAACTCGGGAACCCCGAAGTCGGGGCCCTGACTCGGGGCGATTCGGGTGAGCAGCTGGCGCAATACTTCTAGCAGGGCCAGGCTTGCCGCCCGCGTCTCGCCGTCGTGCACCTTGAGCGCAACTCCGATTCCGAGCGACGGCAGCGCGGCGGAATAGATCCCTTCAGCGCCAACCTTGGCGAGCACGCCACCGGGCCAGGCGCGCATGAGATCGGTGCAGAGCCGCCCGGTCCCCCCGACCAGAAACGGATCGCCGGTCATCGCGGCTGCCAAGCGACGCGGCGCAGCCTCGTCCGACACGCCGAACCGCGCGTAGGCGAGCGCCATTGCCCGGAGCGAGAGCCCGAAACACACCGCGGTGCACCCGTCGATGGCGAGCGCGATGGCCGGCTCGGCCACCCCGGTCCAGCGCGAAACTTCCGCCAGGATCCGCTCTTGCACTGGATGCCCCGCCGCCTGGTATCCCGCGAGCGGCCAGCCGTGATGCTTGGCCAGGGCGAGCATCCCAGTGTGCTTGCCAGAGCAATTGCTCCAGCGCGGCGTGGGGACGGCGGCGCCGCGCATCACCGCCTGCGCCACGGCGGGCGAGAGCGGCGGATGCACTCCACAGGAGAGGTCTTGATCGGTGATGTCGAGCCTTGCCATGAGACGGGAGACCACTTCCAGATGGCGGGATTCACTGGAATGAGAAGCGCAGATGAGGGCGAGCTCCTCATCGCTGAGCGCGAAGCGCTCGGCCGCACCATCCTGGAGTAGCGGGAGCGCCTGGAAGGGCTTTGCGGCAGAGCGCCACCAGGTAACCAGCTCGGGATCGCCGGAAGCAGCGAGCAGCGCGCCGCTCGCGGCCACGACGGCCACGCTCACCGGATGCACCGACTCCACCAGCTCGCCGCGGGTCGTCTCGATTTGGAGTGCTGGCTTCGCCATGAGGGCCAAAAGATAGCGGAGCCCGTTGACCGTTGAGACGGTTTCGGTTAGAGTCCGCCACCCCAATCGGGGGCGATTAGCTCAGCTGGTTAGAGCGCGCGCCTCACATGCGCGAGGTCGGGGGTTCAAGTCCCTCATCGCCCATAGGTCCAACGAGAAGCCCCGTCACCGCTGACAGTGACGGGGCTTTGTCAAGCTCCCGGACCTCGAGAAGTTCTCTCCCTCCTGCTATGATCCGACAATGCGCACAGTCCGACACCACGCGCGTTTGCGGTCCATGAGACCGGTTGTATTGCTGCTCGCTCTCACCATAACCGGGTGCCAGCAGGCAACCGGTCCTTCGGATCTCAACCCTTCAGCGAAGTGGTCGTCACCGGTCGCGCTGTTCGGCATCAGTGGGCGCCTCGCCGCCGGCACCAAGCTGCACGCCGTCGGGTCTGACGGCGGGGGGATACAGCATCGCTCCTCGAGCGATGAAGGCGCGACCTGGTCCGCCTCCACTCCGATCCCCGGTGCCGGCCCGGACCTGCCCCTGTACGGCGCCCTGGCCGTGCAGGGCTCGACCGTGCACCTCCTGACGCGTTCCGGAGCGTCACTCAGGATGCAGCGCTCGCTGGATGGTGGCGCCACCTGGTCGGCGGGAACAACCCTCACCGGCTACACGGCGGACGGGGGCGAGCGGGTCCAGATCGCTACCGACGGCAACTACGTTCACGTGTTCCTCGGCCGTGCGGGAGCGGTGCCGGATAACACGTTCAAGAATTATTACTGGCGGAGCCCGGACCAGGGGCAGACGTGGAGCGGGGTCAGAATCTTGGACGACCCGACAGGTCCACCTTCACCGGGTGGCATCGCCGCCGAGAACGGCACGGTGCACATCGCCTACGCAGCGATTCTTCCAGGCGTGGGCAGCCTCGGACATCGCGCGCGCTATCTCCGCAGCACGGACAACGGGGCTACCTGGTCGCCGCCCGTGGACGTCAGTGGCGGCTCGACCCGACCCCAGATCCGGCCGCGCCCGCGGGTCGTCAATGGCCGGGTGATCGTGATCTGGGAAGAGCCGCTGGACCACAACCCGCTCGGCCCGTTTCCGAATGCCACGCGCGGGCAGATCCGCGCGAACCGCTCGCTGGATAACGGCTCGAGTTGGCAAGGCACATTCGATGTCTCGGCGGTATCCGGCGTGTACCCCAATCATCCGGAGATCGCCGTCGGACCGGGCGGCCAGGTGCACGTCATCTACCGTTTGTCGAAGGACCAGGCGACGCTCTCCACGTCAGACGTCGTCGCCTATCGCCATTCGACGGACTACGGCGCGACGTGGAGCACGCAGGAAACCGCCGTCGCCATCCCGGGGGTCGAGACGCACCCGTACAACGCGGTCACAACCGGCAGCTTCGTCCACCTCATGGTCGGTGGCACCCGATTCTATCACGTCCGGCGCAGTCTGCCGTAAGCGCGACGATGCGGATCCCATCAAACCAGGTGGCAGGTCGCAGGTCGCAGGCCACAGGTCGCAGGTCGCAGGTGAATTCGGCTTCTCACCTGCCACCCGCCACCTGCCACCTGCCACTGCTCACATGGGCCCTGGTGGACTTGAACCACCGACCGACGGATTATGAGTCCGCTGCTCTAACCAGGCTGAGCTAAGGGCCCGCGCTTTCCACCGCAACAAGCTATCGAACCGGCTCGATCCCCGCGATCCCGCGCGGTGGGACGGCCCGTGGAACGCCTCCTCACTGCACCACGACCGATCCGATCATTCCAGACGTAAAGGAGGTGGAGTGGATCGTGCAACGATATCGCACGGTGCCCGTCATCCCGAACGTGCGGGTGTGGATTCCCGCGGACTGCGTGGCGGATGAGCCCTGCGCATCCTCGAACGTCACGTTGTGCTGGCTCGAGCCACGCCAGGTCCAGGTCACCGTAGCGCCGTTCGCAACAGTGATGTTTGCCGGATTGAAGAAGTCGTCGTTGACGTCCACACTAGCCGGGGCAGGAGGAGGTGGTGGTGGTGGCGGCGGTGGTGGTGGAGGCGGTGGCGGTGGCGGCGTCGGCGGCGGCGGCGGAGGTGGTGGGGGCGGCGGCGGCGGTGGTGCAGGTGGCGGCGGAGCGGGGGGCGGGGCTCCTGCCGGAGCATCAGTCGAACATCCCGCGCCGACGAGCACGAACGCCAGAGCCACCGCCCAAGCCCACGTCATAGTTGCCTCCTGCTGCTCTAAGCTAGCATCAGATCGGCCCACCGTTAAGTTCTTCGCTGGTGCGCGCCCTTATCCTCTCCCACCTCTATCTCGATCCGGACCGCCGCGGCAAACTGCGCGCACTGGTAGGTCAGGGCGCCGCTGTAACCGTCGCAGTCCCGGGCGGGGTCGCGGGAGAAGACAGTGGGGTGCGTATCGCCCCGATTCCGGTTCGCGGCGACCGGGAGAAGCCCGAATCGTTATCCTGGACCCGCGCGGCCCTGCGCCGGCTCCTGGCGGATGTGCGACCCGACCTCGTCCAGATCGAAGAAGAACCCGACAGTCAGCCCGCCGCCGTCGCGGCGGCCGAAGCCGAGCGGCTCGGCATCCCCGTCGTTCTCTTCAGCTGGGAGAGCACGCCCAAGCGACGCGGTTATTGGTCGCGCCAGCGCGCGGCGGCGAGCCTGCGGGCGGCCCGTGCCGGCATCGGGGGTAACGCGCTCGCCGCCGAGCGCCTTAGACTCGAGCTGCCCGGCGCGCCGGTCGCCTGCATGCCCCAGCTCGGAGTGGCTCCGCCCGCGCCGCTGGAGCGCACGCCTGACACCACGCTCGCGATCGGCTACATCGGCCGATTGCTCCCCGAGCGGGCGGTCGACATGTTGTTGCGGGCCTGCGCGCTGCTCATGGGAAGCTGGACCCTGTTTGTCGCGGGAACCGGGCCCGAGCAGGAAGAGCTGGAGCTGCTGGCGCAACGGCTCGGACTCGCCTCGCGCATCCGCTGGCTGGGCGGGATCGGCCGGGCCGAGGTCGATGCGCTCTGGCCCTCGCTCGATTGCATCGTGCTGCCCGCCCGGCGCGAGGGAGAGTGGGTCGAACGCTGGTCAACGGTGCTGGTGGACGCCATGGCGCGCGGTGTAGTGCCCGTCGTCATGGAGGGAGGCATCCTCCACGCGGTGATCGGGGAGGCGGGAAAAACGGCGCAGGACGAGGAGACTCTGGGAATCGCGCTACAAAGCCTGCTCGCGTATCCGGAGGAACGCAAACGGCTGGGCGCGCTTGCCCGCCAGCGGGTGCTCGAGCATTACGTCGACGCCGCCATCGCGGAGCAAACCATGGCGCTCTGGCGGAAGGTTCTGGCCAATCGCCCAATAGCCAATAGCCAGTAGCCTCAGTATTCCAACGGCAGCGCCACGCGCCGCCCATCCCGCGCCGACAGGTACGTCGCGATCAGGATCTCCAGCGAGTGCAATCCCTCCCGCCCGTCGGTATCAGGGGGCGCCTTGCCCCGCAGGGCCTCGACCACGTTGTCGTAATAACGCAGGTGCCCGTGCCCGTAAACCGAGGTGGTCTCGTAGCTGGCTCGCTCCACCTCGGCGTCCATGGGGTCAGGCTCGGCGAACTGCCATGCCTCGATCCGGTTCACCGCCTGCCCGCCGACCCGCACCGATCCCCGCTCCCCCAGGACCGTAATCGAGCCCTCGAGATTCTTCGGGTAGCTCAGCATGGTGACGTTGAGCGTCCCCAGGGTCCCGGCGCGCCAGCGGAGCGCGAGCACGCCGGTATCCTCGACCTCGATGTTTCGTGCCAGCGTCGCGGTGTACGCCTGAACACTCTCCACCGGGCCAATCAGCCAGTCGAGCATATCGACGTAATGGCTCGCCTGGTTCATGAAGGCGCCCCCGTCGAACTCCCAGGTTCCCCGCCAGGCAGAGCTGTCATAGTACGACTGCGGCCGGCTCCAGAAGACATTCACGGTGACGAGGAAGAGCTTTCCGAACCGCTTTGCCTCGATGGCGCGCCGGAGCAGCTGGAGTGTGGGATTCTTGCGATTCTGTTTTACCACAAAAAGGTGCACGCCTGCGGCATCGCAGGCCTGCACCATTGCCCTGCCGTCCTCCAGCCGGGTCGCCATGGGCTTCTCGCTCATGACATGACGGCCCGTTTTCGCGACCTGGATAGCCTGAGCAGCATGCAGCCCGCTCGGGGTGGCCAGCACGACGATGTCGGGGTCGCATCCCTCGAGCAGGGCTTCCAGGGATGAGAACCCGGGTGCTCCAGTCCGCGCGATGGCTCGCTGGAGCGCCGCGGGATTGATGTCCGCGACTCCGACGAGCTCGGTGCTCTCAGCGTGGGCTTCCAGCGCCTCAAAGTGATTCGCGGAAATCCTGCCGCAGCCCACCAGCGCGAAACGGATTCTCCGCGCTTCGGTGACCGGCTGCTTGACGAAAACGTCGGTGGCTTCTCTCACGCCGCCCCGTCGGACCGGTTGAGCTGGCGGGCCCGCCAGCCTTCGGTCCGGACCGTGAGCACCACACCCTCGGGAGTCTCCTCCCTGGCCAGCACCTCGCCGGCGCGGTAGACAGCGGCGAGCCGCGCGCCGTCGCCGGCGGGCACCACCACGCGGATCGTCGGACGTCCCGCGCGTACCCGCTCGCGGAGCGCCGCCTTGAGCTCGTCGATTCCGTCGGTCCGGGTCGTGGTGGCGAAGACCGCGTCCGGATAGAGCTCCCGGATTCGCGCGGCGAACGCCGCCGGGTCGGGCAACAGGTCGATCTTGTTGAAAACCTTGATTTCAGGCCGGTCGGAAAGGGTCAGCTCGCCCAGCACCTGCTCGACCACGCGCGCCTGCTCTTCCCATTCCGGATGACTCGCATCGATCACGTGGAGCAGCACGTCCGCTTCCCGCGTTTCCTCCAGTGTAGCGCGGAAGCTCGCCACCAGATGGTGGGGCAGCTTACGGATGAAGCCGACGGTGTCGGTGACGCGCGCCCGGATGCCCTCTCCGATATCGACTTCGCGCGTCAGCGTATCGAGCGTGGCAAAGAGCCGGTCCTCGACCACGATATCGTGATCACCGGTGAGCGAGCGCAGCACGCTGGATTTTCCCGCGTTGGTATAGCCGACTAGCGCGGCGTGGAGCAGCTTCTGGCGTCCCGAGCGAATCGTCTCCCGATGCCGCTCGACATCCCGCAGCTTGCTCCGATGATGCTGAATCTTGCGGCGGATCATGCGTCGGTCGGTCTCGAGCTGGGTTTCGCCCGGGCCCCGAAGCCCGATGCCGCCGCGAATGCGCGAGAGGTGGCTCCACATGCGGGTGAGCCTGGGCAGCAGATACTCCAGCTGCGCCAGCTCGACCTGCAGCTTCGCCTCCGCCGTGCGGGCACGGGTGGAGAAGATGTCGAGGATGACCTCCGCGCGATCCATCACGCGCACCTGCAGCTCCCGCTCCAGGTTGGCGCCCTGCACCGGTGAGAGCTCCTCGTCGAAAATCGCCAGGGTAGCGCCGAGTGCGGCGACTCGGCTCTTGAGTTCGGCTACCTTGCCTTCACCGATCAGCGTGCCGGGATTGGGGGCGGCGACCTGCTGGGTCAGGCGGCCGGCAATCTGGGCGCCTGCCGTGTCCACCAGGCGGGCAAGCTCGTCGAGATGTTCCTCCAGCTGTTCCGCCTCCGGCGATCCCTTGCGGGGCGCCGCGACCAGAATGGCGCGCTCGACCGGCGGCTGGACGTTGATCAGCTCTCGAATCGGCAACTCTCCCTGCTACGGGTTCGAACCGCTGGTCCAAAGATAATTCACTCTTCCCGCTTCACTCTTCCCGCTTCACTCTTCCCGCTTCCCCCTGCTTGCGCCAGTACGCCATTCGCTCCGCCACCCGCTTTTCATACCCCAGTTCGCCCGGGCGGTAGGGCTCCTGCTCGGCGAGCGCCGGAGGCAGGTAGGCTTGCGGCACATAGTGGTCCGGGTAGTCATGGGCATAGCGATACTCGGCACCATAGCCCAGTTGCTTCAGGAGACCGGTCGGGGCATTGCGAAGGTGCAGCGGAACCGGCTCGGCCGGCGTTTCGCGAGCCAGCTCGATTGCCGCGCCAAGCGCCTTCACCACGCTGTTGGATTTGGGTGCGGTCGCGAGGTAGATGGTCATTTCCGCCAGGGGCAGATACCCCTCGGGCGGCCCCAGCTGCCGAAAAGCCTCGCGGGCTGCGACGGCGAGCTGCAACGCCTGCGGATCGGCCAGGCCGATGTCCTCGGCGGCCATGGCAATGGCCCGGCGAAACAGCACCAGAGGATCTTCGCCACCCTCGAGCATCCGTGCCATCCAGTAGAGCGCCCCCTGCGGATCGCTGCCCCGCAACGATTTGTGATACGCCGAGAGCAGATTGAAGTGCTCCTCGCCGGTCTGATCGTAGAGCGGCACCCGGCGCGCAAAGGCTTCCGCCAGCACCGCCAGCGTGACGTGCCCCCCTGCTCCCACCTGGAATGCGGCGGACTCCATCGCGGCCAGGGCACGCCGCGCGTCGCCGTCGGCCTGGACCGCCAGCCAGCTGAGCGCGTCGGCAGCGACCTCGAGGGCGAAGCCGCACAGCCCTCGTTCGGCATCCGCCAGCGCGGCGCGCACCACCCGCTCGATCGCCTCCGGCGCCAGCGGCTCCAGCACGAACACCTGGCAGCGCGAGAGCAGGGCCGAATTGAGACTGAAGCTGGGATTCTCCGTCGTCGCGCCGATGAGGGTGATGGTGCCCTGCTCGACGTGGGGAAGAAAGGCGTCCTGCTGGGCGCGGTTGAAGCGGTGGATCTCGTCGCAGAAGAGAATGGTGCCGCGGCCGCTCCGGCGGCGCTCGGCGGCTTCCTTGATGATCCCCCTAACCCGGGCTACTCCCTCGGTCACCGCGCTGAATCCGATGAAGGCCCGTCCGGTGTGCTGCGCGATCAGGTACGCCAGAGAGGT
>DASYTT010000005.1:0-23699 GCA_036002045.1 Gemmatimonadales bacterium
GAGTCGCCCATACCGGCACAGCCGCGCGGCTATCGCTTTCCCAAGCTCTCTCCCGATGGGCGGTACGCCGTCGTCACGGTCGATCCCCGGCCGTCGGACCTCTGGATCGTTGATCTGGTCCGGGGCACCGCGGAGCGGCAACAGACGCCTGTTCACGATGGCTGGGGGGTGTGGTCTCCCGAGGGGAACCGGGTGGGCTTTCTCATGGGGGGTAGTCGGATCGGGTGGCGAGCATTCCCCTTCAGCAGCGAACCGGTCCCGATCCCGTACTCGAGGACTGCCCCTGTGTATCCCAAGCAATGGCTGGTGGGCGATCTGCTGCTCGGGTACAGCGAGGGCGACGTCGTGACGCTATCCGTGAGCGATGGCTCGGTGCGGCGCCTCGTTGCCACCGCGGCGACCGAGCAGGAACCCGCCGTCTCTCCAGACGGGCACTGGCTCGCCTACCAATCCGATGCGTCGGGCAGTAACGAGGTCTATGTCCAGCCCTTTCCGGATGGGGGCGGGCGGCAGACGGTTTCAACCGGGGGAGGGGTCGATCCGGTGTGGGCTGCCGACGGCACCGAGCTGTACTATCGACGCGGCAACAGCATTTGGGCCGTCCCGGTCCGAACCGGCTCACAGTTTCAGTTGCGGGGTCCGCCCGACCTGCTGTTCAACGGGCCTTACGATTTCACGCAGACGGGCAACTGGACCCGGGGCCCGAACGGCCGCTTCCTGATCATCAAGGGTGATCCGACAACCACCACGCGGTTTCAGGTCGTGCTCAATTGGTTCGAGGAGCTTCGGGCTCGCTAGCGCTCATCTCAGGTTCAAGGACGAGTACTCCGGCGGGAGCTGGGGGTCACTCACGCGGCAGAGGATACGCTGGACTAGCGGGACTGGGCCCATTGGGGGTTCCGCAGGCAGCGCACCGAGAGAATGAGCGAGAAGAGCCCGCTCACGCCGACCGCGAGGAGGGTCCAGACGAAGAGGTAGTCTCCCCGGGCCCGGGCGAGCTCGTTGGCGATAACTTTTCGCGCCATGGCCATGTGGAGGACGGGCATGCCCAGCGCAATCAGCGATCCGAGCAGCATGATGAGATACCCCGACTTCCGTCCGGCGAGCACCAGGGTTCCGTACAGCCAGAGGCCCAGGACGAGCACCACCGTGAGGTTCGAGGTCCCTCTCAGGGCCATGCCCCCCTCGCGGAGGATGTCGTCCGTCATGTGAAAAATCAGGAAGACGATCGAGAGCAGCGACGCGAGGGTCAACATGGTGTTGGGTTTCATGTCGCATGCTCCTTATGCGGCTGGTGTGGCTGCCCTATGGGCATCCCATATGAGATTTAGCCCAGGACGGCCGATCCAGCAATCGGGGTGGCGGTCCGTCCGGCCGGCGAGCGACAATACCAGCGGGATCTGAAGAAACCCGCCAGACCCTCCGCGCGTAAGCCTTGCAGCCATCCACCTTTCACCCCTCCTCGCCCCTATGGCGGAGCGGCGCCCCGATCTCGACGGCCTCCGCGGCCTTGCCGTCCTCCTTGTGGTCGGGTTCCACGCGGGGGTCCCGTGGCTGCGCGGGGCATTCGTAGCCGTCGACATCTTCTTCGTCCTCTCGGGGTTCTTTCTCGCCACGACGCTAACCCGGCGGCTCGCGACCGGCGAGGCGGTTCGGCCGGCCGAGCTGGTGGCGCGCCGGGTCTGGCGGCTCCTACCCACGCTGGTGGTGGTGCTGCTCGGGACCCTGGCCACGACGCTGCTCTACGCGCCGATCGACCGGGCCGCCGTCGCCGAGCGCATGGTTCCCGTGTCCGCCTTCGCGGGGAACCTGGCCTTCGCGGCCGACGGCGTGAACTACTTCAACGCCGGCGAAAACCCGCTGCTCCACACCTGGATGCTCGGGGTCGAGCTGCAGCTCGCGGTGCTCTTTCCTCTGCTGGTCGTGCTGTTCGCCGCCTGGGGCGAGGCGCGCGCCGGCGCGACCACGGGCTCGGAGCGACGCTGGATCGTGCTGCGCACCGTGCTGCTCGGCGTGGCCGCGGTGTCAGCGCTCTCCTTCGCGCTGTCCGTGGTGATCAACGACCGCGCTCCGATGTGGGCGTACTTTGGCCCGCACACCCGGCTCTGGTCCTTCGGCGCCGGCGCCCTGATGGCTTTCCTCACCGGGGGAGGGCAGAGCGCCGTGGGCGGCTCCGCTGGGCGGATCGGCGCCGTCCAGCTCGCCGGGCTCGGGCTACTCCTGGTGCCCTCGCTCCTCTACGAGCACAGCCTGGCCTACCCGGGCGTGATGGCCCTGGCCCCGGTCGGCGGCACCCTCTGCCTGCTCGCGGGCGGCGGCCTCGGCACAGCAGCATTGTCGGGACGGCTACTCGCCTCGCGCCCGCTCGTGGGGCTCGGCTCGGTCTCCTATGCCTGGTATCTCTGGCACTGGCCGCTGATGGTGCTCGGCGGGGTCCTGATGCCGGGGATCGGCACCGCCGGCCGGCTGGCCTGGGGAGCCGTCGCGTTGCTGGCGGCGCTGCTCACCCACCGGCTGCTCGAGCGACCTGCCCACACCGGGTTAGTGCCGCGTGTCCTCGCCGGCCGGCCGTTGCTCGCCGCCGCCGGCGTGTGCGCCGCGCTCGCGCTCATCGGGATAGGAGCTGCGGGGCACAGCACTCGTTTCGTGGAGCGGAGCGTGCACCGCCGCTATGCGGCCGCGCGGGACGACCACGTGGGGCACGACTGCTGGGGTCGCTCGCCGCGCGCCGCCCGCGAGGGGTGCGCCTTTGGCGCGACCGACTCGGCAACCACGCTCGCCCTGCTCGGCGACTCGCACGCCTCGCACTGGCTCGGCGGGCTGGAGCGGGCAGGGAAGCGGCACGGCTGGCGGATCGAGCCGTACGTAGCGGGGGCGTGCCCGGTCGCGGACCTGCGCGGGTTAATCGGCGGCGCGGCCGCGCGCCTGTACCGCCCGTGCGCCCGCTTTCAGGAGGCGACGCTGCAACGCCTGGCCGAGGCGAGGCCGCGCGCCGTGATCCTCGCGAACTCCGACTACTACATGAGAGGCGGCCCCGGCAGGGCGAGCGATATGGGAGTTCCGGAATCGGCCTGGACCGAGGGGCTGCGGCGGACCTATGCCCGGCTCGATCACATGGGGATCGCGGTGATCGTCCTCCGCGGCACGCCGTGGGTTCCCTTCGACGTGCCGAGTTGCCTGTCGCGGCGCGCGGCGCGGCTGCCGCTGGCCACGAGCTGCCGGTTCGCGCCCGATTGGAAGTACATAACCCGGGCGCGCCGGGCTCAGGATCAGGCGGCGCGAGGATTGAACGTGCGCTTCATTGACCTGGTTGATCAGGTATGCACGGTGGGGGCGGGGCGCTGCGAGACGGAGCGCGAGGGCATGGTGCTGTTCAGCGACGACAACCACCTGACTCGAAGCTTTTCGCAGTCGCTCGGCGGCGTGCTGGGCGAGCGACTGGAGGCCGCGCTCGACCGCTAGCGTCCAAGTCCCGCCCTTCGCATTTTTAGCAGTCCCTGAAGTTGGCTTGAACCAAGTGAGAAGACACTTGGGTGGAGGCGATATGTTGACCCGGCCGACTGCTGCATTCTCCGTGTGTGTCCTTTTGCTCTCGGTGCAGGCGCCGGTGTCTGAGTGGGTGGCACAGGGCGACAAGTCCTACAGCGCCCACGACTATGCCGGCGCCGCGAGCGCGTATGCAAACGCCGTCCGGCTGAATCCCAAGGACGCCCAGACGCTTGTCAAGCTCAGTGTGTCGCGCAACCAGATCGGCCGGTTGCGCGACGCGCTGGTCGCGGCGGATGCCGCGATCAAATTGAATCCCGCGTTGGCGGAAGCACATGCCGAACGCGCGTATGCACTCAAACGGCTCGGCGAACAGCAGCCGGGCGCCACGGGGGGGAAGGACCGATTCACTGCGGCCGTCGCCAGCTACAAGGAAGCCATTCGCCTCAAACCGACCTACGGGCCGGCGCATCTGGGGCTCGGCGATGTGTATTACGACAATCTCGATGATTACGCCGATGCGGTAAGCGCGTTCACCAAGGCTCTCCCGTACTCTCCTCGCGATGTCGAGCTTCGCTACAAGCTTGGCGTGTCGTACGCCATTCTCGATCGCCAGGCCGAGGCGGCCATCCAGCTAGAGGAAGCCGTGCGTCTGGATCGTGACTACTACGAAGCGCGCGCGCAGCTGTCCGCGGCGCTCCGGAAGTTAGGCCGTCTACCCGAGGCGCTCGAGCAGATCAAGGCCGCACTTCGCCTCAAGCCCGACTATGCGGACGGCCATGGACGGCTCGCAATGGTGTATGCGGCCCAGGGCAACCGCGCTGGCGCTGTCGAGGAGTATCGCATCGCCGAACGGTTGGACAAGAGTGTGCTGGAACAGCTTGGCCCGGCGCTCCAGAAGCTGGGGGTTACGGTCCCGCCTTCCGCCGCAGGATCGCCACCGGCTCCGAACGGCGTGTGCCCGAGGTTGACGCTCGACGGCGCCTACGATGTGTTTGGCGGCCAGCTTGCCGAATTCTCCGCACGCGTGATCGGGGGTAACTCCGGCGTCGAACCGGTCTTCAACTGGACCGTCTCGGCGGGCACGATTGCGTCGGGCCAGGGAACCGCAACGGTGTCTGTCGATACGGACGGCCTGCAGGGCCGACCCATTACCGCGTACGTCCAACTGCTGGGGCTCGCCAAGGAATGTGACGTGCACAGCGCGTCACGAACCAGGGTGCTCGGACGCGACCTGCCGTAGCTGCTTCGCTTGCTCGGCGGCGTGCTGGGCGAGCGACTGGATGCCGCGCTCGACCGCTAGCGCTCTGTCGTTTGGTGCTATTCGGACCGCAAGGCGACTAGAGGACTGATCCGCACCGCGCGATAGGCGGGGGCGATCGCGCCGGCCAGCGTCACCAGGACGACGATCCCTAACCCGGCTCCGAAGGTAGCGGGATCCCTGGGGCTCAGGCCGAAGAGCAGCGCGCTCATGGCCCGGGCCGCAGCATACGCGATCAGCACACCCGCCACACTCCCGACCGCAGTCCAGCGGCCAGCCTCTCCTACGATCATGCCAGCCACCCGGGCCGGGTCGGCACCCAACGCCAGCCGGACCCCGATTTCCTGGGCGCGCTGCGTCACCAGAAACGCGAGCAGCCCCTGAATGCCGATCGCGGTGAGGACCAGGGCGACGCCGGCGAGCGCTACCAGAATGCCGAGCTGGGCTTTGCGGCCCGCGGTCTCCCGCGTCACGACCGCCGTCAGCATCCGCACGTCCGAGATCGGTTGCTCCGCGTCCGCGCGGCGCACGATGGCGCGGACCGTGGGGAGCAGATCGGTGCCCTGGCCGGCGGCCTTGATCACCAGGTCTTTGGGCGTATACAGGCCCGGCACATCGGAGAGCACCTGGTAGGCCGGCAGGTAGACCTGGGGCTCATTGGTCCGCTCGAGCCCGCGCACCTTGATGTCCCGTACGACGCCGACGACGGTGCGGTCGGCGCCCCGCACTTTGAAGCTCAAACCGATGGGGTTGCGATCGGGCCAGTACCGCTGGACGAAGGACTCGCTCACCACCACCACCGGGGGGCGACCCGGACCGTCGGCTTCCTCCAGCGCGCGACCTTGGCGGATCGGCACGCCGAGGACCTGGAAGAACTGGGGCGTGATCAGGCGCCAGCTGACCCCTTCGGTCCGCGCGGAGCGGACTGTCGCCCCCGGCACCTCGACCCCGGTGATGCCGCCGGTCAGGATCATGGGGAGGCCGCTGGTATAGGCGGCGGCCGAGACACCCGGAATCGCGCGCACGTCGGCTAACACGCGCTGATAGAACTGGACGCGGCGCACCGAATCGTCGTATCGCGGGGTCGGCAGCTGAGTGCGGAGGGTGAGCACATCGTCCGCCACGAATCCGGGATCGACCGCCTGCACCTTGACGATCGCGCGAATCAGAAACCCCGAGGAAATCAGCAGCGCCACGGAGATGGCGACCTCCGCCGTGACCAGCGCGCTGCGGAGCCGCTGCCGTCGCCCTCCACCTCGGCTTCCCTCGCGCAGCGCGGCGAATCCGGCCCGGCTCGCGCGAACGGCCGGCAGGAGCCCGATCCCGATGCCGGTGAGGGCCGTGAGCCCGGCGGCTAGGCCCAAGACGCGCAGGTCGAGGGTGGGGCGAGCGGTGAGCAGCGTGGTGGTCGGGATGAGGTGAGCGAACAGCGGCATCGCTACCGTGGCGACGAGGATGCCGGCCGCTCCTCCGGCCAACGCGAGCAGGATGTTCTCGGTGAGCAGCTGGCGCACCAGGCGCTCGCGACCCGCGCCGAGGGCCGTACGGACTGCCAGCTCGCGCTCCCGGCCGGCCGCGCGGGCAAGCAGGAGGTTCGCCAGGTTGGCGCTGGTCAGCAGCAAGAGGCTCAGGCTGGCGCCGCAGAGTGCCAGCAGCATAACCCGGAACTTCGGCAGGACCTGGTCCCGCAGCCGAAAGAAGGAATAACCGGTTTCCGCGTTGCTGGCGGGATAGTCGCGCGACAACGCCTGGAAGATCCGGTCGATGTCCGCGCGTCCCTGCTCGAAGCTCTTGCCCGGCTTGAGGCGGCTGATGCCGTGGAGATAGTTGTTGTTCCGGTCCTCGAAGCTGGACTGGTCGAAGGCCAGCGGCAGCCAGAGCTGGACACCCGGGGAGGGAAACTGGAACCCCCGCGGCATGACGCCGATCACGACGAAAGGATTGCCGTCGAGCCGGATCATCGAGCCGATGACACGAGGGTCGCTGCCGAACTGGGTCTGCCACAGCCCATACCCGAGGACCACCGAGCCGGCGTCACGATCGGTCGCGGTGCTGTCGAAGCCGCGGCCGAGGGCAGGCGGTACGCCGAGGATTGGGAGGACCTGTGGGGTGACGCTGGCCCCTGACACCCGGACCGGCTCGCCATGGCCGACCAGGTTGACGGAGGCGCCAGTGAACGCGCCCCACGACTGAAACGTCGTGCGAGTACCGGCCGCGACATCGCGGTAATTCGCGGGCGACAACTCGTTCATGCAGCCCCAGCCGCCGCCTTCCTTGGGTCCTTCGCAGAGGCGGACCAGCGCGTTCGGGTCGGGGAAGGGGAGTGGCCGCAGCAGCACGAAGTCCGCGACGGAAAAGGTCGCCGTATTGGCGCCCACGCCGAGCGCGGTCACCAGGACGACGGTCGCCGCAAAGCCAGGAGACCTGCTCATGGCCCGCAACCCGTAGCGCACATCCTGACTCAGGATTCGGAGGTGCACCAGCAGGGCGTTGGGAACGACGTCGGCCACAGCGGCCAATGCGGCAGCGAGCGGACCGCGGTTCCGGACGGACTGCGCGAAGGTATGCGCCAGCTCCGAGCCGTATTCGCTCCGGAAGGAGGCTGGATAGAGCCGCAGCAGGAACCGGTAGAAGCCGAGCATCAGGCCGACTCCGGGGTGAGGCCCGAAGCGCGCGCCAGCCGCACCAGGTTGGTGAGCCTCCCCATCTCGCCGCGGGCGACGGCAGTGCCGAACGGCGTGATCCGGTAGTAGCGGCGGCGCTCGTCGTCGCCGAGGGCGGGTCGCTTGCTGGTTTCCGTGAGGAGCCCCTGCTCGACCATCCTCGCAATCGAGCGGTACAGGGTTCCCGCGCTGAGCCGGAGGCTCCCCGCGGTCCGGGCCGCGACGTCCTGGATGATGGCGTAGCCGTGACGGGGCTCGGCGCTCACGGCGATCAGGATGTGGAACGTGGCGGAGGGCAGGGGCAGGAGTGCCTGCGCGTCGCTGGCATAATTGGTCATGAGGCTCACTATATAACCACAGTGGTTATAGCGTCAATGGCTACTATCACCCTGGTCATAAGACGCCGGCTCGGGCCGGAGGGTTGCCTGGCGGGCAGCCGGTCCTCGTCTGGCCGAGACTCGGTGTATCGCGTAGTTCGGTGTATCGCGTAGTATTGGCACAGCTTGCGGGCGTGACGGTTTTGCAATGACTTCCGCGCAAGGGATGATGGGAGGCTCCCTATGAACGCGGCGTTGAACCGTGTGATCCTCGCGGGGGTGCTGGTTCCCGCGTTGCTCCAGGCCCAGACGATCAATCCGAAACAGGCGACGCTCCGCCTGTTCGAGCAGGGCTCAGGAGGCGTGCTCGCGGCGGAGAAGCGGGTGTACACCGCGTACTTCAATACGGTGCGGTCTCACTACATCGGGGTCGAGGTGACGGTGGAGTACGCGCCCGCCGCTTCCGCTTTCAAGCTCGCGATCGGCTGCCAGATGACCCGCCCGGACGGCAGCGTGGTCGATGGGATCTGGAAGATCGGAATGGACATCGCGGCGGGATCGACTCGCGCCGTAGCTGCGAATTACCTGTTCGGGGCCGGAAAAGCCGGGTGGCAGACCGGCATCCACAAGGTGACCTGCGCAGCCACCCAACCCCTCGGGGAAACCAGCTTCCAGATGAGTCCGGGACCGTCCCTGCTCGCGAGCATGGAGCTCCGGCTTCAGGATGTGCGGTTCTTTCCCACCGGAGCCAAGCTCACTCCGCCGGGGGAACGGCAATACCTCGACCACTTCTCTTCGGCGGAAGCGACTCGGATCGGGATCGAGCTCAGCTTCGTGCATCCCGGCGTGAGCCAGGCGGGTGAGGTGCCGATCGACTGTTACTACCTGGCGACGACGGCCTGGGTGCTCGGCAGCTTCACCATTGTCTACGAGCTCACGCCGCCGGCGACCAGCGGCAGTGCCGCACTAGGACTCGGCTGGGATCAGCCGGGCAAGTGGTCCAAGGGGACCTATCTGGCGGTCTGCCAGATCCACGGGCGGCCTATCTCGGTCGATCGCTTCACCGTCTGGTGAAGCGCGCTAATCCCGTTTCATCGGGACCGGTCCGCCTCCGCTGCTTCTTCCGCCGCCGAACGCGTAGGAGAGATTGATCGTCATGCTCCGCGTCGTCACGCGGTTCCGGCCGGTCTGGATCACCGAGGGGTCTTGAATTATCTGGGTCGTCTTGCGGAGCTCGAAGGGATCCGTCACCGAAAGTCCTACCGAGGTGCGATTGCGCATCAGCCGGTAGCGGAAGGAGAAATCGGCCCGCCATTGGCCCGACGTGCGGCCCTGGACCAAGTCACGCCCGGGCTCGAAGCCGAAATTGCCTTGCGCCATGATGCCCTGGATCACGGGGCCGCCAAGACTACCTGCGACCGACCAGCGGAGCTGTCCGTTCTCTAGGCCAGCGGGCCGCAGGCTTCCCGACAGCCTGGAGCCGCTGGCGCTCAGCATAACCCGCCCGGCCCACTCCTTGACTCGCGGCGGCGTCCAGTTGACCGACGCGCCGAGGTTGGTACGCGTCGTCAAGTTGGACCAGGTCGAGGTTGAGACCCCCTCGGCATCGACGGTGGTGACCCGCTCCCAGCCGTTCTCAGTCCGGTTCCAGTACGGTCCGACGGAAAGCTGTCCCAGCTTGCCGCCCCAGTTGAAGCCGAGGTTGATGTTGTGGGTGACGGACGATTCGATCTCCGGGTTTCCCACCGAGCGGTTGAGCGGATCCGTCGAGCGGTTGGTCGGATCGAGGATACCCACACCGGGCCGGTTGATCCGCTGACCATAGCCGATCCGGAGGACCATCCGCTGGCGCGGATTCCAGCTCAGGTTGACGCTCGGAAAAACGTGGTGGTCGTCGCGCTGGAGCAGATCGCCCAGCGGGAAGCGAATGGTCTCCCCGACCAGCTCGCCGCGGAGCCCCGTCACAATGGCGAACTTGCCCAGGCGGCGCTGCGCGGAAAGGTAGAGCGCACCGACGCGCTGCACGCGCGAGATTCGCAGCGAGCTTTCCGCATCGGGAATGACGGATCCCTGCTCCTCGAAAAGGCTGGTGGCCTGGTCGTCGTTCGACGGGTTGCGACGGATTGATGACCCTGCTTCGATCCGGCCCTGCTTCCCCAGGGGCCGGGTATAGGCGAGTTCGGCGGAGATCCCGCTGCTGGTGCTTCCGTCCTGCCGCCTGGTCAGCCACGCAGGCAGCAGCGGATCACCCTGATACGCCGGATCGGCGGCGATCTCCTCACGGATGGTGTTCCCGCTATGGTTTTTCTGGGCCGAGACGTTGAACTCGAGCGAATGGCGTTCGGGTTGCCAGACGTATTCCCAACCGAAGCGCGTATCGCCCGCGGCACCGTCGCCATTGGTCCGGGAGTGGCGCGCATACTGCAAGGTCGAATCCTGCAGCTCGTCGAGGTGGGTCGTCTCGGTGAGCCCGGTCCGGTCATTGCCGTTGAGATTTCCGCCGAAGTGACCCGAGAACCGGGACTTCTTGGAGAGCTCATACCGGACGTCGAGCTGGACGCCGCCGTTCCGGCTGGAGTTGTTGGCGCTCGCATCCTGCCTCAGGAAGCTCACGGGGTTGGCCAGCAGGTTCTGGCGCACGGTAAGGTTGGAGGTGCGCGAGTCGCCCCAGCGGGAATCGAGCCCGCCGTTGAAAAGCAGCGGACCGCGCTGGAGCGTGGCACGTCCGCCGGCGGTGTACTGGCCGCGCGTGCCGGCGGCAAGGTTGAGGTTGCCGGTCAGCCCAAGCTCCACGCCTTGTTTCAGGACGATATTGATGATGCCGCCGGCCCCTTCTGCGCTGTAGCGGGTGGGAGGCGCGTCGAGCACCTCGATCCGTTCGATCCGGTCCGCGGGAAACTGCTCCATGAACACCTGGAGCGACACGCCTTGCATCGGGGCTGGACGGCCGTTGATGAAAATGGCAGGCGGGTTGCCCCGGAGGGTGATGGTGCCGTCGAGGTCGATGGCGACGTCGGGCAGCTGCCGCAGTGCGTCAGTCACCGCGCCGCCCGCGGCGGTTCCGAGCGCTTCGACGAGATACCCGGTGCGATCGGGTTCGAAGCTCACGTCGGGCCGCTCGACGGTGACGACGATGGGGTTGAGCTGCCGGGCCGCTTCCTGCAATCGGATCCTGCCGAGGTCGCGCAGCTGGCCCTGGACGACGGTGAAATTCGGTGTGGTGGCGGGGCCGAACCCGATCCGCCGGATAAGCACGTAATAGACGCCCGCGGCGATACTGTCGAGCTGGAAGCGTCCGGCCTCGCTGCTCTGCGCGCTTCGGATCGCTACCGAGTCGCCGGCAGCTCTCAGCTCCACGATGGCGAAAGCGATGGGTCGCTCATCGGTCCCGATCACGGTGCCGCGCACCGCGGCATCGCCACGCCTGGCCTGCCCGGAGAGAGACGAGGCCAGGAAGAGGCCAAGTCCCACTCCCAGTGCGGAGGCAGCGGCTCGGGTCAGTGGTGGATCCTCTCGAGGGGCTGACTGCAATACGTATTCAGACGTTGCCAGGTTGATTTCGGTTGCGGCAGGTGGACGTTGCGTCGGGTCCCCCTGATCTCTACAATGCCGGTTGTTCCGTCGCGGGGGACCGATGCGCTGGAGCAGGGGGGCTGCCAGTCTTACGTTGCTCGCGATCGCCGCCGCACCGGCGGGTTCCTCCCATCGCCGGCAGAGGGGTCTGGCGCTCAGGACGATGCGGGTTCCGGTTCGGGTCCGCTAAGGCTCCCGGGTTCACCGACCCCGTCACACAAGCAGCGTTGGGGAATTCCGATCACCGTGGCCCCGGCTTGGACACCCGCGGGCAGCTTGATCAGCGGCCCAGGGTGTGGGTGTATTTCAGCAGGAACGCCCGACTCCTGCTCAGCGGAAGCCGCGGGAGCACCAGCGGCCGATCGGTGTTCAACGCTTCGTTGTAGACCACCCAGAGGTCGCGCCCCTCCCGGAAGTTGTAGCGGAGCCGCGCGTTGATCCCCACCGCATCGTCGGCGTTGTCGTACTGCGCCAGGGTCGCCAGCGAAAGGTGGACGTCGAGCGCGAGCTGGAGCCGGAGCCGCACCAGGTGCAGATCGGACTCCTGCTGCCGATCCGTGAAGCGGACCCGGTTGTAGTCATAGTCGACCCCGAGCTCCACGTGCCGGTTCGGGTTCCAGGCCGGCCGAGCCGAGAACCCGACCCGCGTCCCATCGAAGAAGCTTCCAGCGCTGACCAGGAAGCTCGGCCGGAAGGTTGCGCTCCGCGCGGCCATGACGTTGAGCTCCAGCCGGGTGAACCAGTAGTTCCCGGGCAGAATGCTCGTCCCGCCCGAGATCGCGAAGGGCTGCCGGATGCTCTCGTAACTCCTCCGCAGGGTGAGTCCGAGCGCCTGGCCCTTCTTGAGCTCGGCGTTGAGGAACGGCGCCACCTCGCCGGACTCGACGGTGTGGTCGCTGTTGCGCCAGAACGAATTGCCGAGCACGCCGACTCCTACCGTACGAAACGCGGTGCGCGATCCCACCAGCCATTGATACCGGGGCGCGAGCTCGAGCGAGGTGAAAGCGCGCCGGAAGCTGAAGCCCATGCCCGGGTCGTAGTCGGCACCCGAGCGGACCAGCTCGCCCGCATAGCCCAAGCCGACCGTATTGCGACGCTCCCAGCGCAGCAGCAACAGGCTCTGGTCAGAGCCCAGCACGGGATTAGGAAGCCCGCTCGTGTAGGTCTGGACGCATTTGGCGGTCAGGTACTCATCGCCCACGGTCCGGATCATCGCGTCGATGCCCGCCGCGACGTTGTACCCGCCGTGGTGCCCGATCCGGCTCGTCAGCATCCCCCCCAGAGTCGAATTGGGATTGAAGACGCCGCGCTTGAGGCGCAGCACACCGAAGTTCTCGGAGGGGACGCTGTCGCCGGCATCCGTCTGCATGTCCAAGAGACCCAGGTCCCATGATCCGAGCCGGCCCACCAGCCGCGCGCCGCCGTAGATCCGGATGGGCTGCCCTTCCACCAGGCCGATGGTGCGGCTGTGGAAGAGCCGCGAGATGCCGCCGGTGTTGAACTCGAAGATCGCGGCGCGCTCCTGGAAAAACTGGCGTTTCTCGGGGAAGAAGAGCGAGAAGCGGGTGAGGTTGACCTGCTGGTCGTCCGCTTCCACCTGCGCGAAGTCGGTGTTGGCCGTGAGATCGAGCGACAGGTTCGAGGTGGGACTGTAGCGGAGATCCAGTCCCGCTTCGGCGGTGCGATCCGACTGGCGCAGGTATTGGGTGCTGTCTGCATTCAGGCCGGTGCGCCAGGTGGAGCCGCCCAGCAGGTAGGGGGTCACATAGACCGGCCGCCGCGCATGAACGCCCTCGAGCACGACGCGCTGGGCCTGAGACGGTTTGGCGAACGCCAGGTCCCAGTGGGGCGGGATCGCCGGAAAGAGCTGCCGCTCGTTCTTCCGCGCGATGAGGCGGTACACGATCAGCCCCATCGTCACCCGCCCGTCGGTGTCCTGGAAGCCGAGACTCGAGAAAGGAATCCGCAGCTCGGCAAACCAGCCCGAATCGCTCCGCGTCGTGGCGACGTCCCAGAAGGTGTTCCAGTTGTCGTTCATCGGATCGGTGCCGACGAACTCCGCGTCATTGGAAACCGCCCGGTCGATCCGGGTGCCCGCGGGATTCACCGTGAACCAGACGGCGGTCTGCCGATCGTTGTAGGTGTCGAGCACGATCGCGATGAGGTCGTCGCCGGAATAGCGGTCCCGGTAAAGCGTGTTGGTGCGCACCCCGCGGCTGTCGGAGTCGTACATCCTGCCGCCCAGATACAGGTAGCGGTCGTCGTAGGCGACCCGGAGCTCGGTCCGCTCGGTGAGCGGCCCGCCGAAGGTGGGGGTGAACCCGGTGAGCGGCAGGACCGGGACGGCTTGCCACGCCGGTTCGTCGAGCCGGCCATCGAGCTCGATGGGGGCGCGGAGCCGAGTGAGGCGCAGCGGCTCCGCGCCCGGTTGCGCGCGGAGGGGAAGCTTCGCGAAGCACGTCACCGCGAGGAGCGTCAGAACGCCGGAGCGCAACGGACCTGGTCTGGGAGAGGGCGCTAGAGGATAATCCTCCCGCGGTTCCTTCCAAAGGCCGCCGCCGCGCTGTGTTTCATCCGTACTGGTCGACGCCGGACCCGCGCCCGCCGCTGCTCTGGAAACCTCGCCTCCATTCTCTGCGTAAGTTTCCTGCTGCCACCCAATGACGCGCGTTTTTCGACCTCCAGGAGCTTCCTGATGCTTCGGTCCGTGGCTCGTCGCCTCCCGACTGCCCCTTTCCTGTGCCTCCTAGCCGCCTGGTCCCCCCCGCTGTCCGCTCAGCCGGACCGGGACGGGCTGATCCGGACGCTGGATTCGCTGGCCGGCGCGCCCGTTCAGGAGAAAAGGGCCGTGGGGATTGCCGTCGCCATCGTGAAAGGGAAAGACACCCTGCTCCTCAAGGGCTACGGCAAGGCGGACGTGGAGTGGAACATTCCAATGCCCGCCGACGCGATGTTCGAGATCGGGTCCGTCACCAAGCAGTTCACCGCCGCGGCCATCCTCCAGCTCCGGGACGAAGGCAAGCTGAGCCTCGACGACGAGCTCACGAAATACCTGCCGAGCTTTCCGACCCACGGAAACAAGATTCCGCTTCGCCGGCTGCTGGACCACACCTCCGGCATCAAGGGGATCACCGAGATCCCGGAGTTTCGCGAGCTCTCCATTCGCACCCTGCCGCGCGACTCGGCCATCGCGCTGATCGCGCGGCAACCGTTCGACTTCCCCACTGGGGAGGCACAGATCTACAACAACTCGGCGTTCCTGCTGCTTGGTCATGTCATAGAGAAGGCGAGCGGCATGAGCTACGAGGACTACGTCGAGAAGAAGATCTTCGCGCCGCTCGGCATGACGCGCTCGATGTACTGCAACAGCGCGGAGGTGGTGGAGCGCCGCGCGCACGGTTACGGATACCAGCGGGACACCGTTCGCCGGGCACCGATGAACGTCCACATCTGGCCCTTTTCGGCGGGCTCGCTCTGCTCGACGGCCGGCGACATGGTCGCCTGGCTCCAGGGGCTCCACGGGGGCAAGGTGCTCACCTCCGCTTCCTACGCCGAGATGGTGAGCCCTTCGAAGCTCAACGACGGCACTCCGCTCCGCTACGGCATGGGGATCGGGGTCGGCCGTGATCTCCGGGGCCTGCGCGAGATCGGGCACGGGGGAGCGATTGCCGGCTTCGTGAGCCACGCGAGCTGGTATCCCGACGCGCAGCTCGCCGTGGTGGTGCTGATGAACAGCGCGGGTCCGATTTCGCCTCAGGCGCTGGCGAGCGAGCTGGCCGGCGCGGTTCTTCCCTGGACCCGGCCGGTGGTCAAGCCGTTCACCGGCGACGCGGCGCCGCTGGTGGGCAAGTACTCCGGTCCCTCCCGCGGCCGGGTCATGGAGGCGGAAGTGACGAAGACCGGCGAGGGGCTTTCGCTGTCGGTCAACGGCGCTCCGGCCCGGCCGATCCAGTGGGTCGAGGGATGGACGTTCCGGACCGGTGGCACGGAGCTCACGTTCCGGCGAAGCGGCGGGGACGGCCCTGCGACGGAGCTACGGTACATTACAGGAGGCGGGTACTTCATTCTCAAACGAAAGCCCTGATTCACGGATCGAGGCCCCTGGCTGTCTCTAGGGTAGACCCCCAGAGAGGCCAGCCGTTCATGACCCGCTCCAGCCGATGGATCTCCGCAGCAGTGTTCTCGATCATTCCCGCGAGCTTTGCGTCATTCGCGCCGGAACGCCAGCTCGCCGACTTGCCCAGAATCGCCGATTCCCTGGTCAGCGCCCGCGTCGCTGCTGATTCGTTCTCCGGCGTGGTCCTGGTTGCCCGCGCAGGCAAGCTCCAGTATCAACGCGCGGCAGGCCTGGCCGATCGGGAGCGCGGCCGCGTCATGCAACTGAACACGCAGCTTCAGATCGCCTCCGCCACCAAGCTCTTCACCCAGATAGCCATTCGTCAGCTCGAACAGGCCGGCAAGCTTTCCCTGAGCGACACCGTCGGTAAATTCCTGCCCGATTACCCCAATTCGATCGTCCGGAGCCGGGTCACCATTGAACAGCTCCTCCGCCATCGCTCGGGCGTGGGCTCCTTCTGGAACGAGAAATGGCGCGCGCAGGCGCCGAACATCCGCTCGGTACGTGACTACATGCAGCTCTTCCAGGACGATTCGCTGCTGTTCGAGCCCGGCACCAGCCAGGCCTACAGCAACGGTGGCTACGTCCTGCTCGGGGCGATCATCGAGCAGGTGAGCGGCATGGCCTATCATGACTATTTACGGGAGAAGGTGTTTCGGCCCGCGGGAATGACGGAGACCGTGCCCTATGACAGACGGGTTAGCCGTAGCAATGCCGCGATCGGTTACACCACGCAGACGCTCAACGTGCCCCTCAGCGGCACCCGTCGCCCCAATACCTCGATGCAGCCGGGGATGTCGGGTCCCGCCGGCGACCACTACTCGACAGTCGGCGATTTCCTGAAGCTTGCCGACGCGCTACTCGGATACCGTTTGCTGGATAGTGCCCGGACAACGGCGCTGCTGGGTGTCCGCTATGCGGCCGGCCAGGATTTCCGGGCCAACGGCGGCGGTCCGGGAACCAACGCCGAGTTTTCCATCTACCCTGGCGGCGAGGTGATCGTGGTGCTTTCGAACTATGATCCGCCTAGCGGGACAGCGGTCGCTCAGTATCTGCGCTCGCTGATTGCTCCACCACCCGCGGCCGCGCCCCACTAGCCGCCGCACTTGAGCGAGTCCGATGCATCCCTCGTTGGCCGGGCCAGACGCGGCGCTGCCGGTGCGTTCGAGCTACTGCTGCGGCGGCACTTTCGCGCGGGTTATCTGGTCGCGATGGCGCAGCTCGGGGAGCGGGCCGAAGCCGAGGATGCCTGTCAGGATGGCTTCGTCAAGGCGTGGGAGCAGCTGGAGCAATGTCGCGAGCCTGCGCGCTTCGGCGCCTGGCTGCTCCGCATCGTGCGCAACACCGCCCAGAACCGGCGCGACTATCTGCGAGTCCGCCGCACCGAGCCGCTGGAGGATGCCACCGCGGGTTATGCCAAAGGCTCGCCGGACCGGGAGCTCGATCGCAGCGAGCTGGCGGAAGCGCTGCATGCGGCGCTGGAAACCCTTCGGCCGATACAGCGGGAGGTCGTCCTGATGCACGACCTGGACGACTGGCCCCATGCCCGGATCGCGGCCCTGCTGGAGATTTCGGAGGTCATGTCGCGCCGATATCTGAGTGATGCCCGGAAGCAACTGCGCGTCCTGCTCCGGGGGCGCGCTTCGGAGAAGCCCGAACATGGCTGAGCGGGAAGACGAACGGATCGATTTGGCAGCCCTCGGGGGAGCGGAGCCGTTGCAAGCCGACGCGGTGATCGCGAAGGCCATGGCGAGGATCGGCGCCATCTCCCCTGAGCGGGAGCCGCTGGTGGCCGAGCTGGCCGCATGGTGGCGTCCCGGCCTTGCGGCGGCCGTCATCCTCTTTGCGCTCGGCCTCTTGCTCGCGCGGCCGCGCCCCGCCCAGGAAGACACGGCGTCGGCAGAGGTCAGAGTGCTCGAGTGGGCGGCAGCGGGACACGTCCCGAGTAACGCGGAGCTGCTCGCGACTTTTCAGGGGGACTCGCGATGAGCCGGCGCATGTCTGGCGTGCTGCTGCTGGTCGCAGTCTTCGTGGCCGGGGTTGCCGCTGGCTTTGGGCTTGAGCGTGTCACAGAGCCCCGGATGCTGCAGACCCGTTTGATCACCCAGATGCCCCAAGTCTTCCGCCGTCTGGGGCTCACGCCGGAGCAGCAGCGAACCGTGGATTCGTTACTGGAACAGAGTCAGCCGCGAGCGGCCGCGGCGATGCGGGAGACGGTGCCCCGCCTCCGCGCCATTGCCGACTCGCTGGATGCTGAGCTGCGTCAGATCCTCACACCCGCTCAGCGCGCCCGGCTCGATTCGCTGGGCGGATTCCGGCTGCTGCTCAAGCGCAAGAGCATCGACGGCCAGAAGGTGGACACTCTGTGACTTAGTTGCCCGCTTTGCCGAGACATTCACTCTGTAGGCACACCAACGGCAGTGCAGCGCACCCTGGGCTAGACGCTTAGGGTCTGGAAGGAACGGGCCGCCACTGGTAGTTTGGATGGCTTGAATCCCAGTTCCCTCCAAGGAGGAACCCGTGCGTAACCGTCTTCCCACTCTGCTTGCGGCCCTGGCTGTCTTCATGCTCCCGAGCTGTTCGCCTTCGGCCCCTGCGGCGATCGGCTCCGCCAGCGATGAACAGGCCATCCGCGAAATCGCGGGCAAGTATGCCGCCGCCTACGCCGCGAAGGACACCGCGGCCCTAGGCGCGCTGGTCGCCGATGACTACGAGACCGTCGAAGCGACCGGGGCGCACACCCAGGGACGTGCCGCCTTCACAGCGATGGCCGCGAAGGATTTCGCCATGATGCCGGCCGGGATGTCTATGGGAATGACCGCCTCGACGACCTATGTCCGCTGGATAGACGCCAACCACGCCGTGGCCGGCGGCACCTGGGAGACCAGCCCCGCTATGCCCCCCATGCCGAGCAAGGGATCCTGGACGGCGGTCGTGGTGAAGCAGGGAGACAGCTGGAAGATGCTGTCGGCTCTGGGGGCGGCGGACATGTCGGCGATGATGCCGGACACCACGAAGCCGAAGACGCCGTGAGAGCCTGCTGCTACCGCCCGAGCGAATCTGCGACGGCGAGCAGGCGCTGAAACCGCGGGTGGCTCCGCAACGGATCGAGCGAAGGATCCGCGCGGAGCCATCCGGGTGAGATCAGATACGGCACCCGCAGCAGACCTTCGAGCTGGTCGATTGCCTTGACCGGCTCGCCCACCATCTGGTAGATCCGGGCGAGGTTGTGGCGCAGGCCGGGCCCCTGAAAGCCATCGTCCCCGCGCATCGCCACGGCCCGTTCCCCCTGGCGCGTCGCCTCGGCCTTGCGTCCCAGGATGGAGAGAGCCACGCCGAGCGCCATGTAATTGTTCGGCTCGTCGGGATTCTCCTGGACCGCGCGCTCGAGGCTTTGCCGCGCCGAGTCGGCGTAGGCCCGCATCCGCAGGGAGTCTCCCAGCATGCGCGCGCCATACGCGAGCGCCAGGCCCCAGCCGCCGCGATTGCCGCCAAACTGGCTGGGCTGGAGCCGCAGCACCAGTTGCTTCTGCTCGGCGGTGAGCAGCTCCGCGCTGCTGGGGTCGAAAGAGAAGAACGACATCATCATTGGCTCGTTCGCGTCTTGCGGAATGCTCTGGGTCACCGCCCTGGCTCCGGCCAGGTCTCCCTGAGCCAAGCGGAGCCAGGCGGTGTACAGCAGCACGCCGGGATCGGTGGGGGCTTGGACCCGCGCCCGAGCGAGCAACTCGCCGGCTTCGGCATACCTGCGTGCATAGGTCAGCAGCCGCGCCAGCCGCCGGGAGTAGAGCAGCGAGCGCGGATCGAGCGCGAGCCCGCGCCGCATGTGCGCCAGCGCGTCGTCAACCTTCCCGAGACCCTGCTCGGCCAGGCCAAGCGCGCCGAGCAGCTCCGCATGGGCCGGCGCGAGCGCGAGCCCTTTGGTATAGATCGCAACGGCCTTGGGGAAATCGGCCCGTACGAGGCTGTAGTAATTGCCCATCGCCAAGTGGGCTTCGGGGAGCTCGGGAGCGAGCCGGAGTGCCTTCTCCGCCGCGGATCGGGCGGCTTCCGCAATGGCCAGGCTGGCGTCGCTGTTGACGTACATGGAGGCTCGCACCATCGCGAGCCGACTCCACGCCCGGGCGAACGCCGAGTCGAGCGTCACCGCGGCCTCGTAATGGTCGGACGCCTGGCGCAGCGCCACCGACCCGCTCGATCCGTAGTAGCTCTGCTCTCCCCGCAGGAACTCGTCGTATGCCGCGATGTTGCCGGTGGGGGAGGCGGTCATGGCCTTTGGCATGGCGGAGGCGGCCAGCTCTCCCTTGAGCGCCGCGACTACTTGTCCCGCGATGTCGGCCTGAACCTTGAACACGTCGTCGAGCGCCGCGTCGAAGGGCCGTTCCCAGCGACCCACCGTAGCGCCGCTCGCTACCACCTCGACGAGCTCCGGCCGGACCTGAACCTGGCTCTGCGTACCGGTCTTCACCCAGCGCACGGTGCCGGTCAGCAGATAACGGACCCCGAGCTCCCGGGCGACTTCCTTGAGCGGCTTGGTGTTGCCGCGGTACTGCGCCGAGCTGGCCCGGGCGATCACCTGAAAATCAGGCAGGCTCGAGAGCTTCCCGCGCACCTCGTCGGTGATTCCGTCGGCGAAGTACGCGTCGCCCGAGTCTCCCATGTTCTCGAAGGGGAGCACCGCGAGGAGCACGGGCCCCTCGGCGGTTGTGCTCGGCCGGTTTTGCCGCCAGGCAAAGAGCACCCCGATTCCGAGCAGGAAGCCGACGGCGAGCATGGCGAAGAGCGGCACCCGGCGGCGCCGCGGCGCTGACGGGGAGACGAGCGTTCCCCCTCCCGGTGTGGTGATCTGGGCGGCGGCGGCCTCGAGCTCCCGGGAGAAATCCCCCACCGAGGGATAGCGGTCCGCCGGGGAGCGCGCGATCGCCCCCGCCACGATCTTTTCGATAACGGGCGGCACGCCGGGGCGGATGGAGCGGAGCGGGCGGGGCGCCTCGGTCAGCACCCGGGAAAGGATCACCTGCGCGTTAGGGCCGCCGAAGGGGGGCTCTCCCGCCAGCATCTCGTAGAGCACACAGCCCAGCGAGTAGAGGTCGGAGCGGTGGTCGAGCGATTGATCGCCGGTGGCCTGCTCCGGACTCATGTAGGCCGGCGTGCCGATGGCGAGCCCGGTCCCGGTCAGCGCGGTGTGCTCGCCGGTGCCGGGGGCCAGCGCCCGCGCCACGCCGAAGTCGGTCACCAGCGCGTGACCCCCGGAGAGCAGAATGTTCTCCGGCTTGATGTCGCGGTGGATCAGCCCCTGGCGGTGGGCGTATTCGAGGGCGTCGGCCACCTCGCGGGTAATCCGGATCGCCTCGGCCAGCGGAAGTTGCTTGTCTCGCGCCAGCCGTTGCCGCAGCGACTCGCCGTCGACGTACGGCATGCTGAACCAGAGCAGAGTCGGCTCGCCGCCGGTGCCGGCCACGTCGCCGGAATCGTGGACCGGAAGGATGTGGGGATGCTGGAGCCGGGCGGCAAAGCGGATTTCCCGGGTAAAGCGGTCGGTCCCGATGCTCATCGCTAGCTCGGGGTGCAGCACCTTCAGGGCGACGAGCCGGTCGTGGCGAAGGTCCCGGGCCAGGAAGACAGCCGCCATGCCGCCCCGGCCGAGCTCGCGCTCGACCGTATAGCGGCCGGCCAGGCCTTCCTGAAGCATCCGCAGCACATCGGTCATGACGGGGAGTTCCTCGGGAGAGAATCTAGCGGAGTGGAGTCCGCTAAGCCCTGTCCTGTGCGCCCGGTCACCGACAGAACCTCCCCCGCGGATTAGATAGGAGAAGCCGGCTGGGTCCGGGCTATCCAAAGCTAACCCGCCGTGACGACTCCCTGGTTGGCAGGGCGTCGGACGGCGGCCACATGGGAGGTCGTATGTCGTACCGATCGTTGCGTTTGCTCGCGCTGCTCGGCGCGGGGCTCTTCGCCTCGGCGTGTCAGGAGGGCTCCCCCACCACGCCGGCCGAGGCGGATCTCAACCTGCAGGCCGCCCTCTCGGCAGCCGGAGACGCCGCGGTCCAAAGCGGCGACCTCGACCGCGCCGAGGCCCTGCGCCACGGAGCGACAGCGCTCCGCTGGGGCATCCGCCCGAGCCGGATCGAGGTCAAGATCAAGAACGAAACGCAGACCTATCTCGCCCTCGTCGTCGGCATTATCCGGCGCCGGGGCGGCGCTGAGCCGGTGCTGGTGCGCACGCTGGTAGCCTGGACCGGCCGGCCCCCTACCGCGTTGCTCCAGGTGACCTCGAAGAGCGACCAGGCGCTGTTCGGTCCTCCCGATGGCGGCAATGGGAACGGCGGCCCGGATGCGGCGCGCGGTCATTGGAAGGACCTGGTGAACCACGAGCTCTGGGTCGCGACGGCGGGATCGGCCGACCTGGAATTGGCGTCCACTGGCGCGGGTTGCCCGGTTCGACCCGACGCCGCGCTCCGTTGCGTCTTGGCGTGGTTCGACCTCCGGATCAACGGCAGCTTCCAGCTCGTGGGGAACGCCGGTCCCGACGGGGGAGGGGCGCCGATCGAGATCCACACCGAAGCGGATGGGGTGAACGGCGTCGTGATCAAGCCAGCGGAGTAAGTCCGTAGCTCTCGACTCTGCTCGCTTCCGTCTCCCTTACAGCCCGACGTGTTTCGGCACGCCGGGCTGTTCACTGCAGCAAGACTGGAACCGGAATACGCGGCCGGGTACCTTCTCCTGATCCCTTTCCCCTTCCTTATGGCGCGATTCAACTTTCCCGGCGCATTCGCCTGCCTGGCGCTCGTGGTTGGCGCGGGGTCCATCGCCGCCCAGACCCGCCGCCCCGCGACACCGCGCAACCCGGCGGCCGCGCCTTTCTCGGTGGTCGAGGCCAGCATCGGCGAGCTGCGCAGCGCGCTCGAGCAAGGCCGGACCACCTCCCGCGCGATCGTGCAGCAGTATCTGCTCCGGATCGCGACCTACGAGGATCGGCTCAACGCCATCATCACGGTGAACCCAAACGCGCTCGCGATCGCGGATTCCCTCGATCGGCTGCGCGCCCGGCGCGTCATCCTGGGTCCGCTGCACGGCATTCCCGTCGCCCTCAAGGACAACATCCACGAGGTGACGATGCCGACGACGGGGGGCGCGCTGGCCTTTGCCGACCTGATGGTCCCGTACGATGCGACGCTCACGCGGAATCTCAAGGCCGCGGGCGCGATCATCCTGGCCAAGACCCAGCTCACCGAGCTGGCCAACTGGGTCGCGAGCGGGATGCCGGGCAACTACAACGCGCTCACCGGTTATGGGATGAATCCCTGGGATCCCCGGCGCGACCCGCGCGAGAACAGCTTCGACGGCCGGCCGGTGCTTGGCACCGGAGGGTCGAGCTCCGGCGTAGGGACCAACGTCAGCTTCTGGGCAGGGAACGTGGGCACCGAGACCTCGGGCTCGATCCTGAGCCCGGCCAACCAGAATCTGCTCGCCGCGATCAAGCCCACAGTAGGACGGATCAGCCGCTACGGGGTCATCCCGATCAGCGCCGACCAGGACACTCCCGGACCGATGACCCGCACGGTCGCCGACGCGGCGATCCTGCTCGGGGTGCTCGAGAGCGCAACGCCCGACTCCAACGACCCGGCGACGAAGCGGTGCCCGCCGCCGCCGGCCCGCGACTACACGAAGTTCCTCAATGCGAACGGGCTGAGCGGTGCGCGCATCGGGATCCCGCGCGCCTTCTTCTACCAGCGCACCACCGGGCCTAACCCGCGCGGCGGGCTGGGCGAGAGCCAGCGTACGCTGATGGACAGCGCGATCGCGGTGCTCAAGGCGAAGGGTGCAGTGATCGTGGATCCGGCCGACATCCCGAGCGTCGTGGACACCGTTCGCGCCAACAACTTCCTCAACTGGAACGTCTGCGGCGGGCTCGGCAACGCCAAGGGGCTCGACGCCGATTGCTCGATCGCCTTCAAGTACGGGATGAAGCGGGATTTCAACGCTTGGCTCAAGAGCCTGGGTGACAAGGCGCCGGTCAAGACCTTGGCTGAGCTCAGGGCCTGGAACATCGCGCACCAGCGGGCGGGCGCGATCAAATACGGGCAGGCAAACCTCGACGTCTCGGACGAGATGGATCTGCAGGCCGATCGCGGGCGCTACGAAGCGGACCGGCGCAAGGACATCCTCCTCTCCGCGACCAATGGGATCGATGCCGCACTCAAAGCCAACCAGCTCGACGCGCTGCTGTTTCCGAGCGCTGGGAGTGCCGGGATCGGGGCCCGCCCGGGTTATCCCACGGT
>DASYTT010000006.1:0-59414 GCA_036002045.1 Gemmatimonadales bacterium
TTCGGCTCCTTATATGGGACGGAGAGCTGGGCGGTGTCCGGATCGGGCCGGAGCCGGAGCGTGACGGAAACGGTCAACGTCTCCAACGGCCGGCGGCAACTGGGCATGACCGTGCGGGGGAACCTCTTATGCCCCCCCTGACCGAGCGCTCCGCGACTCGAGCGCGAGCCGGCTTCACGCTGGTCGAGCTGCTGATGGCCATGATCCTCTTCCTGGTCACCAGCAGCATCATGTTCGCCTCGCTCCGGCTGATGGAAAAGGTGCAGCGGAGCGCCAGCGAGAAGGCGGGAGCCCAGCTCACCCTCCGCTCCGGCAGCCAGACGGTGGCCGCCGAGCTGCGCGAGGTCAACAACGACGCGGGCGGGGGCAGCTCCGATCTCCTGACCATCAGCGGCAGCAGCGTCACCTACTGGGCGATGCGGAGCTCGGGGATGACCTGCCAGCTCAACGGCAACGAGGTCCGCATCAGGCTGGGCCCCACCTACTCCGGCTACCGGAGCACCGTCCCGATCCGCGACAGCCTGTTGCTGTTCGCCGACCGTGACACGGTGTCGGCGGCCGACGACGAGTGGGTTCAGGTTGCGATCGTGGGGTCGCCGACGAATTCGACCTGTCCGGATGGCGCGGCCGCGCTCGCGCTGACCACTCCGGGGATAACGGTGGCCGATTACCAGGTTCCCGGGCCGGTGCGCACCTTCGAGCTGATGCAGCTCGCGATCGCGAGCAACAGCGGGCGGCTCTACCTCGGCGCGCGGTCGCTGAGCGGCTCCAACGTGATGGAGCCGGTGATCGGGCCGCTCACCAGCGGGGGGCTGCAGCTCATCTACCGGGATCAGGCCGGCAGCATCACCACGGTTCCCTCGGAGGTCCGCACGATCGACCTCACCATGCGGTCGCAGAGCGCGCGGCCGCTCACCACGCTGGGCGGCGGGGTGGGCACGCTGCTGAGCGATTCCCTCGCCCTCAGGGTGTTACTGCGCAATGCGCGTTAAGCTCAAACTCCGCCCCCCGGCTTTGCCCCGCGACGAGCGCGGGCTGGCCCTGGTGCTGACGCTGATGGCGATGGTGGTGATCGCGGCGCTGATCTCCGGCGTGTTCGTCGCGGGGCGGCTGGAGATGGCGGGCGGGCGCACGGCCGTCTTTGCGACCCAGGCGACCGAAGCCGCGGAGGCGGGCCTCAACGACATGCTGGCCAACTGGTCCGTCGCCTACAACAGCTACGGGATCTACGGAGACAGCGCGTTCGCTCCGGTGAACGTGGGGCCGAGCGGCCGCTACAGCCAGGTGCTGACCCGGATGAGCGGAGGGAAGTATCTGCTGCGGGTGCGGGGCGACTTCCTGGGCCCGGCCGGCAACGTGATCGCGACGCGCTATCTGGGCCGCTATCTCCGGCTGGCGATTCCCTGGCTGGACATCCAGGCCGCGGTGACCGCGCAGGACGGCATCAAGGCCGGGGGCAACATCGACATCGTCGGCTTCGACGGCGCACCGCCCAACTGGCCCGGTTGTCCTCCGGGGGTGGACAAGGCGGGCGCCCGGAGCATGGCGGAGGTCGACGCCGTGGGGGCTTCCAGCGTGGTCGGCGCACCGGCCGAGATCGAGTACGACTCTACGCTGGTGGATTCGGTCTTCACCGATCCGTTCAACCGCTTGAAACCGATGGCGACGATGACGCTGCCCGGGGGGAGCTACAGCGGGATGACCCCGACGGTCTCCGGCTCGCCCTCCGTCTGCAACTCGGCGGACCCCAACAACTGGGGGGAGCCGTATGCCCCGCCCGCGGGCGGCGTGGTCACGCCATGTCGAGGCTATTTCCCGATCATCTATTCGCCGGGAAGCCTGGTGCTGAATACCGGGCGGGGGCAGGGGATCCTGCTGGTTGCGGGCGACCTCAACATGCAGGGCAACGTCATCTTCGACGGGATCGTCATCGTGCTGGGCTCGCTGCAGACGGCGGGGACGGGCAATAAGGTGACCGGCGCCGTCCTGACGATGGGCACGCAGACCTCGATCGTCGGCAACCCGGACATCAACTACTCCTCGTGCGCGATTTCCCGGGCGCTGCAGTTCTCGGTGCGGGCGGAGCCGCTCCGGGAGCGGAGCTGGGTGCAGCGGGTCAACTGAGGTCCGCCTTATTTTACGAGCGCCATGGGCGCTCGAGTACGACGACTCTTTCTGCTTTCTCCCGCCAGCAGCTCCGGGCGGCGCTCCCGGATGCTGCTGGCGCCGCGCGCGAGCTTCGCGCTGGCCCTGGGCGTCCGGCGTCCCGAGGGCGAGCCGATCGGCGCGGTCTTTTCCTTCCTTAGCGGGCTCTACTTTCGCGGCAAGCTCACTTACGCGCGCCATTTTGCCCAGCCCGGCGGCATCCGCGTCATCACGTCTGATAGGGGGCTGGTAGCGCCGGAGCTTCCGGTGACGCTGGAAGATCTGCGCGCGATGGCGCGCGGGTCTATAGATGCGGAGAATGCGGCGTACCGGATGCCGCTGCGGCGGGACGCCGAGCTGCTGGCGTCCGAGCTCGGGCCGGAGGGCGAGGTGGTGCTCTTGGGCAGCATCGCGACGGGGAAGTACGCCGAGGTGCTCCACGCGGCATTCGGGGAGCGGCTCAAGTTTCCGGAGAGCTTCGTGGGGCGGGGGGACATGAGCCGGGGCGGGTTACTGTTGCGCGCCGTGCGGGAGGATCGGGAGCTGAGTTATTTGCGCTGGGCCGGTGCGGTGCTCAGGGGCAAGCGGCCGGCCCGGCTGGAACGCGCTCCGCGGTAGGGGTCTCCTTCGAGTCGCGCCGCTGCAGGTGCCGGGTTTGCCTGGCGCTCAGGAGACTCTCTCGACGGAAGCAGGGAGTCGTGTCGCTGTTGCAGCATGATTGGAAGTTAGGTGTACTCAAGCTGGGCGTTAGTTTCGGTGCCCGCAGACCCGTGGTAGATTCGCACTTCATGTACTCAAGAGCTACCTGGGCCGAGTCTCTCGGAGACGGCTGCGAGCCGTCGCACTCGACGTCAGGGCGAAACGATGGCAAACCCTGATTCTCACGTGACGATCCACATGGCGGCGAGCCTCGACGGCTTCATCGCTCGAAAGGATGGGAGCGTCGACTGGCTGGACACCTCGGACGAATTCGTAGGCGGGGACACCATGGCCCCAGGATCCGTCGAAGCGTTCCTCAAGACGATCGACTGCTACGTCATGGGATCGCGAACCTATGAGACTGCGTTGAGTTTTGAGGCCAAAGGGTTGGGGTGGTCGTACGGCGACAAACCCACCTTCGTCCTCACTCGTCGCGAGTTGCCGCGGACTCGGGATACCGTCGAGTTCTACTCAGGCGATCTTGCGCAGTTCGTGAATGGGCGCCTGCGGCCCACGTTCCGTACCATCTGGTTTGTTGGAGGCGGTGTAGTCTCCGGTGAATGCCTTCGTCTCGGGCTAGCCGACGAAGTTCGTTATTCGATCCTCCCGATCCTGATTGGTGATGGGATCCGATTCTTCGAGAAGCTCGACAGAGACATCGCCCTCCACCTGGCGGAGGTCAAAGCCTACGAGAGCGGCATGGTCGAGCTTCGTTACGAGGTGCGAGGATTGGCGGCGGCTTAGGCGGTCCGCACGGCTGGCGGGCGCCTCGTCCCCAAGCTGCTACGCGCAACGTAGCGCGCCAGTCGGGCCGTCGCGCCGAGTCACAGGACGCCGCCTACTCGTTTCGTTGCGCTCGAAGTTGTTCCCAGAATCCACGTGGGGTCACGATGGGGAACGGAAGCTTCAGCTTCGCGCTGAGCAGGTCCCGGTCTCCGGTCACGAGGATCTCAGCCTCGCCGGCGATGGCCTCGGCCACAATCTTCACATCTGTTGGATCGCGGAGCTTGATCAGGGGCCGCGCCTTAGCCTCGACCACCCGTGCCTGAGCCCGGAGGAACCCCGTGACCTCGGCCACTCGCTTGGACGGTACCTTGAGCTTCTGCCGCAAGACCCGTTCAAGCTCGGCCAAGACTTCCTCGCCCAGGATGAGCTCATGCTCGGCAAGGACTAACGTCAGCATCTCGGCGCATAGGCCCCGAGTGGCGAAGGCACTGAGCAGGATGTTGTTATCGAGAAAGACCCTCACGACACGTCGCGAAACACGTCCTCGTCGGTGAGATAGCCCCGCGCCTCCGCGAAAGGCACGATGCGACGACGGAGCTGCTCGAACTGGAGCAGAGCGAGCTGCCGGCGTAGCGCGTCGCGCACCAAGTCGCTTCGGCTCCGGCCGGTGGCGGCTGCCACCCGCTCAAGCTGACGCTCCAGATCGGGATCGAGCCGGATCGTAAAGGCAGAAGACTTCATGTCATACAATGTAATACATGGCGGGCCACCAAGCGCTTGCTGCTGTCGGGGCGTGAGCGCCTCCGCCGCCGCGCGATATTTTCTTTGTTTGTCGGCTGCACGGCGGCTTCGGCAGGCGCCCGCAGCTGAAATGCGGAGCGTTAGGCGGCACACAGAGACCTGGCGTGCGTAGAATTGTGAGTTGGCTCCCTCCAGGGACACCCAGTAACTTCATACCGAGTTACTTCTCTTTGAAGGAAAAGTAGAGGCTCCGACTTGACGGTCCCTTGATCGCCTCCCATTTCCTTCAGTCGAGGTTCTATTCTGGGAGGAATAATGAGAACGCTTGGGTTGATTGTGACCCTCGGGCTCGCGGGGTGCAATCATTGGGTGGAAGTGCAGACACCGGTGCCTCAAGTGCTGGAGGAGGTCCCGCCTCCGCGGCTTCGGCTGGCCACCGCGTCGGGCGAATCGCTGGTGATGGTCGGCGCCCGAGTGTATGGGGATTCCATCGCTGGCCAGGTCGAGCGGCAGTCCGGTGGCGAAGCGGTGATGAGCGCCTTGCTGGGGGCCACGATCAAACACAGGGTACCGGGGACGGTCGCCGTTCGGGACGTCGTGCGCGTTGAGGCGAGGAGACCAGACCCTACCGCGACCGCGGCGCTCGCGGTGGGGGTTGGGGCCGGGCTGGTCACCATGCTGGTCGTCATTGCGAAGTTCAATAGCGCCTTCGGGGGGAGCGGGAACGCGCTGATTTACCGATTCACCTTTTGACCGCACCGCTGCCGCTCGGTCCGAAATCGTCGGACGGGCCAGATCAGCAACCAAGTAGTACGACATCTCGACATCCTCCGCCGTCAGCCCAACGGTCACTGGCTCATCTCACGACACATTCGAAACTCGAGTGAGTGATGACGCTTGAACAACCCCGGCCCTAGCTTCCCAGCTTGGCCCGGCTTCAAGAGTAGATTGGAGGTGTCCTCTGCAAGGACGCTGGATGCAGCTGGAGCTCACCGCCGTTTTCCGGAAGGTCCCGGAAGGATACGTGGCGTTTGTCGAAGAGCTTCCCGGAGCCAACACTTAGGGAGCCACTCTTGAGGAAGCCCGCCGCAACCTTCGTGAAGCAGTCGAGCTGGTTCTGCAAGCCAATCGGGCTCTCGCCGAATCCGAGCTCGCCGGCTCCGAGGTAATTCGGGAGCCCCTAAGGTGACGTCGTGAAGCGAATTGTTCTCATTCGCCATCTGAGCTCCTCGGTCCCGCGGCACCGCGAAATCAACGAATTCCTCGCTCGCAAGATTTGTCGGGATCTCGAGGTCCCCCGATCCGCCCTCCTCTTGATAGTCCATAGAACCGCAGGTCCGGCTCCAGCACGCATGACGTACCTCCTCGGTTGAGCACCAACCCGTCACCCTTGAGCGCCACGTCCACCGTGTCGCGGGTCGAACGGCGCCACCACGGCTTCGCAGAGGCGTGGGTCGGGAAGGTGGCGAGTGCCCGGCGCGCCTCGGCTGTACCAGTGCGTCCTTGATCCTGAATAAGCGGCGCAGGGGCGGCACTGTATATTTGCCTGGTTGCGCGGCGGCCTCCCGGGGCCAGATAGCGGACCCGCGCGCCACCGCGGCAGCGAGCCGGGCCGCATCGACCTGCTGGCACGTGTCAACGTTCGATCGGTCTGAATGGGCATGTCGCGTCTGGATCGTGGGGTCGCGTTGCGCGGTCGCGCCAGGGAATGCGAAGCCCTCGATCGCCTGCTGGACGGAGTGCGCTCGCGTCGTAGTCAAGTGCTGGTTGTGCGCGGCGAGCCGGGAATCGGGAAGACCGCGTTACTGGAATACCTGGCCGGGGCGGCGTCCGGGTGTCGGGTCGCCCGCGCCTCGGGCATCGAGTCGGAGATGGAGCTCGCCTACGCTGGGCTGCACCAGCTCTGCGCCCCGATGCTGGACCGCGCCGGCCGCCTGGCGGCCCCCCAGCGCAACGCCCTCCAGACGGCGTTCGGGCTGAGTGAAGGCAGGCAGCCTGACCGCTTTCTGCTCAGTCTGGCCGTACTGAGTCTTCTCTCCGCAGTCGCCGAAAAGCAGCCTCTGATCTGCCTCGTTGACGATGCGCAATGGCTCGACGGGGCCTCGAGACAGGCATTGGTATTCGTCGCCCGCCGCCTGTTCGCCGAATCGGTGGCGCTGCTGTTCGCCGTGCGGGAGCCGGACGACAGCCAGGAGTTCGCCGGTCTTCCCGGTCTTCCGCTGGGACCGCTGAGCGAGGGGGACGCGCGTCGTCTGCTCGAGGTGGCGATTCCCGGGCGATTGGATGAGCGGGTGGAGGACCGGATCGTCGCCGAAACCCGGGGGAACCCCCTGGCGTTGCTCGAGCTTTCCCGCGGCCTGGCCGGGTCCGATCTCGCCGGCGGGTACGCCGCGCCCGACGCCGGGCAGGGCCCCAGCCTGATCGAGCACCGCTTTCAGCAGCAGATTCAGTGCTTGCCCGCCGACTCCCAGCGCCTCCTGCTTGCGGCGGCGGCGGAGCCGCTCGGCGATATCGGGCTGTTGTGGCGCGCCGCCGAGCTGCTCGGCATCGGGACCGACGCGGCCGCACCCGCGGAGACCGCGGGGCTGGTCGAGTTTCGCGGCCGAGTGCGCTTCCTGCACCCCCTGGTTCGCTCCGCGGCCTATCGGGCCCGGCCGCTGCCCGAACGGCGTGACATTCATCGCGCTCTGGCCGCCGTCACCGATCCGAACACCGATCCGGATCGTCGCGCGTGGCATCGCGCTCTGGCGGCCGTCGGGCTGGACGAGGGGGTGGCCGGCGAGCTGGAGGCTGCCGCGCATCGAGCGCAGGCCCGGGGCGGGATCGGCGCCGCTGCCGCGTTTCTCGAGTGCGCCAGCCGGCTCACTCCCGACGCCGCGCAACGCAGCGCGCGATCCCTCGCCGCCGCGGAGGCGAAGTTCGAGGCAGGGGCCCCCGAGGCGGCCTACGAGCTGCTCGCGGCCGCGGAGGTCGGTCCGGTGGACGAGCGGCAGCGCGCCCAGCTCGCCCGGTTGCGGGCGCGCATCGCCTTTGCCCGCAACCGGAGCAGCCAGGCTTCGGAGTTGTTGCTGGATGCCGCCCGCCGGCTGGAGTCGCTCGACCCCGCGATGGCCCGGGAGACCTACCTCGAGGCCATCGGGACCGCAGTCTTTGCCGGTCGTCTCGGCGACCGGGTGGGAGTACACGAGGCCGCCGATGCGGCCCTGGGGGCGCCGCCGGCCCCGGAGCCGCCGCGTGCCATCGACCTCCTGCTCGACGGCGTAACGACCCGGATCACCGCGGGTTACCTGGCCGGCGTCGTCCCGCTGAAACGCGCCCTGCTCGCCTTCAGAAAGGAGGCGGATCGCGGCGATCCGGGCGCAAGCGTTCGCTGGCTATTCACGGCGTGTCCGGTGGCCCCCGAGCCGATCGCCGCCGAGTTGTGGGACGACGAGACGTGGCATTACCTGGCGGCCAGCGCGGTCCGGCTGTCCCGCGACGCGGGAGCGCTGGCGATCCTGCCCCTGGCGCTGTGTTACCGCGCCGGCGTGCTGCTCCATGCAGGCGAGTTCGCCGGCTCGGCAGCGGACATCGAAGAAGCCAACGCGATCGCGGCGGCAACGGGCAGCGCACCGTTTCCGTATACGACGCTCATGCTGGCTTCCTGGCAGGGGCGGGAGATGCCGGCCCTCAGGCTGCTCGAGCAAGGCGCACGGGACGCGAGCACTCGAGGCGACGGACGAGCCATCGGTCTCATCGGATATGTGAGGGCCGTCCTGCACAACGGACTGGGGCAGTACCCGGCGGCGCTCGCGGGTGCCCAGCAGGCCTGTCGCCACGAGGACCTCGGGTTCTATGGCTGGGCGCTCGCCGAGCTGATCGAAGCGGCCGCCCGGAGCGGAGCGCAGGATACGGCTGCGACTTCGCTCCGCGAGCTGGAGACGCGCACTCGCGCCGCCGGCTCCGATTGGGCCCTGGGCATGCTGGCGCGCTCGAGCGCGCTGGTCACCGATGGCGACGCGGCCGACGCGCTCTATCGCGAAGCCATCGAGCGGCTGAGCCGTAGCCGGATGGCTGTTCATCTCGCCCGCGCCCACCTGCTGTACGGCGAATGGTTACGGCGCGAGAATCGCCGGGTGGACGCCCGGGCGCAGCTCAAGACCGCACACGAGATGCTGAGCGGGTTCGGCGCCGAGGCATTTGCCGAGCGGGCGCGCCACGAATTGGCCGCGACGGGCGAAACGGTCACCAAGCGGTCCGTCGAGCGGCATGACGGCCTCACCGCCCAGGAGGCGCAGGTCGCCTGGCTGGCCGCGGACGGGCGCACGAACCCGGAGATCGCGAGCCAGCTCTTCATCAGTCCTCGAACGGCCGAGTATCACCTGCACAAGGTATTCGGCAAGCTCGGCATCAGCTCGCGACGCGACCTGCGCCGTGCGATGTCGCGAGAGCTCGCCCCGACGGCCTAGACAGCCGGGTCCCGAGGGGCAGCGCGGGTCACCATCTGCAAGTCAGCCAATCCGCCATCCTGGTCGCGTCCGTGGAAGTCCTGGCCGGTCCCCTGGGGCGGCCTTCGAATCGTTCTCAGCCACCGGAGCCGATCCCGGGACCGCACCCGGGACCACGACTGGGGATTCCTACTGACGCGACGCGGACCCCGATTCCCGATCTTGGCCCCTCGCTGATAACCACCACCTCTGAAGGAGCGAAGATCCATGAGCACTATCACCAGCAAGGACGGCACCCAGATCTACTACAAGGACTGGGGCAAGGGTCCCGTCGTCACCTTCTCACACGGCTGGCCGCTGAATGCCGACATGTGGGACGGTCAGATGCTGTTCCTCGAGCAGAACGGCTTTCGGGTGATCGCGCACGACCGGCGCGGCCACGGCCGGTCCAGCCAGGCCGCGACGGGCAACGACATGGACGGCTATGCCGACGACCTCGCGGCCCTGATCGAAGCGCTGGATCTGAACGACGTCACCCTGGTGGGCCACTCCACCGGCGGTGGGGAAGTCGCCCGCTACATCGGTCGCCACGGGACCAGCCGGGTGGCCCGGGCAGTCCTGATCGCCGCCGTGCCGCCCCTCATGCTCAAGACTCCCGCCAATCCCGAAGGCCTGCCGATCGAGGTCTTCGATGGCCTGCGCGCGGGCCTCGTCAAGGATCGCTCGCAGACCTACCGGGAGTTCGCGCCCGGATTCTACGGCGCCAACCGGCCCGGCGCGGCAGTCTCGCAGGGGATCCTCGACCAGTTCTGGCTCTGGAGCATGCAGGCCGGCCTGAAGAACGCCTACGAAAGCATCAAGGCCTTCTCCGAGACCGACTTCACCGAGGACCTGAAGAAGTTCGATGTCCCGACCCTGGTGCTTCACGGCGAGGACGACCAGATCGTGCCGGTCCGAAACTCCGCGAGGAAGTCGGCCCGGCTCATCAAGGGCGCGAAGGACGTCTATTACCCGGGCGCCCCGCACGGGATCACCGCGACGCACCAGGACCAGATCAACGCCGAGCTGCTCCAGTTTATTCGGAGCTCTCCGGCACCGCGGGCCCGCGCCCGCGCGAAGGCCGCGACCTCGGCCGCCCGCTGAGAGGGGAGCGAACATGCCAAGTCCAATGACACCTCGCGCCTCAGAGCGCTCTCCCGATACGATCGTGCTGGTCCATGGCTTCTGGGTGACACCGCGGAGCTGGGAGCACTGGATCCCGCACTACGAGGCGAAGGGCTACCGCGTTCTCGCCCCCGCCTATCCCGGCTTCGAGGTGGAGGTCGAGGCGCTCAACGCCGACCCAACGCCGGTCGAGCGGCTCACGGTCCCCGCGATCATCGCGCAGCTGGAGTCGGTCGTCGGGGCGCTCGACGCCCCCCCGATCCTCATGGGCCACTCGGCGGGCGGCACCTTCGTGCAGATCCTGCTCGACCACGGCTTCGGCGCTGCGGGGGTGACGTTCAACTCTGCGCCGACCGAGGGCGTCCTCGTCCTGCCGTGGTCGCAGATCCGGGCGTCGTTCCCGGTGCTCAAGCGCCCGGCGCACCGGCACCGGGCGGTCGGCCTCACGTACGAGCAGTGGCGCTACACGTTCACGAACACGTTCCCCGAGGCGGAGGCGCGCGCTCTGTATGAGCGCTATCACGTGCCCGCGTCAGGCGGCATTTTTTGGGACAGCGTGCTCGCGAACCTCGAGCCCGGGCCGCAGGCGACCTGGGTCAACTACAAGAACCCGGCGCGGCCCCCGCTGCTGTTCATTTCCGGCGGTGAGGACCACCTGATGCCGCCGGTCGTGCAGCACTCGAACGCGGCGCACTACACGGCGGAGACGCTCACCGAGGTGACGGTGTTCGAGGGGCGCTCTCACCTGCTCCCCGCGCAGCGCGGCTGGGAGGAGATCGCCGACTACGCGCTCTCGTGGGCGGAACGGCACGTGGTCTCGCTCGCCCAACCCGCCGCGGGGAGCTGACCATGCCGCTGACCGCCGAACCGACCGTCATGAGCAGCAGGACCCGGGTCCTGGGTGGCATCACGGTGATCGACACGCCGCTGATCACTCGCACGCTGGACTATGCCCGCGTCCATTCCGAGCCGTATCTCTTCAACCACGCCGTCCGATCCTGGCTCTTCGCAGTTCGGCTGGGACAGCTGCAAGGTGTGCCTCACGACGCGGAAGTCGTCGCGGTTGGGTCGCTGCTCCACGACCTTGGGCTCACCAACAGCTTCCCGGGTCCCAGGCGCTTCGAGGTCGAAGGAGCCGACGCAGCGCGGGCCTTCGGGCTCGAGCAGGGCCTCGACCAGCGCCGCGGGCAGCTGATCTGGGACAGCGTCGCGCTGAATTCGACACCCTCGATTGCTCTGCACAAAGAGGCGGAGGTGGCGCTCTGCACGGCGGGGATCGGCCTCGACTTCGGCGGGCCTCAGTACGACCTGATCCCGCCGGCGGAGATGACGAGCATCCTGGCCGAGTTCCCCCGCCTCGGCATGAAGCGGTCCTTCACGGATGCCGTCTGCCGCATCGTCGAAACCAGGCCGGAGACCACTTACGACAACTTCGCCCGCGACTTCGGGGATCGCTTCGTGCCGGGCTACCAGCGGCCGTCAACGGTCGATTTCCTGATGAACGCTCCGTTCGACGAGTGATCGCCGGCTTCGCCTACCTCAAAGGAGACTGCTATGAAAGTCATCGTCATCGGCGGAACCGGCCTGATCGGCTCCAAGGTCGTCAGCTGGCTCCGGCAGAACGGCTACGAGGCCGTGCCGGCCGCGCCCGACACCGGCGTCAACACCTTGACCGGCGAGGGCCTGGCGGCCGCCCTCACCGGCTCGGACGTGGTCGTCGACGTATCCAACTCGCCCTCGTTCGAGGACGCCGCGGTCCTCGACTTCTTCCGGACCTCGACCGGGAACATCCTGGCCGCGGAGGCTGCCGCCGGCGTGCGGCATCACGTCGCCCTGTCGGTGGTGGGAAGCGAGCGGCTCACCGGAAGCGGCTACATGCGGGCCAAGCTCGCGCAGGAGAAGCTGATCAAGGAGTCGGGGATCCCGTATTCGATCGTTCACGCCACCCAGTTCTTCGAGTTCGTGCCGAGGATCGCCGACGACCTCACCGTGGCGAACGAGGTCCGGGTGCCGCCGGTGCTGTTCCAGCCGATCGCGGCCGAGGATGTCGCGAAGACGGTCGCCAGAGTCTCGGTCGGAACTCCCCTGAACGGGACGATCGAGGTGGGCGGTCCGCAGCAGCTCCGCTTCGACGAAATCATCCGCCGGGCACTCGCGGCGCGGAAGGACCCGCGGACCGTCATCGCCGATCCCTCGGCGCGCTACTTCGGCGCCGTCCTGGAGGAGCGTTCGCTGGTCCCTGGCGAGGGGGCCCGGGTAGGTGACCTCACGCTCGAGGCGTTCCTGAAGCAGAAGGCGGCGCCGGCCTCGCAGCCGGTCGCGGCGGGAAGGTAAAGCCCATGCGAATGATCGCTCTCCGGCGAGCGGGACTCCTGTTCGTCTTGCTCGCCATCTTGGCTCTCCCTATTGAAGCGCAGGGGCAGGGGCCCGAGGTGAAAACGCTGGTGACGAAGGATCTGGCCGCCGCCGCAGGCCAGGAGACCCTCGTGCTGATGGTCGAGTATGGTCCGGGCGTGTCGGAGCCGGTCCACCGGCACAATGCGCAGGCATTCGTCTACGTGCTCGAGGGTTCGGTGGTGATGCAGGTGAAGGGGCAACCACCGGTGACTCTGAAGGCGGGTGAGACCTTCTATGAAGGCAGGGACGACGTGCACCTGGTCGGCCGCAACGCGAGCCAGACCAACCGGGCCCGGTTCGTGGTATTCCTGGTGAAGGAGAAGGGTGCCCCGGTGGCCGTGCCGGCCCCATGAGCGGAGCGAATGGAGCATAGGATCGCCACCGCGGTCCTCGTCATCGGCTCCGGGGGCTCCGCCCTCCGCGCCGCGATCGAGCTGGCGGAGCGCGGGGTCGAAGTGCTGGCCGTGAGCAAGCGGCGGAAGCACGACGCCCACACGTCGCTTGCGGCGGGGGGCATCAATGCGGCTCTGGCGACGATGGATCACGCGGACACCTGGGAGCAGCACGCGGCCGACACGCTCCAAGAGAGCTATCTGCTGGCCGACCCCCGGATCGTCCGGATCGTCACGGAGGGGGCAGCCCGCGGGATCGCGGATCTCGAGCGGTACGGGATGCCGTTCGCGAGAGAGGCGGATGGCAGGATCTCCCTGCGCTTCTTCGGGGCCCACACGTTTCGGCGCACCGCCTTTGCCGGCGACTACACCGGTCTCGAGATCCAGCGGGCCCTGCTCAATCGTGCCACCCAGCTCCAGGTGCCGATCCTGGATACCGTCTACGTGACCCGGCTGCTGATCCGGGACAACGTGGCCTTCGGCGCCTATGGCTTCGACCTCGAAGACGGGAGCCGGTACCTCATCCATGCCGACGCCGTCATCCTGGCGGCGGGTGGTCACACCCGGATCTGGCGCCGGACCTCGTCGCGCCGGGACGAGAACACCGGCGACTCGTTCCGTCTGGCCGTCGAGGCGGGTGCCCGGCTCCGCGACGCCGAGCTGGTGCAGTTCCATCCCTCGGGGCTGCTCGAACCGGAGGACGCAGCCGGAGCCCTGGTCTCCGAGGCGGCCCGCGGGGAAGGCGGGATCCTCCGCAACGCCCTGGGAGAGCGCTTCATGTCGCGCTATGACCCCGAGCGCATGGAGCTCTCGACCAGGGATCGGGTCGCCTTGGCGTGCTACACCGAGATCCAGCAAGGTCGAGGGACTCCCGACGGCGGGGTCTGGCTGGATGTCTCTCACCTGCCGCGCGAGACGATCATGCGCCGGCTGCCACGGGTCTACCAGACGCTCCTCGAACTCCAGATGCTCGACATCACGACCACGCCGATCGAGGTCGCTCCCACGGCGCACTACTCGATGGGTGGTGTGTGGGTGCGGCCGGAGGATTCCGGCACCGGCATCGAGGGACTCTACGCGGTCGGCGAGGCCGCCAGCGGCCTGCATGGCGCCAATCGCCTCGGCGGGAACTCGCTGATCGAGCTGCTGGTCTATGGGCGGATCGTGGGCGAGGCCGCGGCGGCGTATTCGGCCTGCCTCAGGGCCCAGCAGCGTTCGGCGGCCGCGCTGGCGGAAGCGGCCGCAGAGGTCGATGGGATGCTCGCCGGCGGAGGCCGGGAGAACGTTCGGCCGCTGCAGCGCGCGCTCCGCAACCTGATGACGGAGCATGCCGGCGTCGTCCGGAGCGAGGCGGGTCTGCGCGCGGGACTGGAGAAGCTGGCGGACATCGAGGCGACGGCGCCCCGGGTCGGGGTTCATCCCGATCTTGCCGGCTTCCAGGACCTGGCCCATGCGTTCGACGTCAGGTCGTCGCTGGTCGCCGCCCGGGCAACGCTTGAAGCAGCGCTCGAGCGACGGGAAACGCGCGGCTGTCACAATCGTTCGGACTACCCGGGCGTGGACGAATCGCTGCGGGCGAATCTGGTGTGGTCGGGACCGGGTCGATTGGTACGGGAGCCGATTCCTCCGATCGCGCACGAAATCGCCGCCCTGATGCACGTGGTCTCGTCGGCCGGCAAGCTGGTGGAGTGAGCGGAGAGGAGTCTGGGATCTCCACCCCGCGGCAACTTCGCCGCGTGGGAGCAGCCGGGGCTGTTCGCGGCCCCCCACGTCACGGTCGGTGACCAGTCCTGGCCGTAGGGCCGAGCGGGCCAGCGACCAGGAGAAGATCTACATCGGCAACCGGGCGAATTTCTTTGCGTCCCTTGCCATCCTACCCTATGTGCAAGGTGACGCTAGCCGAGGCCGATGAGGGCAAGTATGATGGTGATCCCTGGTTCGCTGGCCGGTTTCGGACCTCGAACCGGCCTCGAGCGTTCAGCGATCCTCCACGTACGCTCTCAAGCGCTCGGCCGCGGCGTCCCATTGCGCCGCAACCTGATCGACGTATTGCCTCGCCTTTTCCAGCCGCTTCAAGTCGAGTGACCAGACTTGCTCACGCCCGCGGCGTGCATGGCGCAGCAGCCCCGCATCACCGAGGACGTAGAGGTGCCGGGCAATCGCCTGGCGGGTCACCTTCGTCCCTTCGCTTAGCCGCGTAATCGAGAGCGGCCCATCGACCGACAACCGCCCGAGCAGCTTCAGCCGGGTTGCATCGCCAAGCGCCGCGAACATCGGTGCCGCTTCGCTCACGTTCACAGCCGCCGTGCCGCGGCTACGCGACATAGCGCTCCAGGTTCTTGCTTTCCGCGTCCCACCCGCGATCGTTCAGGCGGAAGGCCTCGGCCCGCCGGGTGAGCGGGATTTTATCGAATCCGGACTCCACGATGGTGACGGCTGTGCCGGCGTCCACGTCCTCCAGCGTGAACTCCACCAGGGTCGTGGGCTCGGCCGAGTAGTCCACCCCGGGGTCGATCGCGCCGGGGTGCCAGCGATAGGCGAAATAGCGCTCGGGCTCGATCCGCACGAGCTGCAACTCCAGCTCGATGTGCTCGTAACCCGGTTGAGTGATCCGGCCCCGGACCGTCGCGCCCTCGGTGAACTCGCCCTCGAACCTCGCATTGAACCACGCGCCAAACTCTTCCACATTCGCGATCGCGCGCCAAACCCGCGAGCGCGGGGCCTGCAGCACCACTCGCTTTTCGATCCGGTCCGTGCTGGCCTTGTCGTGGGTTGTTTCGGTATGGGCGGTCATGGCTTGGTCCCCCCTTTCGTAGCGTCCGGCAAGCACCAGGCGGCCTTGAGCCGGCACAGGCTTGCGAGCATCCCCTCGTATTCTTTGCGAATCACCGCCCGTTCGGTTACGCCGAGCGCCTGGATCATGTAGCCGTGGTGGCCCTCGAGGATCACGAACGGATACACGCCGGCCAGCGGTCCTGCCCCAATGTCGCGAGCCGAGACCCCCGGGGCAAAATACATCACGTGAGGAAAACTGATGGTGAGTACACTGTCGCTTGATTCCGGTTGGAAGTAGGTCCGCAGCACTGGCGCAAGCATGTAGGAGATCCCGGCACGTTCCGGAGCCTTGTAGTAGCCGCTCTGGTGACGTTGCTGGATCATCCGCTTCAGTTCGGCCGGGGGAGTCCCCTTGGCTTGCAGCTCCGCTGCGTCGAGGAAGACTCGCAGCTGGGCTCCGGCGCCCGCCTGGTCGAAGCCGATCGGGTAGAGAATGTCCTCCGGATACTTCGTGAGCGGCCAGGCGCCGAAGAAAGTGTCGTCGCCGGTTCGAGCTACCAGGGCCGAGAATCCGTTCGTCCCCTGGCGGGCGACCTCGAACCCCTTAGCCGGGTTCAGCAGGTAAACCGTTGCACCAGCTCTGAGGTGCGGCGGCAGCGCGCTGAGCGCGAGTTGAATTTCCAGGTCCCGGGGCAGCGGATCGAGCGTGCTTCGTGCGGCGCCTGTGGCTTGCGCGTGGACGCCCGCTGCCGGCGAGAGAGCGAGACCCGATAGCAGCACTAAGAGCTGGATCATCTGGCTCCGCTGCCGGAGAGTGCGGTTCGTTTTCACCGTCATCGTTTTCTTTGTCCTTCCCTGTAAGCGTTCTGAGCGCGACGTATTATGCAACCTTTTCATTGCGTATTATAAAACGCGCAGCGGATATACGCAACCCCGTGGTTGCGCCTCCACCCCCCAGGCTAGCCAGACCGCGAGGACTGAAGACCGCTGGACAGGCGCCGCGCGGCGAGTTGTGCTGGGGTTGCGGCGGAGTAGCCCGGTGTTGGCGGAACCATCTGGCCCTGGAACCGCGACGGGCAGGAAAAAGCGGACTGGTCAAGGACCAGTCCGCTTCGTTGTGATCCGGGGTCACCACCTCACCCCACGGCCGCCTCCTGTATGACCCCCTGCGCCGCGGTCTCGATCAGCCCCGCCACGGCCTCCGGCTGCGACACATAGATGGCATGACTGCCGAGAAGGTGGGAATCACTCCGTTTTTGTGAACCGTGCTGCGCGAAAGAGCTCCTCGGTCCGCGGCACCGCGAAATCAACGAATTCCTCGCTCGCAAGAACCGCAGGCCCGTCGCCATTCCGGCAGCGCGGCAGGCCGTACGAGCCGGTTCGACTTTGCGTATGGCCGAGTGCGCTGCCCAGGGCAGACCGCCGATCCCTCACGGTTCTGTCCCAAGCGTCCGCAACACTTGCTTCGCGGGGGCGTGGGTCGGGAAGATGGCGAGTGCCCGGCGCGCTTCGGCGCGGGCGCGTGCCGTGTCGCCCCGGGCGAGATAGCCGCGCGCCAGCTCGGCATGCGCCGAGTGGGACTGGGGGTACAGCTCGGCGTTCCACTCGAGGAGCCGCACCGCACCCGCGGTATCCCTAGCCAGCAGCCGTTGGGCCTTGACCCACAGCACGATCTGCGCGATCGGAGGCCCGCCGGTGTGCGCGCGACGCAGGGCGCGCAGCGTGGCCTCGGCGTCGTCCAGCCGCCCGGCGGTGATCAGGCTGTCGAAGCGCAACACCTCCGCGCGGCGGGGTGCGAAGCTCGCCGCCAGGGAGTCGCGCAGGGCGGCGAGCCGAGCCGCCGGGAGCCAGCGGCCCCGCACCACGACGCCCTCGATGCGGGAGGCGTTCCCGATCGACTCGAGCGGGTTCGCGGCGAGCAGCACGAGGTCGGCGCGCTGCCCCGCTGCCACGGTGCCGAAGGCTGCGGCGCCTCGCAGGCTCGCCCTGACGAATTCCCCGGGAGCGCGCGTGGCGGCAACCAGCGCCTGATAAGGCGAAAGTCCGGCGGATACCAGCTCCTCGAGGTCCTGGTGGGCGACCTGTCCGGCGAAGCCGAAGAATTCCGTGTCGGTGCCGAGCAGCAGGGGGACGCCGGCGTCGCGCAGCATCCGGGTGAAGACCCGCATTCGGGCGAGGCCGCGCTCCGCGCCGGCCAGGAACTGCGCCGGGTTAGGCCGGATGCTCCGGTGGTGGGAGGGCAGCTTCTCGCTGTAGGCCGCCGGTGAGGCATAGCGCATCTCGGGATCGGCGAGGACGGCGGGAAGGTCCTTGATCGCACGGATGTAATCCGCGTAGGCCACCAGGTTCGGGATCACCGTCACCCGGGCGGCTTTCACGCGGCGCACGATGTCCGCCATGCGTTCCGCCCCGCGCGCGCTGTCGACGCGCTCCCGGAAGAACTCTTCCGCGTGCGCCACCAGCACCTGCCCGCCGGCGAGCACACTATCCACGCCGACCCCCGGGGGGATGTGCCCGACGACCGCGATGCCTCGCGCCTTGGCCTCGGCGAGGATGGCGCGGTAGGTCGCGGGCGTGAGCGTCATGTACACCTTGACGAAGTCGAAGCCCGCGGCCGCGATGGCGCGGACGGCCTGGCGCCCATCCTCCGGCGTCGCAGTGGAGAGGAAGGTCGGATTGCCGGCGGGGACGCCCTCGAGCGAAGGCCCCGCGCTGTAGATGGTGGGGCCGAGCCGGGTGCCGCGCGCGACCTCGGCGCGCCAGCGCAGCGCGTCCAGCGAGCCGTTGAGCACCGCGATGGTGGTGACGCCGTGGGCGAGATAATCGAGGAACTGGTCGGTGTTGTAGGGGTGGACGTGCATGTCGGCGAGGCCCGGCATCAGGTACCTGCCGCTCCCATCCACCCGGATTGTCCCGGCGGGAATCCGCAGCGAACCGTCGGGGCCCACCGCCGCGATCCGGCCGCCGCGTAGCAGCACGGTGTGGCGTTCGAGCACGCGCTCGCGGTCCAGGGGGACCACGGTCACGTGTTCGAACGCGATGGCCGGCTGAGCAGCGAGCGGCGGGGCCGCCGGAAGGAGGACCAGCGCGGCCAGCGTGAGCACGCGGGAGGAGCGTGCGGACTCAGACAGGGACAAGGTTCCTCGCTCGAAGCCCGGTAGCTGGTGAGATACGCGCGGAGCGCCGAGCGTTCGAATGATAGCCCAGTTCACCCCGCCGGCTCAGAGCCCAAGCGCATTAAGAAACTTCCACACCTTGTCGAAGAAAAAGAGGGACCGATACTGGCCATTGCGAACCGTCGCCCGGCTTGCAACGCTCGATGGCGCGTCCATCCAGGTCCACGATCCAGTACTCAGGAATCCCCGCTGACTGAAACCTGCACCGCTTCACGAAGCGGTCGGTATGCGCGCTGGGGGGCGACAGAATCTCGACGACGAGGATGGGATTCGGGAACTGCCCCAGAGATGTGCGAACGCCTTGCCGGGTTACGGCGGAGGCGATAACCTCTCGCTCGCTCTCTCTCACAAGGCGGGGTCCATGATCGGCAAGGCCGCCCGACTCCTCGGTATCGTGTTCGTCGCCGTCGGCATTCTGGGGTTCGTACCGCAGGCCACGCCCAACGGGTTGCTGCTCGGCATCTTCCCGGTGAGCACCTGGCACAACGTCGCACATCTCGTGCTGGGCCTCTGGGGACTCAGTGTCGGCGCATCCTTCGCGGGCGCGGTCAGGTACATGCGCTCCCTCACCGCGATCTATGCGCTGCTGGCTGTGCTCGGCCTGATTGCCTCGACCAGCAACCTGTTTGGAGTGATCCCGTTGCACGGGCCCGACGTCTGGCTGCACGCCGGCCTGGCGGTCGTGGCGGCGTATTTCGGCTTTGGACCACCCTCGAGAGGGGGCGTGGTGGTGGCTTAACGCCGAGGAGCGGCGTGCCGGCTCGTCGCGCCGGCCGCCCCCTTCGTCCCGCTGGCTACTCCGCTCGCCGCGGCGCGGTTGGGTGCCCCGCGCCGCTCGCTAGATTGCGAGCCGTCCGTACCCCATTCTCCCGAGCACTGAGGTCCGCATGGCGCGCTTCGGCGGACGCGCGATCGTCCCTTTCCTGCTTGCGCTGCCCCCCGGCGCGGGCTCCGTCCAATCGGGCGGCTATCCCACGCGCCCGCGTCCCCTGCCCGAAGCCGAAGAGATCGCGTTCGCCATGAGCGCGGCGCCGCGGGAGATCTCGGCCAATGCGACGATTTACGTGCTGCGGGAGTCCGGTCCGGCAAAGGCCCGCGACGGCAGTAACGGCTGCACCTGCATGGTGAGCCGGGATCTCCACGCCGGGAGCCTCTACCCGATCTGCTACGACCGCGAGGCCTCGGCGTCGGTGTTCCACCAGGAGCTGCTGGAGCTGCGGCTGCGCTTCGAGGGGAAGACCGAGGAGGAAGTGAAGCGGGCGGTCGCCGCGGCCTACGCCGCCGGAACGCTGCGTCCGCCGGCCCGGCCGGCGCTGTCCTATATGATGTCGCCGCGCCAGGTGCTGTTCTCTTCGCCGCTCGCTGAGGGGCGCCGGGTCGGACCGTGGCATCCCCACTTGATGCTCTCGTTGCCGTTCGCGACGGCCGAACAGTTCGGCCTGGCGCCGCACTCGAGCGTGGATGTGATCCAGGTCGACCGCGGCGGCGAGGCGACGGCGCAGCTCATCGTCAAGGTGCCGCAGTGGGCCGACGGGCCGAGCCTCCCGGCGCCGCCGCTTCCTGGGGCACCGCATGCTTCCCCGGCCGCCGGTCAGGCCGCCGCGCGCGAGACGCTCCGGCTGGCCGAGCAGGAGCTGAGCCAGGCAGCGTTCGGCAGCGGGTTGTCGCGCGCGCTGGCGGGCGCCATGGCGGACGATGCGGTCTTGCTGCTGGAGGGCGCACCGATCGTGCGGGGACGCGCGGCAATCGAGCGCTTGTTGGCGGCGCAGACCGCGCTACGAGAGGGCCGGGTCTCCTGGGAGCCGTTTCGGGTGCTCGTTTCGAGCGACGGCACGCTCGGCGTCACGTTTGGCGGCACGGTGGCGGAGCGGCCGGGCAGCACGCCTAACCCGGGGCGGTATTTCACCGTGTGGCGGCGCGGCGCGACGGGTGCCTGGCAAGTCGCGGGGCACCAGCAGATCGGGCTGCTCAAGCCGGGAGAGATCGTGCTCTCCTCTAGCACCGGAGCGGTGTCGGCGGAGCCGGACGGCAATCCCTTCGCCCAGGCGGACCTTGCCTTCGCGAAGCTGGCGGCCGACAGCGGGGCACCGCTGGCGTTCGCGCGCTTTGTCGCCCCCGACGGCATGACCTTCGCCGGCACCGGCGAGCTCAACATCGGGCCGAGTGCGGTGCGCGCGCGTCTGGCCCACAGCCCTGTCGCGACCGGGCGCTGGGCCTGGCGTCCGCAGGTCAGCTTTGTCGCCGCCTCGGGCGACCTCGGCGTGACGATCGGGGAGGCCACCATTCAACGCACCGACGTGGAGCCCACCGTCACCAATTACTCCAAATACCTGACCGTCTGGCTGCGGCAGCCCGACGGCTCGCTCAAGTTCGTGGTGGATGGGGGGAGCGGCCGGCCGGCGCCGCGCTAGCGCACGAGCCACTGGACTGCGGCCGCGGCGACCGTCGCCGGCACGCTGTGCACGCCGTCGTACTCCAGATACTCCACCGAGTAGCCTTCCCGTTGCAGGAAGGGAACGAGGATCCGGCTGGCGGAATCGATCGGCAGCACCGGATCCTGGCGGCCGTGCGACACGAAGAACTCCGGCTGGCCGCGACGCGGCGAATCGGAGCGGGGGATGAAGCCCGGCGAGAAAGACACAACGCGGGGGAAGAGATCGCCATTCGCCAGCCCAAGGGTCAGCGCGTAGGAGGCGCCGTCCGAGAAGCCTTCGAGCACGATCCGCGCGGGATCGACCAGGCAGCGGTCAAAGGCGTACCGCAGAGCGAGATCGATGAAGCCGACATCCGGGCCGGCGGAGCCGCGTATCGCGTCCCAGGTGTAGCCGTAGGAATCGGGAGCGAGCAGCAGGAATCCGGCTGACTCCGCGTAGGGCCCGAGAAAGGTGATGGGACCGCTGGCACCGATGCCCGCTCCGTGCAGCGCCAGAACCAGGGGCAGCGGCGTGCCGGGCACCAGGCTCTGGGGAACCAGGAGCTGGCCGTCGTGGGCCGAGCTGCCGATACCCAGCGGCCGCAATCCGGGGCCGAGCAAGTTTGTTGGTGTTCCGGGCCGCGCGGTCAGTCGCACCGATCCGCGACTGGTCGCGGTGGGCACTCTGCAGCCGGCCAGCGCGGAGCCGGCGGCCACGAGTCCGCGGACGAAATCCCGGCGTGAGCTCATACCCCGATATGCTTGTCCGCGCGGGCGCGGTGGTCAAGCTCATTGCGTCCAATCATTGCGCGGGAGCGCCGAATCGCGGATGAGTCACGGCCAGTCGCTGGGTAGTGCGGCGAACCGGATGCTAGGAAGGCGGTGGCGACGGCCGAAAGCCGGATCCGGGGCGCCGAAGTATCCCGAGTCGGTTTGGCCGCTTGATTCTGGGGCTTCGCCCACAATTTCCGCCGACTCATCGCGCGAGCATTGCGAGTTCTGGTTGCGGTCGCAATCAATGGCTCCACATCCGATGCTACCGGAGCCTGGAGCATGAACCGCTCGACGTCACCCCGTTCCCAATGGCTCATCGCGATATTGCGGCAGCCGCCTCAAGGAAACTATTCGTGACCCACCGGAGCATCCTCCTAATGGGGCTGATCGCGCTGGGTGTCGCCCGGCCCGGCATCGCCCAAACCGAGACCGGGACCCCGATCGAGCTCGGCCGCTCCTTTACGATCCCATCCCGGATCTTGGGAGAGCGGCGGGTGATCGACGTCGCGCTTCCGAGTGGATACGCCGCGAACGCCGCGCGGCGTTACCCGGTTTTCGTCGTGCTCGATGGCGAGGCCGAGCACGAAATCGCCGTGGCCATCGCGCGGTTCTACGCCGCCACCGCGCAGCTGCCGCCGGCAATCGTCGTCGGCGTGCGCAACACCGACCGCATGCGTGACCTGACGCCCGCTCCGGTCGCGGGTTTCGCGGTGCCGCCGGAGGCCGCGAGCCATGGCGGCGCCGACCGCTTCCTCGCGTTTCTTGCCGAGGAGCTGCTGCCGCACCTCGACAAGAGCTACCGAACCGGGCCCATGCGGGTGCTCATCGGCCATTCCGTCGGCGGGTTATTCGCCCTCCACGCCCTGGCCCAGCGACCGGAGCTCTTCACCGGCTACCTGGTAATGGAGCCGGCGGTGTGGTGGAACAACCAGCGGGAATTCGAGGCGGCGCGCGCCGTGCTGCGGCGGCCTGCCGCACGGCGTGCCCGCGTGATGCTGGTCAACACCCAGCAGCTCGGCGTCGACACCACCCAGTGGGGCGGCGCGCGGCCCATGGTGCGGCACCTCAGTGTCACGGGCGAGACGCACGGCAGCATGGCGGCGGCGGGCCTGCTGCAGGGGCTGCGCACCCTCTTTGCGGACTTCCGGCCCAGCGGGTGGCGGCCCGGCACCCGGCCCATCGCCATGCTCGAGCGCTACGATTCCCTCGCCGAGCGGGTCGGGTACGCCGTCCCGATTCCCGAGGCCTCCTTTGCCACGGCGATCCGCATGTCGATCCACAGCCGATATTTCGACGATGCCGAGCGGGCGCTGGTCCGGATGGAGCAGGCGCTGGGCCCGTCGCGCGAGAGCCGCGCGCTACGCGAGCAGCTCGCCAGCGAGCGCGCGCTGCCCGCGCCGCCCGGCTTCGTCCAGCTGGAGTTTCCTGCCCACCGCCCGACGCCGCGCGAGGCGGCCGCGTTCCTGGGCCGCTGGGTGACGGTCGACGAGCCGAGGCTCCACGAGGTCGAGATACGCGCTTCGGGAGATACGATCGTGGTGCATGACCGGGTCCAGCTGGGGAACCGGGGGGGGGAATGGTTCGAGGCCGATGATCCGGTGATTCAGGTGACGGCGGACGGCACGCTCGAATGGGGATTGCCGTGGTATCGCGGTCTCGCCGCGTTGCTGGTTCTGCGCGGCCGGGTGCTGCAGGACGGCACCATGCAAGTCACGCGGCAGGCCCGCGGCTGGGTCCCGCGCGGCCCGGGCGATGATCTCACCCGCACCATGCGGTTCCGCCGAGTCGCACCCTAATTCCACTTGAGGGTGGCCAGCTAGCACGATGTCAGCTTCGACGGGGAGCCGTATGGCCTGATGGGTCGCGAAACGTGGCCTCTGGGCAACCCGAAGACAGCAATGGCACGGAACTGCTCATCACCATCGCGATGCCGTTGGCAGGCCGCGCCGTCACCGGCTCACCGCAGCCTGCGTCACCTCCGCAGCGGCCGCCTGGAGGAGCGCGGCGGTTTGGGGCGCTACCGAGATCGTGCGCCCGCTGCGGAGCCGCAGCGTGGCCGGGAGTCCGCTGGGAGATTGCCCCAGCAGCCGCGCATAGATCACCAGCGCGCCAAGGTAGGCACCCTCCACCGAGGGGTGCAGGCCGTCCTGATAAAGCTGGATATCGGGGTCGCGGTCCCACGCGGCGAGCCAGGCCGACGCGATCGGCAGCAGAATCCCGCTCACATCCGCAGCGGCGAGCGTATAGGACTCGATCGCGCGCGGGAAATCCTGTCGCCGGTTCTCCGCCGGCCACGCCGAAAACAGCGCGGGCGTGGCACCGATGTTCCCGATCTCCGCGGCGAAGAGCTGCGTGGCGAGCCGCAGCGTGTCGCGGTTGAGCTCGACCGACGAGGGCCCCTGCTGGAGAACTACCCATTCCCAGCTGCCCTGCGCGATCACGCTCCGGGCGGTCCCGATGTTCCAGTGGTCGATCAGCGCGAGGTCGGCCCCCGCCACCGTTGCGACAGCCAGCCGGTCGCCCCCCGCCGAATCGGCGAGGGCCTGGACGATCCCCGCGACATCCTGGGTGTAGAGGTAGCTGTTGCCGATGAAGAGCACCCGCCGCCCCGGGCCGAGGTCGGTCGGGTCGGTGCCGCTCTGCCCCAGGCAGCTCCCGGCTGCCAGAGACCATAGGGCGAACGTGATGGGTTTGAGGAGTCGCATGCTAGTCCTGCAAGCTCGGCCTGCGCGAGGCCTCCCGCCAGCGCGGCGCGCCGAGTCCCCGCGGCGGCGCGGCGAAACGCGCGCCTGCCACGCCGGAATGACGCCGCAATCCTCACCGTGCGGCCACGCATTCCGGCGGCAGGAATCCGCGTTTCGTCGCGGCATGGGTGGCCGCGGGCACGCTCGCGACCCATCTTTGGGCGATGACGCTCCCCGCCCCTGTCTCCCGGCCGGCTCCGGCACACACACCCTGGCGGGTGATCCTGATCGCGGGGATGCTGTACGGCATCGTGATGTCCACCCAGGTGCATCTGAGCTCCACGCTGGGCGGACGCCCGATCCCCTGGGGAAAGTCCTTCGCGCTGCAGCTGCCCATGGCGCTGGCCTGGATGCTGGCCGCGCCGGGGATTCTCTGGCTGGGCCGGAGGTTCCCGATCGTTTCCCCGTGCTGGCCGCGCAACGTGGCGCTGCATCTGGCGGTGTGCGTCAGCTTCGTCTTTCTGCTCGATCTGTTTGCCTCCTGGTTCACGCCGCAGATCCTCCCGCTGGGGCCGAATGCCTATCCGCTGCTCACGCGCACCGCCAGGCAGTTCGTCATCTGGATCGTGTCGGACGGGCTGACCTACTGGATGATCCTCACGGTGAGCTATGCGGTGGAACACTACCGCCGCTTCCGGGAGCGTGAGCTGGTGGCCTCGCAGCTCGAGACCCAGCTCGCCCAGGCGGACCTGCAGGCGCTCAAATCCCAGCTACACCCGCACTTTCTCTTCAATGCGCTGCACACCATCGGCTCCCTGGTGCGCACCGGCGATCGCGACAATGCGGTCAAGGTGACGGCGGGACTCGGCGACCTGCTGCGCCGCATGCTGGAGGGCGCCGCGCAGCAGGAGGTCCCGCTCAAGCAGGAGCTGGAGTTCATCAAGAGCTACCTGGACATCGAGCAGATCCGCTTCCAGGACCGCCTGCGGGTGGATTTCAGCATCGATCCGGAAGTGCTGGACGCGAAAGTGCCGCACCTGATTCTCCAGCCCCTGGTCGAGAACGCGATTCGGCACGGCATCGCGCCGCACTTGTTCGCGGGAAAAGTCTCGGTCAGCGCCAAACGGCTGCACGAGGGGGAGGGCAAGCGGCTGCAGCTCACGGTGCGCGACGACGGCCCTGGGGCGGGAGATGGGGACGGTGCGCGACCCGGAATTGGATTGGCTAACACGCGAGCCCGGCTGGGCCGGCTCTACGGCGAGGATTTCGTTCTGGAGGTGAACAACCTTCCGCAGGGGGGAATGCAGGCGCTGGTCGAGCTGCCCTTCGTCCAGGCGCCCGCCTCCTGGGAGCGGTAGGGATGACTCCCGGAGAGGCGCGGATTCGCACGCTCATCGTGGACGACGAGCCGGCCGGCCGTGCCGCGATCCGCGTGCTGCTGGCCGACGATGCCGAGCTGGAGCTGGTCGGCGAAGCGGCGGATGGGCGGTCGGCCTTGAAACGCATCGAGCAGGACCCGCCCGACCTGCTCTTTCTCGACGTCCAGATGCCCGGGATGGACGGCTTCCTGCTGCTACAGAACCTCGAGCCGCAAGAGCTGATGGTGGTGGTGTTCGTGACGGCTTACGACGAATACGCCTTGCGCGCCTTCGACGTCGCCGCGGTGGACTACCTGCTCAAGCCGTTCGACGACGAGCGGTTCCGGCTCGCGCTGGCCCGCGCCAAGCGCGAGGTGCGCCAGCGCCGGCTCGGCGTGGTGAGCGACCGTCTCATGGTCCTGCTGGAAACGCTGGCCCGAGGCGGGTCGGCGCCGGCGGGCTCTCCCGCGGGGTATCTCCGCCGGCTGGTGATCAAGTCGGGTGGCCGGGTGAGCGTGTTGGGCGTCCGGGAGATCGACTGGATCGAGGCGGAGGGAGACTACGTGCGGATTCACGTTGGCAAGGTCTCCCACCTGTTGCGCGATACGATGAAGCACCTGGAAGCGCAGCTCGATCCGGCGCGCTTCGTCCGGATTCACCGCTCCACGATCGTGAATGTGGAGCGGATCAAGGAGCTGCAGCCGTTTTTCCGGGGCGAGTACGTGGTGCTGCTGCAGGACGGCACCAGCCTCAAGCTGTCGCGGGGCTATAAGGAGCAGCTCGAGACGGCATTCGGCAGAGCTTTCTAGACAGGGATCAGCAGTAGTCCAGCGTGGAAAGTGACGACTTTGGCGGGCCGGTGCCGTACTTCGGCGCGTCAGGCTGGCGCGGGGACCGCTCAACCAGAAGGTTTCCCAGCATGCACCTCCTGCCCGCCGGCATCGGCCTGGCGCTGATCCCCGCCCTCCTCGCCGCCCAGGCACCCGGCCGCTTTCCGCCAGACTCGCTCGTCAACACCAAGGTTATCCCTCGCGACACGCCGGTTACCCAGGTCGTCGGCATGATGCGAAACTTTGCCGTGGAGCTCGGCGTGCGGTGCCAGTTCTGCCACGTGGGAGAAGAAGGCATGCCGCTCGAGCGGTTCGACTTCGCCAAGGACGAGAAGCCCGCCAAGCTGATCGCGCGGGGCGCGATGCCTACGACTTCGGCGAGCCTTCCCTCAACATCGCGGCCTTCCGGTTGGGGCGAGCCCCAGCGGTTCGAGGAGGCCCTGGCGCTGCTCAAGCTCAACGAGGAGTTGTTTCCGGGATCCTCGGGCCTGTCCGTGTTCCGAGGGAACATCCACCTGAGGCGCGGCGACACGACTGCCGCGGCCACAGCGTTCCGGGAGGCGATCCGGCGGGATTCGAGCAACGCGGAGGCACGGGGTCGGCTTCGTACGATCGGGAAACCGCCAGAGCGGTAAGGAGGCCAAGCCAGTGCAACTCGGCAGGTGGAGCCAGCGGTTCCGGTGGCGGGCTGGTCTATTGATCTCTTGTGCTGGCTTCGCCGCGTGCAACGGGGATGTTTCCGCCCCGGCCGACATCGAAGGTCGCTATGAGCTGCGGCTGCTCAACGGTGAGCCCTTGCCATACGACCACGGGGGACTGGGCTGCTGCACGTATCTGAGTGGGGAGTTGCGCCTCGAGGACGGGACCTACGACATCTCGCTCACCGCGCGAAACCGGAATACGACGCAGCTCTTCACGTTCACGGAGGAGGGCGAGTACGCGAGGCTAGACTCGGCGCTGGCCTTCACACCGAGCCCGGTTGCGGTCCCGTTCGGGCTTGCGACGGGAACGGTCGCCCCCGACACGGTTCGGCTGAGCTTTGGTGGAGAGGGGCCGGGTTCGTCCGACCAATTCCAGGGCGTTTTCGTTCGCACCCCGTAAGTTTCGACTACTATGCCGATCTCCCTTTCGGTCAACGGCCGGCGTCACTCCGTCGAGGTCGATTCCGACACGCCGCTGCTCTGGATCCTTCGCGATCAGCTCCGCCTGACCGGCACCAAATACGGCTGCGGAGTCGGCGCCTGCGGCGCCTGCACCGTGCTGCTCGGTGATATCGCCCTCCGCTCCTGCCAGCTGCCCGCCAGTGCCGCGAACGGCAAGAGCTTTACCACGATCGAGGGCCTTTCGGGCGATGGGACGCACCCTTGTCAGCGTGCCTGGATCGAGGAGGACGTAGCCCAGTGCGGCTATTGCCAGGCGGGGATGCTCATGACCGTTGCGGCGCTGCTCAAAGCTAACCCGCACCCCAGCGACGCCGCCATCGATTCCGCCCTCGATCAGCACGTCTGCCGCTGCGGCACCTATGCCCGGATCCGCCGCGCCGTGCATCGCGCCGCCGCGAGCGACCAGCGATGACGAGCCGGCGCGCTTTCCTCAAGTCCGGAGCGTACGGCTCCGCCCTCGTCCTCGGCATTCGGGCCACGGGCGGGGGATTCCGCGTCGCCAAACCCGCCGACCGCTTCACCCCCAATCTCTGGATCGCCATCGATGAAGCCGGCACCACCACCCTTGCCATCGGCAAGCAGGAGATGGGACAGGGCGTGCGCACCTCACTGGCCATGATTGTGGCCGACGAGCTCGACGCCGACTGGACCCACGTGGCCCTCCTCCAGGCCTCGACCACCGCCGGCTTCACCCGCCTGAATACCGGCGGGAGCTGGAGCATCGGGGGGAGCTGGCGCCCGCTGCGCGAGGCTGCCGCCGCCGCGCGAGCGATGCTCAAGAGCGCCGCCGCCGCGGCGTGGGGCGTTGAGCCGGCGAGCTGCACCACCGCGAACGGAACTGTGCGGCACGAGCCCAGCGGCCGGAGTTCGTCATATGGGAACCTCGTCGTCGCCGCCGCTCGGTTGCCGGTGCCTACCGGTGCGCCGATGAAGGCGCCGGCTGACCGCCACCTCATCGGCACTCGAGTCAAACGGATCGACGCGCCGAGCATCGTCACGGGCGCGGCGCGCTACGGGCTCGATATCCGGATTCCTGGGATGCTGTTCGCTTCGCTCATCCGGCCGCCGTCATTCGGCGCCCGGCTGGGGAGCTTCGACCAGCGCCCGGCGCTGGCGCGGCGCGGCGTCCGCGCCGTCGTGCCGATTTCGGGCGGGTTAGCCGTCGTCGCCGACAGTACCTGGGCCGCGCTCCAGGGCCGTCGCGCCCTCGCCCCGCGCTGGACTCCCGGTCGCGATGCCGCCTGGAACTCGGCGCGTCACTTCGAGGAGCTCGAGCGCGCGCTGGCCGTCCCCGGCGTGCTGACCCGGCAGGAAGGCGCGCTAGGCCCGGCACCAGACGGCGGGAAGATCGTGGAGGCGCGCTACTACTACCCCTTCGAGGCCCACGCGCCGGTCGAGCCGATGAACTGTACGGCGCACGTCACGGCGGGCCGCTGCGAGCTCTGGGCGCCGACCCAGGCGCCCAATCGCGCCCAGGCGCAGGTGGCGCAGCAGCTGGGCATCCCGGAGACCGCCGTCGTGGTGCATCCGACCTTGATCGGCGGCGGCTTCGGCCGGCGTCTCGCCGTGGACTACGCGCTCCAGGCCGCGGAGCTCTCGCGCGAGCTCGCCGCCCCGGTCCAGCTACTCTGGACTCGCGAAGACGACATGGCCCACGGCCACTTCCAGAACGCCAGCGTGCACCAGCTCCGCGGCGTGGTCGACGCCTCGGGGAAAGGCGTGGCCTGGCGCCACCGGAAGGCTGCCGCGCTGCACAACCTGAGCGGCCCGCCTACCGCCGAGGACCTGCGCGATCCGGTGGCCTACTTTCAGGATTCTTCCTGGGGCGTCTACGACATTCCTTATGCCTTCTCGACTATCGAGACCAGCTATCACCGGGTCGATGTGCCGGTGAAGATCGGGCCCTGGCGCGCGGTGTACTCGCCGTCCTCAACCTATGCCCGCGAGTGCTTCATGGACGAGCTGGCCTCCGCTGCGGGTCGCGATCCCCTTGCGTTCCGGCTGGCAATGCTCGAAGGAGCGGAGACGGTCAAAGCTGGCGGACTCACAATCGATCGCCGGAGGCTCCGCCGGGTGCTCGAGCTGGTGCGCGAGCGCTCCGGCTGGGGTACCCCCGCCGCGGCGGGCCGCGCCCGGGGGGTCGCCTGCAACGTGTACGACGGGGAGACCCACGTCGCCTATGTCGCCGAGGTCTCGCTGCCCGCGACGCAGCGCGCGGGTTACTTGCCCTTCACGGTGCATCGGATGGTTTGCGCCGTGGATTGCGGCGTGGTGATCAACCCGCTCGGCGTCGAGCAGCAGGTCGAGGGCGCGGTGCTCTGGGCGCTCTCCAATCTCAAGAGCGAGATCACCTTCAAGGATGGGCGGGCCGAGCAGAGCAGCTATCTGGATTTCCCGGTCGCCCGCATGAGCGAAACGCCGGCCGTCGAGGTTTACATCGTGCCGAGCCACGGCGAGCAGCCCTTCGGCATGGGCGAGCCGCCGGTGCCGCCCGCCACTCCCGCGATAGTGAATGCGCTGTTCGCCCTGACCGGCAAGCGTATCCGACGCCTGCCCATCCGCGCGGCCGACATGATCTGAGGCTGGCTGATCCTAGCCCCTGCCGGTGCTGGCGATCACTCCGAGGAACGCGACGCGGCTTCCGTAAGCGCGGCCGGCAGCCCTCACCCAGAAGGTGCTCCCGGCTCGCCTGAACAGCCCTATGAGATCTCATAGGGGATCGGGAAGGCCCTGATAGGATTTCGGTCAGGCGAGTGGGACCGGGAGTGCGGGAGAGCGCGCCCGGTCATAGTTCGAGAGTCGCCGGCGGAGAGTGGGCGGATCCGGCATGGCGAAGCGATGGCGGCGAATCGGCATCGCGGGGTGCGCTGTGCGGTGTGCTGGAACGGGGAGTCCGCCCGGCTGGCTCGGGCGCACAACGATGCGAACATGATTTCCCAGGGCGAGCGGATGCTGTCACAGGCGCACCCCAATCGAGGGACCGGCTATACTTCCAGGGTCCATCCCAGGAGTACCCTCTGCGCTCCTTCGCCTACAAGGGCTACACCATCAGTCCCCGCACCTTCCAGCTGCGTGGCGGATCCGCTCGCTGGACCCTGGATCTCCTCATCGGCCGGAACGGCCAGCTCCGCGCATTTGGGGGCACCGACACCTACGCAACGGAAGCCAGCGCCGACACCGCCTGCAATGATCTCGGCTGTCGAATCATCGATGGAGCTGTGAGGAATTGTAGCGTCGCCGACTTGCGCTGATCGCGTTGGGCCGCGCGGTTCCCGCCGAATCCCTTGTTACGCCGGCAGCCCGGCAAGCACTCGTCCCGGCTGATACATTCTCCGCATGAGCGAGACCCTCGTCGCCCGGCTCACCGCCGCGCTCACCGGCCGCTACGCCATCGAGCGCGAGCTGGGCCAGGGCGGGATGGCCACCGTTTACCTGGCGCGCGACGTCCGCCACGACCGCAGGGTCGCCCTCAAGGTCCTGCGGCCCGAGCTGGCCGCGGTGATCGGCGCCGACCGCTTTCTCCAGGAGATCCGGGTTACCGCGGGGCTGCAGCATCCCCATATCCTGCCGCTGCACGACTCGGGCGAGATCGATCACTTCCTCTACTACGTGATGCCCTATGTCGAGGGCGAATCGCTGCGCGACCGGCTAACCCGCGAGCGCCAGCTCGCGCTCGACGACGCGCTCCGCATCGCGAGCGAGGTCGCCTCGGCGCTGGCCTATGCGCACAGCCGAGGGGTGATCCACCGCGACATCAAGCCGGAGAACATCCTGCTCCAGAGCGGGGTGGGCGGCGCCGCGGTGGTGGCCGACTTCGGGATCGCGCGCGCGGTGACCGCGGCGGGCGGTGGCCGGCTCACCGAAACCGGACTCTCGCTCGGGACGCCGCAGTACATGAGCCCCGAGCAGGCCACCGCCGATCGCGAGCTGGACGGGCGGAGCGACGTCTATGCGCTGGGCTGCGTGGTCTACGAGATGCTGACAGGGGAGCCGCCCCACACGGGACCCACTACGCAATCGGTGATCGCCAAGCTGCTCACCGAGGCGCCCCGTCCGGTCACCTTCGAGCGGCCCAGCGTGCCGCCGCACGTGGCCGCGGCGGTGCACAAGGCGCTCGCGCGCTTGCCGGCCGATCGGTTCCGGGGCGCCGCCGACTTCGCCGAGGCGCTAACCCGGCCTGGAGCGGTGGAACCGGCGGCTGCCGCGGGTCCGGCTCCGCTGCGAAGAGCGTGGCCCGTGATCGCTGGCGCGGGCTTGTTGCTGCTGGTGGTGGCGGGGCTCGCGCTCTGGAGAGTACTGCGCAGCGCGCCGGATGCGCCGGCCCCGCTGATCCGCTCGGTGCTCAAGCTGCCTGCCGATGCCGGGATTCAGCCCCTCGCGGTCGGCATCCCGGTGGCGCTCTCACCCGACGAGACGATTGTCGCGTATGCCGGCAGGCAGCAGATCTTCCTGCGCCGGCTCGACCAAGTCGACCCGGTGCCGTTGCCGAACAGCCGGGGCGGTATGCAGCCTTTTTTCTCCCCCGACGGACAACGGATCGGCTTTGTCGCCGAGGGAAGCCTCAAGCAGGTGGCGGTGGCCGGCGGTCCGCCCGTCTCGCTCTGTCCGGTCCAGGGCGTCTCGGGCGCCACCTGGAGCTCCCGCGACGTGATCGTCTTCTCGTCCGACGGCAAGCTTTTCCAGGTTCCCGCGAGCGGAGGCACCCCGCGCCCTGTCGCCCTCAGGGATTCCGCAAAGTACGGTACGCTCCGCTGGCCCGAATTCCTGCCTGACGGCAAGCGGGTGCTGGCCAACGCCGGATTGGCGCCCTCGTTCGAGGCCGTGATCGTCGAGCTGGAAACAGGGCGGGTGACGGCGGTTGCCGGGGCGGGCCTCAACGCGCGCTACAGTGAGGCGAATGGGGGCTCCCTGGTGTTCTTCGGGGTCGAGGGATCCGCCCTGGTGGCGCCGTTCGACTGGCGCCGGGGCCGGGTGAGCGGTCCCGCCGTGCCGTTGCTCCAGGGGGTGCCGATGGGGCTGCAGGGCACGGCGAAGGTGGCGATCTCCCGCGGTGGCTGGGCGGTATATGCTCCGGAGGTCTCCACGCGACGGCGACTCGTCCTGGTGAACCGCCACGGCACGGAGACGATGCTCGGGACCGAAGCCCGACCCTTCCTTGACCCGCGCTTTTCCCCCAGCGGCCGCCGAGTGGCGGTGACTTCGCTCTCGCCGGGCGCGGGGCTCGCCGGTGACATCTGGATTCTCGACCTGGCGCAGACTACGCTCGCGCGGCTCACGTTCGAGGGCCAGCAGCAGTTCCCGGACTGGTCCGCGGATGGCCGCCGGGTGCTGTTCACCTCGCGGCGCGGCGCGGGCGGGATCCAATGGGCTCCTGCCGGCGGCGGCGAAATGGATTCGCTGCTGCCGGGCTCCCTCCAGGAGATTTACGAAGGGGTGTTGACCCGCGACCAGCGGACCCTGGTGTACCGGGTGGGAGGGATCCCCGGTGATCTGTACTTCGTGCGGCGCGATTCGCTGGGCTCGCCGCATCCGCTGGTCGTCTCACGCTTCGACGAGCGCGCGCCGGCGCTCTCGCCCAACGAGCGCTGGCTGGCCTACGTGTCGAACGAGACCGGCCGTGACGAGGTCTACGTACGGCCGTTTCCCGGGGGCGGAGGACGCTGGCTGGTGTCGGCGGCCGGTGGCACTGAGCCGCGCTGGCGGCGCGACGGGCGGGAGCTCTTCTATCGCAACGCCGATAGCGTGTTCGCGGTACCGCTACTCGCGCAGCCCGATTTCGCGATTGGTCCGCGCGCGCTGCTCTTCATCCGCGACTATCTGAGCAACGGCCGGCACGCGAGCTACGATGTCCATCCGGACGGGAACCAGTTCATCTTCGTCACCGGCGAGCCGGAAGCCGCGGGGGAATTGATCCTGGTGCAGAACCTGGTGGCGAGCGCGACCCGGTCGGGCGGGCGGAAGCGATGACGGCCGAACTTGGCGGGCCTAGATCCCTGGGCCGAGCGCTCACCCGCCGTGGCACGGAGATCCGCGAGCTGCTCCGCCAGCGGATCGCGAGCGGGCTGCACCGGGGCTCCCTCGCCCCTGGGCAGCGCCTGCCGAGCACGCGACGGCTTGGCAGCGAGCTCCATGCGACCCCGCGCACGGTCCGGGCAGCCTACGCCGGCCTGGCTCGGGAAGGCCTGGTGGAGCTGCGGCGCCGTTCGGGGATCTATCTGACCGATTCCCTGCCAAGCGGCACGCTCCCCGCGGTCGACGACTGGCTGGTAGAGGTGCTGGCGCAGGGACTCCGCCGGGAGATCCCGCCGAGCGGGTTAGGGCGGCGGCTGGCCGGCTTGCTGGCCGGCCGTACGCTCAAGGCCGTGGCGATTGCCGGCAATGCCGATCAGGCGGACCACCTGTGCCGGGAGCTGCGCTCGGACTACGGCCTGGAAACCCAGCCGGTCGATGCCGAGCAGCTCGACCTCAAGGGCCCCAACGGACCGCTCCTCCGGGACGCCGATCTCCTGGTGGCGACGGCGCTTGCCGCGAGCCCGGCCCGGCGGGTCGCGCTCGGACTCCGCAAGCCCCTGGTGGTCGTCCGGCTCCGCCCCGAGCTCATGGAGGAGATGGTCGCCGCGCTGGCGCGCGGGCCGCTCTACTTCGTGGGAACCGATCCGCGCTTCGCCGAGGCCCTGCGGGTTATTTTCGCGCCCACCGGGTGGGCCCACCACCTGCGCCCCGTCATCCTCGGCCGGGACGACCCCGCAGGGATCCCCTCAGAGGCTCCCACGTACATCCTCGACCTGGCCCATGCGCGGTTGGGAGACACTCCGCTCACCAGCCGAGTGCAACCGGTCACCCGGGTTTTTTCCGAAGCCACGGCGCGCGAGCTCTTGCGCCGGATCGCCCAGGCGAATCTGGCGGAGTCGAGCTAACGCCAGGACACCAGGTCGGCCGAGCGGGCCTGATCTGGTGCTGTGTGTGGCGCGGACCTTCCCCGAGCGATCCTGAGACGGTAGCATCGGTGTGTGCCCGGGAAAGGGGAGGTGGAGCCATGCAATCGAGGATTGGTGCGGGTGTGGCCGGCGGACTGATCGCGGGAGTGGTCTTCGGTTTGATCATGCAGTTCTCCACGATGGCGACGCCCACCGGCGAAGTATCGAGTATGGCGATGGTGGCGAAGGTGGTGCGCTCCGACAGCCTGGTCATCGGCTGGCTCTATCACCTCTTCAACAGCGCCGTGATCGGCGGGCTGTTTGGCTGGGTGCTGGGGTCGAAGCTCGGGACGGCAGGAAGTGGAATTCTCTGGGGTGCGCTCTACGGCGCATTCTGGTGGGTGCTCGGCGGGCTGATTCTGATGCCGGTGCTGCTCGGTATGCCTGCCTTCGCGGCGCTGCGCGATCCCATGATGCGGGCCGATGCGTGGGGCAGCCTGGTCGGACATCTCATCTTCGGGGTGATTCTCGGCTGGACCGCGGTGTTGCTACTCAAGGGGGGCGCCAGAGCACCGCTTCCCGCCTGAGGAGTCGGCGTGGGCCACTAGCGGAGCAGCTCGAAACCAGCCACCTCGAAGTGCCTGTCAAAGGCGAAGGCGTGGCGCACGCCTGCGCGGCGCATGACCTCAAAGCTCACGGCGTCGACGAGCGAGAAGCGTTGATCGGAAAAGCGCTCGAGCCAGCTCAGCACCGCCTCCCGCACGAGGCGCGCCGATACCTCAATCCACTCGTGCAGCGGATCGTCCAGCAGGTGCAGCATGATGGTGCGCGCGTCCTTCGGCCCGCGCAGATACAGCAGGTGCGAGTGCAGCTCTCCGAGAATCAGCGTGGTGCCCAGGTACTGTCCGCCCGAGGCGAGGTGGCGCTCCGCGATGGCCACCGCCCGGGCGTGTTGCTGGTCCTGCCGGCGGCTGAGCGCGAGCAGGGCGCCCGTGTCAACGAGGGCGCGCACGCTTCCGCTTGGTCTGCTTGAGCCGCGCCTCGTAACCGCTCCCGTACAGATAGTGATCGGCCCGCTCGGAAACGTCCGGGGGAAACTGATCAACCCCGGCAGTCGAGACCAGGTAGCGCAATGATGAGCCAGGCCGGTTCTCGCCGAGCGCCTCGTCGGCCAGGCGACGCAGGCCACGCCGGAACAGCTCCGTCTTGGGCAGCCCGGTCTTCGCGGTCATCTTGTCGAGCAGCTCGCGGTCCCGCGCGTCCAGATAGACCACGACCTGCTCACGCACCCGCTGCGACCGTTTCGGCATGCCGCACTCCCTGGTACATGTCGCTGGTACTAGTACAACATACTAGTCCAGAGGCGACGCGGCAAGCTCCTCAAAGTTGCAGGAGGTTGGAAAGACTCCGCCGCTTAGTAGCTTGCTACTCAGCATCAGCGAACAGCCTTGAGGTCTCCTTGGAGCCCGAAGCATGAGCAGACGACTGCGCTACCAGGTGGCGAGGAGTCTCGACGGCCCATGAAGATCCTGGTACTCGACGTCGGGGGAACCAACGTAAAAGTCGGGCGGAGCGGCAGCCGGCGGCGGCTCAAAATTCCGTCGGGCCCCGGGCTCAGGCCGGAGGCTATGGTCGCGGCGGTCCGCGCCGCCACCGCGGAATGGGAATACGACGCTGTCAGCATCGGGTATCCCGGTCCGGTGCAGAAGGGCAAGCCGATCGCCGAGCCGAAGAACCTGGGCCGCGGCTGGCTCCGCTTCAACTTCGCCCGGGCCTTTCGGGTGCCGGTGCGGATCCTGAACGACGCGGCGATGCAGGCCCTGGGCAGCTACCGGGGCGGCAGGATGTTGTTCCTCGGGCTGGGCACCGGCCTGGGCTCGGCGCTCGTGGTGGACGGTGTGGTCCTGCCGCTCGAGCTGGCTCACCTCCCGTATCGCCATGGCAGCAGCTACGAAGACTATCTGGGAGTGCGCGGGCTCAAGCGCATGGGCCAGCGGCGCTGGCAAGGCCACGTGCACCAGGTCATCCGGCTGCTGCAGCGAGGACTGCTCGCCGATTACGTGACGCTGGGCGGAGGCAACACGAAGAAGCTGACTGTGGTGCCGCGCGGGGTGCGGGTGACGAATAACACGGCGGCGATGGTGGGAGGGGTGAGGCTGTGGACTTCAATCCAGCGCTGGTAATCGGATTCGGCCTCGGCGTGGGTATCCTCGTCGGCATGACGGGCATTGGGGGTGGAGCGCTGATGACTCCACTGCTGTGCTCTTCCTCGGCACGCCGCCGGTCACCGCCGTCGGCACCGATGTCGCCTACGGCGCGGTGACCAAGACGGTGGGCGGGTTTAAGCACTGGCGCCAGAAAACGGTCGATCTGCAGCTCTCCACCTGGATGGCGTTCGGGTCCGTCCCGGCCGCGGTCGGCGGGGTCTACGTGCTCCGGATCATCCAGCGCGCATACGGCACGGCGTTCGACCGGGTTATGCTGTATCTGCTGGCGAGCGCGATCGCGTTCACCGGTGTGGTCACTCTGGTGCGCGCCATTTTCCTGCGGCAGCTGCTGGCCCGCGAGCGCGACACGATCCGGATGCAAGCCCGGCACAAGGTGGCTGCCGTGGTGCTCGGCTTGTCGGTCGGATTCGTCCTGGGATCACCTCGGCGGGAAGCGGCTCGCTGATCGCGCTGGGCCTGATTCTGCTGTTCCGACTCACCCCGTATCGGGTCGTCGGCACCGACATCTTCCATGCGGCGGTGCTACTCTGGGCGGCGACGATCGCTCACGTCGTGGCGGGAAACGTGGACTATGCCCTGGCGGGCACCATCCTGATTGGTTCGGTGCCCGGCGTCCTGCTGGGCAGCCACATGTCGGTGCGGCTCCCCGCCGGGACGCTGCGCACCATACTGGGCGTGGTCCTCATCGGAGCGGCCCTGGGACTCGGCTCGAAGGCCGGGCTTCCGATCCCACCGCTCATGATGGCAGCCATACCACTGCTGCTCGGCGCGATCGTGCTGTGGCAGCGCTTCCGGCATCCGGTCCCCCGCAGCAGCGCCGATACCGAGGCGAAAGAGCCGCTGCCCCGGAGTGGGACCTGAAAAGTTTTCCGGGTCAGGCGGCGGGGCGTTGCGCCGACGATGAGTTGGCTGCGCCGGGAGCATCCGGAACCGGCTCCTGCGGCTTTTGACGTTTGCGATAGGGACCGCGCGCCCTGCCTGGCTTGGGCGGGCCGAGCACTCCGCGCTTGACGATTCCCGAAGCGAGCTTGTGGGCCTCGGTCGGGCTGATGAGGCCCTGCTTCTGGAAGTCGCGCAGGTTCTGGAGTCTGCGATAGGCATCGCGACGCAGGTTCGCCACCTCGAGCCGGGAATCGATATCCCGGCCAATGGCATAGTTAACGACGCGCTCGAGCAGAATCCCGGTTCCGATGCAGCAGAGGCCAAGCGGGATGTCGAGCCAGGGCTCTTCGCGCAGGCTGGCCGAGAGGACTCCCGCGGCTCCGGTAGCGGTGAGACCCAAGACGCCGCCCCAGGAATACTGCCTGAGCTTGGCGACGAGGGCGAGCGCCGAGGGCAGCGCGACCGGCGCCTTGGCAGCGACCGCCGGCTGGGTCAGGGGAGGGGAAGCAAGCGAATTCTCACTGCGCGCGACGACATACGACTCTCCGGCAAAGACACGAGGCCTCAACGCATAGGTCTTGCCAGCGCCAGGCGGGGCATAGGGCGGAGGGGAACGGAAGAGCTAACCCGCTGGCTGCCTTGGGCATCGCCGGGCGGCAGCCAGGAGCCCGCAGCGGCAAGAGGGAGGATGGTTCGGGACTGTTTCGGCGGCGGAACCGAGCCGGCGTCCGCAAAAAGGGACGCTCGGGACCGTATTCCAGGGGATTTCGGTGAGAATTCGCCGCAATTCAGCGCATTTCAGCTTCAATTCGCGTGATTTTCAAATGAATTCAAATGAAATTGGTAATCATTGGCTGTGATTTGGCTGCAATTCGCGGGCATTCGCCTCGAATTTGGTGAAAAGGCCGGTAAAAGCGCTCAGTCTTTCAGCGCATTCGCCGCTGAGAGCACCACCTTCGTCCACCCCGGCTTTGCCACGCCGGTCAGGCTCCACAGGTATTTCGTCCCCCCGACGGTTCCCGAGGTCATGAAGCTGTACGTCTTGCCTACCGTGAGCTCCGGCGACTTCCCGATCCCGTCCTTGTCGAGCTGGAAGTAGCCCACCGTGTGCACGGTGATCGCCTTGAGGAGCTTCTGCCGCCGCTCCCCGCCCGCGTCGTACGCCTGGTTGAAGGCGGCGAGGAACTTCTCGTTCAGGCCGAGCTTCACCCCGGCCTCGCGGAACACCTTGTCCAGATCGGCATCCATGAGCACGATCGTCTGGCCCGCGAGCGGCAGCGCGCCGCCGGTCGCCTTGGGGAAGCCGCTCTCGAGCTGGACGAAGGAGGCGCCGTTTCCCGCGAACTCGGCACCCGGGTTATACGGCGCCGTCGTCGCGCGAGCCGCGGGCCGCCCGAGCGATGCGCGCGCCGCCTCGGCGCCCTTCTCCGCCTCGGAGAGCTGGGGGCCGGCGGGATCGAGCGCGCCGAGCGTGCAGGTCGCCGAGCGGGGGGCGTAGGTGAGCCCGCCGCTGCCCGAGGTGCCGGTCACCATGCGGCCGTCCACCTTTACGGTGCCGGCACCCGTGACCTTTCCATCGTTGCTGTAAGTGAGGTCGAGCGGCGCGGCGCCGTTGACGATGTGGATGAGCGCCACGTTGCCCGAGGCCCGCACCGTGTAGTCTCGCAGGCTGGCGGCTTCCCGGCAGCCGACCACCACGCCCTCGGGCCGGAACTCGAGATCGAGGGCCGCCTGGCTGCCGTATTCGCCGCTCATCCGCGCGCCGAGCGGGAGCGACTTGTCCGCCTTCGCGTCGGCGCCGCCGAACACCGAGCTGAGCAGTGCGGCCGGGGCGGTGCTCGAGGAGGGCCCCGTGGCCGCGAGCAGCGCGGTGTTGCAGCGGAGCGTCGCCGCCCCGAAGACCGGACGGGAGATCGGCTCGGTGCGGCCGTCCGACCAGGTCCGGGTGCCCACTTGGGTGCCGATCTGCACCTGCCCGGCGAAGTCGGTCGGGCCGGCGCCCGCGAGCTTGCCGTCAGCCCGGAGGGTGAGCGCGACCGGGGCGGGGGAGTTGGCGACGGTGATGCGGAGCCCCGCCGGGGTCACGGTCACCGAGTACTCGTGCGACTGCGGCACCAGCTCGCCGCAACGCACCGTCACCTCGTCGTTGTAAAAGTCGAAGCTGAGCCCGCCGCCGGCGGCATAGATGCCGCTCATCCGGATGCCGTGAATCGGGGCCGGCTTGAGCTCGTTCAAGATGGGGAACGCGGCGCTGACTAACCCGCTGAACGACTTGCCGATTCCCTCCATCATGCACTCGGTCTCGCTGCGGCCCGACTCGGCGCAGCGGCGCATCTGCATCGTCTCGGCGTCGGTCCGGGGGCCGGACGGGGTGGCGGCTGCGGCGCTCGCGGCCAGCATGGCGTCGGAATCGGCGCGCATCCGCGCGGCGATCTTGGCTTTGTCGGCGCCCACCGAGGTATAGAAGGCGGTCTGGATGGTGGGATTGAGGAGGAGCCGGAAGGTCGCAATGCCCTCGATGCCGAAGCGGGGATCGCTGCGCATGTAGCGGTACGGGGTATTGCCGCTCACCGTCCCCCAGTTGCCGTAGGGTCCCGGGTAGGCGCTGTCGATCGCCTTCCCGACGTAGTAGTGGGCCGCGTAGTAGCTCTGCACCAGGTTGGCTTCGTCGGGCAGGAGGCCGCGGAACTCGCGGTGCCCGGAGAGCTGCTTGATCACCTCCTGGAGCTGCCAGAGCGCGCCGAGCTGCTTCAGCGCCCGCTCCCTGGGGTCGGGGTCGGTCATCACCTGCTTGACCTTGGCGACCGTGGGGAACTCTGCCAGGTAGGGCGGATTGGTGGCCTGGGCGGCGAGCGGAGCGCTGCCGAGGGCGAGGGCCAGCACCGCGTGCACGGCTGGGCGGGCTGCAGATCGGATGGGCACGAGACCTCCTGAGTTGCCGATAAGGTATCCCGTCGGGCCGGGCTACGCCTTAGCCCTGGCGCGACGGCCCGTTATGCAATGCGCAGAGTGCGGGGGCGGGGTGTCACGATGGGCGGCATGACCGGTGACGCGCCGGCTTTAGACATTAGGATTCAGCATGCGCATCGGGCAGGTTCTTTTCGCAACAATTCTCGTTGGCGCTGAGGTTGAGACACCGTCCCGGCCTGGCGAGGTGCAGTGGTTCGGCTCCGCGATGCCAGACTCTTGCCCACCGGACACGACAGGACGCTCGGAGCTCAGGCGGGTGGGTTTGGGACTGGCGCCTGGCGAGAACGCAGCCTCGGTGGAAGGTGGCGAGTCCGACTACCTCAAGGCGGCGGAAGCGCTGCGAGTCCATTTCACGCCGCCGACTTCGGTGAGTCTTCCGTTGTGGGCTCGGTTTTTCGCTCCGAAAGACTCAGTGCTGCGTGAGCTAACCGATGCGCTGGGGTACGGCCTAGCGAGCGGCATCGTGTTCCGGCTGCACGCCGATGGACGCCTGGCCGACTCCAGCATTTTCGTGGACACCGCCTCCCCTGAGCTGAACGAGAGTCTTCGGATGGCGGTACGGCGGGCCGACTCAGCGCTGGCGCTGCCGAAACCGAGCTCCAGGATTCTTCAAGATCGCGGCCGGATCGTGCTTCGGCTGATCGATTGGGACGAGCGAACCGGGCCGGCGGTCGGCCTGGTTCGCCTGGCGATTCCGGTCATCCGGATCGATTCTGGAGTTGCCGTTCGAAGGATTCCACCGCCGAGCTACCCTGCGTCTCTGCGCCAACGAGAAATCGGCGGGGTGATGGAGTTACAGTATGTGGTCAGCGAAGCGGGGCGCGCTGATTCGACCAGCTTCAGAGTGATCAGGGGATCCTACCGCGAATTCGTCGAGGCGGCGATCCAGGCAATTCTTCGGGGCAGCTTCAGGCCGGCTCAGTTCAGGGGTTGCCCGGTTCCGCTGCTGGTGCAGCAGCGGATCTTCTTTCGAATCGGCGGGTAGTCCGACCGAATCATGTCGTTTCGTGAAAAAGCCGGGAAAGAGGTTCTTAGCCGGCTCCCGGGCCCCAGTCGTCCTCGTGGTCCGCGTGCTCGAGTGAGCGCGGGTCGGGATCGCTTTCGAGCTCGCGCTCCGCTTCCGCCAGCTCCGCCTTATCAATCGGGGTCGCGACGTCGTCTTCCGGCGCCGGGATCGCCCGCCGGAGTGGAATGAAGATCCGGACCAGCAGCGCGCACAGAACCGCGACTCCAAGCCAGAGTCCCATGCTAGTCGCCTCACTGAGACCGATAACGGTTGATCCACAGATTACACAGATGACACAGATTGAGGTGAATCTGTGAAATCTGTGGATGGCACGCCGGGATCAGAACCCGTAGGCGCCGAGCAGGGAGGCGTACAGCCGTTAGGTATCAGCTAGCGGTCGGAATCGGGAGACCGGTACCTGGCGCTAGATCGCCGTCCTCAAGCGTTTTCCCCAATTCGGATCATCCTTGGGGGCAGCTCAAACTCGGATTGAAGGGCGCAAAGACTCCGTGGGGATTTGGCGCCCACACCCAGACGTGCTGGTCGTAATGCCAGGGCATGCCCGGCTCGTGCCCTGCCATGGGGCCGTCGAACACCTGGCCAAAGACCGATGGGGCGGGATTGAAAAACGGATAGGGCGGCGCTGAAGTCTCGAACCACGGTGCGGGGCCGGCCGGCGTCAGGACCAGCGCCACCTCAAAGTACTCGACACCCACCAGGCGAAAGCCGCCGCCGGATTCCGGCAGATAAAGCAGCACTTCGGGTTGCAGCGGATCAATCACGAGATCACTGGCCAAGCCGAGATGGGCCGAGTGCACGCCCATCGCGCCGAGGCCAGGTACCTCCACGCAAGCTGCGGGCTCCGGCGCTGCATAACCCGCTACAACTGCCGCTTCCACGTCATGAAATCGGGCGGTTGCCTGACGTAGCGCAGCAAACCGGGAATCCCCCTCCGAGCTGGCCAGGCTCGCCTCGAACGGCGCGGCTGGCATCGAGCACGCTGCGCCAAGCGCAAAAGTGAGTAGCAGGCCGAAACGCAGAATGGACATGTCGTCGACTCCGGCTGGTCCGGGACAGTGTCCGGACGGTGGCAGGTTTGAGCAGCAGGACGACGACTATCTAGTTCCGGCCGGTCAACTTCCCATCAGAAGAAAGTCAACTGGATCCGAGGTCTGCCCTCAGAAGCCGTAGCGGACGCCGAGCTGAACTCGCCAGCGTGAGGCGTCGAGATCCACATGGTGGCGGCTGGGCAAGTCGAGCTGGTAGCTCCCGCGGTCGTTGCCGGCATCGTAGCCGACGAGCCGAATCAAGGGAACCTCCTCGACTCCGAAGTCCGCGGTCCGCCGAATCAGGCCCCAATCCCGATCGAGGAGGTGCAGCGCATTGAAGAGATCAACGCTGAGCGAGAGCTTCTGACCCCCGCCCGTGCGGAGCAGCTTGCTCAGCCGGAGATCCAGCAGACCGGTCCAGTGATTCCGGCAGCGATTGCGCCGCAGCAGGGTGCCGCGGCTGTTGCGCAGGCAGGGTTCGCTGCGGATGAAGGTTTCGAGCCGCTGGTATTCCGCTGCCGAAGCGGGGCCATTCTCCGAGAGCAGGGTCAGGTCGCCGCCGGGTGCTGAAGCGCGCGGGACGTAGACTGGATCATCCGATTGCTGGCCAAACAGGGTCGGGCCGAATCCGTCGGCGTTGATGTCGCCATTGACCACATAGGTGAAGGGCGTGCCCGAGCTCGCCTCATAGATGCCGGCGATTTGAATTGCGAGCGGCAGGTCGGCGGTGGCAGTGAGTCGCAGCTTGTGGCGGACTTCGATTGCCGAGGGCCGGAGGTTACGATGCTCCAGGGTACCGTCCACCACGGTCGAACTGATTTGATCTGCGGCCAGGCCGTAGCCCGAGAGGGAGTACCCTAACCCGCCACCGTTGAGCATCAGGTCGCGGACGTCCGAGAAGGTGTAGGCGGCCTGAAAGCCCGTACCTCGAGTGAGCGGCCGGGATAGCTGGACGCTCGCGATCAGGCTGCGGCCCCCGGCCCGATGGGTCAGCTCGACGACCGAGGTGTATGATGAGCTCACCCGCTGGGGCTGGGGGTCTCCGTTCTGCAGCGTACCGTAGAGTACCCGGCCCGCCTCTCCGCTCAGGACCGCGCCGGCCGGCGCGAGGTTCACGTCCCGGAAATAGGGCTGGTTGATACCCTTGCTGAGGAGCAGGTCGAGCGAACCCAGCCAGCGGCCCGGCAAGGGGCGCTCGAGCCCGATCGCGAGCTTGAGCTCCTGCGGAAAGCGGTAGCCTGGATCGAAGAAGGCGACCCGAGGCGCCCCGATGGGAAGGCCGGCGCGGCAGGCAGCGGGTTGTGCGGCCGGGTCGAGAGTGACTGCTGGAGCGTCGACGCCGGCGCAGAAAAGGAAGAACTGCTCCAAGCCCGTCGAGCGGTAGGCATCGGCGGGGAAGACATAGGCCGGCCGCCCGCTGAAGATTCCCACCCCGCCGCGCAGCGTGAGCGGGACGTCGCCTGCGATGGTGTAGCGGACTCCGGCGCGCGGGGACCAGAGCATGGCGCCGCGGGGACTGCGTCCGGTATTCACGCCGAGCGCCGCGAGCAGCTCGGGATTGGTGGGCGGGCGATCGGGAAAGAGCGGCGCGTCGAGCCGGATTCCCAGCGTCAGCTCGAACCGCGCCGAGGGGGACCACTGATCCTGCAGGTACGCGCCGAGCTGGTGCACCCGGAAATCGGCGACCGTTCCCTCGGTGCGGAGCAGGCCCGGGAGGGAGCGCATGTACAGAGCTGGCAGGGCGAGCTCGAGAGAATCGAGCGAGTCGAAGATCCAGAGGCCGACGCTGTTGAAGGTTGTGGTGGGATCGCGGAATCGGAGGATCTCGCCGTGGGTGCCCAGGGTCAGGTGATGCTCACCGAGCAGAAAGGCGAGATTGTCGGTGAGCTCGAGCACCCGTTGCTGCACTGCGCGGCCGGGACAGAGCGGGTTGCTGCCGGCGACCAGCTCGCTGCGGTCGGCGGGGACTCTGACTTGGGCAAATACAGCCACTGGCTCGCAAAGGTCCCGAATCCGGAGATACGCGAGGGTAAACTCCTGGGAAACCCTGCCTGCGAAGAGCGCCTTCCAGGACAACCTGGTTGCCAGGGTCTTGCTGCGAAAGCGTAGGTCGGCAGAGCCAAGCTCGTAGACGCTATCGGCGACGCGGGTTAGCAAGGGACTTTCTACCCGGCCCTGAACGTAGCTCTGGGACAGCTCGATCCGGCCGCTGGTTCCGGTTTGCCAGGTGAGCTTGCCGAAAAGGCTCTGTGCCGGATTGCTCGGGCTGGGCGGGCCGAAGCTACCCGGCTCCACGCGGTAGTTTCGGCGCAGGATCTCCTGAAAGCGAAGCGCGCTCGCCCGCCGGACGCCCACTCCCACGGAGTCCCGGCCCTGGGTCGTATCGGAGCCGATCAGTGCGCCGGTATAGGGAAGGCCGCTTTCCTGCAGGTCGGCCGCGGCGAAGTACTGCAGCCGGTCGCGGACGATGGGCCCGCCAACGCTCGCGCCGAACTGCTCGGTGGTGAAGTGGGACAGCCGCTCCGCCTCGAGATCGCGCCCCACCAATCGCCAGTTCTGCAGCGCGCCGAATGCGCTGCCATGCACCGAGTTGCCGCCGGATTTCGTGACGGCATTGATGAGCCCACCCGAGAAGCCGCCATAGCGCACGTCGAAGGGAGCCGCGAGCACAACGAGCTCCTCCACGGCATCGAGTGCGATAGTCCGGAGCCCGCCCCCTCCAGGAGCGGAGAACAGGTTGATGAAGCTGCCGGGGGTGCTGGCAAACTGTCCATACAGACTGTTGTTCTCACCGCCGTCGATCTGGTAGCTGTTGTGGCGGGGGTTTTGTCCCGCGATTGAGGTCCCGAACACATTCTGGGTGGCCAGCGGGCTCTCCCGCACCAGGCTCAACACGTCGCGGTTGAGAATCGGCAGCCGGCCCAGCAGGGAGTCGGAGACGCTGTGCGCAGGGCCGTTGTTGCCGGATCGGGTTGCAACGACGGTGAGCTCGCCCAGCCGCGCCGCGACTGGTTGGAGCGCGAAGTCCGCCAGCACGCGTTGGCCCAGGGTGAGCTGGATTCCGGAACGCGCCGCTGGAGCGAACCCCACGGCGCGCACCTCGACGCGGTAGGATCCGATCGGAAGCGATTCGAGGAGATAGCGGCCACTCGCGGCGGCGGTAGCGATCCAGTGATTGCCGCTTTCGGTATGGGTGACGATCACCCTCGCCGCAGCGACGGGCTCTCCTGCCGCGCTGGTCACCCTGCCCTGCAAGGCAGCCGAAGTAATCCCCTGCGCAGCGAGCGGAGTCCCGCCAGCGGCCAGCAGGCAGAATCCCATCGCCGCCCTCATGATCTGGGTTTCACGAGCTCGCGATAGGGGGGGTAGTCGCGCAGGACAGCGAAGTCGGGATCTAGGTGGAGGAAGAAGAAGGTGCTGAGTCCTTCATCCACCGCTTGCCGGAGCAAGGCTATGGGGCGATCGCGATCGCCGAGTAGCAGGGCTATTCGGGCCCGCCCGGTTGTGGCTACCGGATCGTGCTGCGCAGCCAGCCAGGCCTCCGCGCTGCGGACAGCCCTCGAGTCGCCGAGACGGGCCGCGATGGCGCCGAGTGCGGCATGTGTCTTGATCAAGCGGGACTCGGCTTCGCTGGTCTGCTGAGGCCCCGAGCTCTGGGTCAGCTCTTCGGCTCGTAGCTGTTGGTAGGCGGCACGGGCAGCCTGCCAACGTCCCAGGTTGTAGTCGGGAATGAAGGCCCCCCACAGGCAGGGGAGGCCCTCCTCGCGGGCCGCAGCCACTCCTCCCCCCGGCCCGTACCAGGCAGTAATCCTCTCGAAGAGCCGGCGCGAGCGCAGCGAATCGCCGTGCACGAAGAGCTCGAGCGCGACGCACTGCGCCTTCACTCCCTTGCGGGTATCGCTTGGTGCGGGGTTACTGAGCCAGCTAGTCGCGAGGGATTCGGCCTCGGCGCCTCTGCCGAGTCCCGCCAGCGCGGAGGCTTCAGCGACGACCAAATGGAGAGCTCCGGGCGCTTCGCGCAAGCCGTGCCGAGCGATCTCGAGCTCTTCGGCGTGACGACCCAGCGCGTGGTAGGCGAGGGCGATCCAATCCCGGTAGACCACGAGGGGCTCTCCACTGAGTCCGGCACGCGCCGGGTCGTAGCGGAGCAGCACCTCGATTGCATCGGCGGGCCGTCGGGCGTTCATGGCCGCGATCCCGCCGAGCACTGCAGCGGTTACGGAGAGCGGAGCGACATCGAGCGAGGCCCTGGAAGCGGCAAGAGCCGCGTCCTGGTCATGGCGGCACACCGCGGTTGCGTACTCCAGCTGATAGCGATCCGCCGGGGGCAGTGAGGGGAGGCGCAGCGCCAGCCGTTGCGCGATGGAATCCACGCCGGCGCAGTTCTTGGCGAACCCCAAGGTGAGTGCGGTGTAGGTCTGGGCCGAGGTGAAGTTGCTGTCGAGCAGGGCGGCGCGGCGAAAATGTATGAGGGCCTGGTCGAAGTCGAAAACCCAGTTCGCCGCGATGCCCGCCAGCATCTCCTGGTAGGCTTCGTAGGTCGGGGGAATCGCGCCCACGCGCCAGTTATCGAAATCGGGGCTCAGGGTGATCGCGAACCCCGCCATGACCCGCTGACGGAGCAGCTCGATCACGCGGGTTTTCTCGGCCAGACCGCCGACAACCGGCTCGAGCGAGAGCATGACCTTGCCGCTGCCGGTCTCGAGCACTTGGGCCTGAAAGTGCAGGCTGTCTCCCTCGCGGTAGTAGCTGCCCGAGAGCACGGTCCCGGCGCCGAGCCGAGTGGCCAGCGCGCGACCGGCGGCGGCCCCGCTCCCGGGTTGGCGGCCGGCCTCGCGGGCCAAGGCGCGCGCGTCGAAGACGTCATGGGTGAGGCGGGTGGCCGCGAGCCCCCGCGCGATGTAGTCGTTGGCGATGTCGCCGAGGACGGCAAGCGCCGAATCACCGGTCCGGTTCTCGAAGCTGGCTACCAGCACGCGCTCGCGATCGAGTACCGCATTTCCGCTCGGGCGCAATATCAAGGCCGCGGCGAGGAGGCCGAGCAGCGCCATCGTGCCGGCGATCCAGGCGAGCTGCCGGCCGCGGCGGTCGCGCCTGACGGTGGTCCCGCCCGGGCGGCGGAGGGCCTGGGCGAACTGCTGTGCGCTGGAGAATCGCTCGGTGGGGTGCTGCGCCGTGGCGCGGGCGATCAGGTCCGCGACCCAATCCGGAAGCTCGGGCCTAACCCGCGTGATCGGCTGCAGCGGCTCGACCAGTCGATGCTCGAGGGCTTCCTGTGCCGCGGGCCCCGCGAGCATCTCGTAGAGCAGGCAGCCCAGGCTGTAGAGGTCGCTCCGGGTATCGACGGCGCGGCTGCCGGCGGCCTGCTCGGGACTGGCGTAGCGCCGGGTGCCCACCGACATCCCGCTCTCGGTGATTCCCGCAGGATCCTCCAGCGCCCGAGCGATCCCGAAATCCGCCAGAAAAGCGTGCTCGCCGGCAAGCATCACGTTCTCCGGCTTGACGTCGCGATGGATGATGCCTTCGCCGTGGGCATAGGCCAGCGCGTCGGCCAGCTCGGCGGCGATCCGCAGCGCGGTTTCGAGCGGCAGCGGCCCATCGCGCTCGAGCCGCTCGCGCAGCGACTCGCCCGCGACGAAGGGCATGACATAGTAGAGGAATCCCCCGGCTTGCCCGGAATCATGGACCGAGAGGATGTGGGGGTGGGTGAGCCGCGCGGAGATCTCGATCTCGCGCAGAAACCGCTCGGGACCCACCGCCTGTGCGAGGTCGGGCGGGAGGATCTTGAGAGCGACCCTACGGCCGTGCTTCAGATCGAGCGCGAGATAGATGGTTCCCATGCCGCCGCGCCCGAGCTCACGCTCGATGGTGTAGCGGCGGCCCAGCGCCGCGTTGAGTCGCGCCAGCGGATCGGACAGCGGTGACCATCCCTGGGGGGGAACTCGCCAAAGATGCCTTCCGCTGTCCGGCCCGGCCAGTGTCTTTGCATTTGAGGCTCAGTAGGCTGAGCTGACCCTGCAGGGTGCGCTCGGTAGGCGAGGCGGAAATGCTGCCGTGACCAGTAAGGCTCACGCTCCCGGCGGCGGCGACGAATCGGAGGACAGGTCGGGTCAGGGGCTCGAACTCCTCTCGGAGAGTGGACAGCTCAGGGAACACAGAGAACGCTGAAGTGGGCTTTGCCGGTTCCACCGGCTGGTACCAACACGGTCACCTCTCGGTTGAATAACCCGGACCCACTCGAGACGAAGCAGTACTGCGCTAGCAGCGTGACCGTGTAGGTGCCGGCGGCGATCGGAGTAACGACGAGGCTTCCGTTGGCTGAAATCGGCAACCCTGGCCCGCGGTCTATGCTCACGGAGAACTGATTAGGGAGAGGAACGCCGACCGCGTTCGTTCTGACGCTGATCTCCAGAGAGCCGGGTGCTGAAGAGGGGGGTGGTGGGGAGGGGCAGAAGACCCGGAATTCGACCAGCGTGGTCTTGCCTGCCCCGAGTGAGACCGTCAACGAGCCCGGTCCCACCATGAGGCAATTGGTTGCCAGGCCGCGGAGCGAGACGAGGTACGCGCCGGGCGCCAGGGCCGCAAAGGCCACTGCTCCACTGGTGCCGATAGGACGATCCTCCTGCCCGGAGACGCGCACCAGATAGCCGTCAGGATCGGGTGTGCCACCTTCGGTGGACACTCTGACCTCAAGGCCGGCTGCGGGACCGCAAACGACCTGGAACTCCTCCCGCGTCAGGGTAGCGGTCTTAACAGTCACAGGGCGCGGGTTAGGGCCCTGTACCGTGCAGTTGGGAGCGCCGACCCGCAGCAGCAGCTGGTAGGTTTTCGGCTCGAGCCCGCTCCAGTTGGCGTGGTCGTTCAAGCGCAACTGACGAGTTCCGACGCCAATCAGCTCGAGGCTGTAGCGGTCACCGAGGGTTGCCCCTAGGATATGCTGGAGGAAGGGGGTTCCCGAGGTGGAGCTGGTCACGGCAAGCGCGCCGAGCTCCCAGGCCGCAGGACCCGAGGGAGTGGAAGAGCAGGCGAGAGCGCCGAAGAGCAGCAAATGGGAGGCGAAGGAGGTGCGCACAGTCGGGCTCCGGTTTCGGCCTCGGCAGCGCCCCGCGAGCGCGGCGGCTTGCCTGAGCGGCTGGTTGCGGCGACTATGCTAGGTCCTGGTGGTCAACCCCGCGTCAGCAGAAAATCAACTGGTTCTGGCTCTTGGAGCGATGCGGTTAACCCGCTCCTAATCACAGGTGATCTCGAAGGAGAACCGCACCACCCCGTTCTGCTGGGTAGCTGCCTTCTGGGAGCTTCCGCCGGGAGCGGAGCAATTCGCGGGGAGGGTGAGAGCCACTTGGACTTTCTGGGCATGGAGCGTTTGCTGAAACGCACCATTGGCGGGAAGGGTGATCCGCTGCCCGGGGAAATTGGCCGGCCACTCTACGCAGCCTAGAAGGCCCGGGCTCGGGCATACAATCCGTCCATCGTAGAAGGAGACAGTGGCGGGCAGAGAGTCCGGTGCCGGGCGACCCGCAGTTACCGTTCTCGTCGTGACGAGAAAGGTGTTGGGCCTGGTGCAGGCGAATTCGAAGCGAGCTCTCGCGGTTCCTGAGGCTGGAATGCTGGTCTCCAGTACGCTTGGTCCCAGTCGCCAGCAGTTCGGCAGGATGCCGCCGAGCTTCAGCAAATGCTTGCGGGAGGAGAGGCTTGAGAGGGTGATCAAATCATTCGGCCCGATGTACTGGACGAAATCCCCGTCCAGGAAGACTTGATAGCCGTCTTGCCCAATGTCGGTCCCGGTGGTGCTCGTCGTTATTGCCAGGTTGCCCAAAGCGCTCTCGGGCGCTTGCGGCGCCGATGGGGTATCGCTGCAGCCGAGCAGGACAACTGTCAGTCCCAGGACGCAGCGAAGCAGGGGTGAGGCAATCGAGTAGCGCATAGTCGGCTCCTGTTTTGGCTCGGGCAGCGCCCGGCGAGCGCGGCGGCTTGCCTGAGCGGCTGGTTGCGACGACTATGCTAGGTCCCGATCAACCTCCGGTCAGCTGAAAATCAACTGGAATCCGATGCTCCGGCTCACCACGTTCGGCGGGGTAAGACTCGCGCGAGGTCGAGAGGCGCTCACCGGGGCAGCCACCCAGCGGCGCCGGCTGGCCATTCTGGCCCTGCTGGCGGTCGCAGGCGAGCGTGGGGTGAGCCGCGACAAGCTGGTGGGACTCTTGTGGCCGGAGAGCGAGGAGGAGCGGGCGCGCCACGTCCTGAACCAACTGCTCTACGCCCAGCGGCAATTCTTCGAGGAAGAGCGGCTTTTTCTTGGCAAGAAGACGTTGCGGCTCAATCCCGCAGTCATCTGGACCGATGTTGCTGCGTTCGAGGCCGCACTCGCGAAGGGCGAACTGGTGGAGGCGGCCTCCTATTATCAGGGCCCCTTTCTCGATGGGTTCTTCCTGAACGACGCGCCGGGCTTCGAGGAGTGGGCCGACGCCCAGCGGGACCGATTCAAGCGGCGGCTGCGTGAGGCGTGGTCAGGACGCGCCGCCACGGTGGAGCAGCAAGGCGAGCCTGGTCAGGCCGCTGACTGCTGGCGCCACGTCGCCGAGCTCGATCCGCTCGACTCGGTCGTCGCTCGCAAGCTGGTGGAAGCGCTGGCGGCGGGAGGGGACCGAGGCGGCGCGATGCGACAGGCCCGGCGGCATGCGGGATTGCTCAAGGCAGAGCTGGGGCTCGAGCCGGACCTGGAATTCCGCCGGTTGCTGCGGCGGATCGAGCAGGATGATGTCCGGTGACGACGGCCAGCACACCCCCAATACGCAGAGTGGAAGGAGATTGGCGGAGAGCCATCCGTTTTCACTCTTCAGAGGGAGTCCAAACTTGAGCCGAGGGTGTCACGCTGAGCCGCGTTCGGGGTTAGCTCAGGTCAGCCCACTCGCGGCGCTCGCAGCACCCGTGGAGTCAGCCAGGACGCGAGCAGCCCGCGCAGGCGGCGCAGCGGTCCGAACACTTCGCCGGTAACCCAGCGTCTCCGCACCCGGGCCCGCCACAGGGCGGCGCGCGCACGCCGGAGCGTCTCCGGGCGGTAGCGCAGCGGAATCGGTGGCGCTTCGCGGGTCAGATCGATTGCCTCGAACGCCGCCTGGAAGCGCCGGTAGAAGTGCTCCTTTCCCTCCTGGCGCAGGGGCTGGAGCGCGTCCGGAATCTTGCCGCTCGAGGGTCGCCGGCCCCGCCCGATGATCGGATTCAAGTTGATCTCCCAGGTCTGGATGCCGCCGTCGAGCAGTGCGTAGTCGATTCGCCCGTATTCCACGCGCGCGACCTTGCAGATCCGGCGCAGCGCCTGCTCGTGCGGGTTCTCCAGCAGGTAGGCCCGTTCTTCCAGCACCATCGCTTCGCTGAAGTTGGAGCGGTTGTGCTTGAGCGACCAGTTGGTTCCCTGCGAGAGGCTCCGCGGAATGATCGCGTCGCCCACCACGAAAGCGGCGTACTTGCGGTAGACGCCCTCGCGATCCGCCGTGTCGCAGAACTCGACCACCAGGAGGTCCCGCAACCGATGTCCCCGCGCGAGCACCGAGCGCAGTCCCGCCTCGAGCTCGACCGGCGTCTTGAGCAGCGGGGTCAGCGAGGCCCAGTGGCGGTTCTCCTCGCGCACAAAGACCGGAAAGCGAAGCCCGTCCGCGCCGTCCTTCGCGCGCACCGCACGGAAGCGGTTGAGTCCCAGCCGGTGAAGCTCCGCGAGCAGATCGTAGCGGAGCAGGGTTTCCCTGGGGGAATTGAGCACCCGCACCGGAGCGCGCGCCTGCAGCAGGGCATCGCGTAGCTCACCCGCCAAGTCCCGGACCGCCGGCGCAAGCCCATCGAGCGACGACAACACGTAGGTGCCCGCGGGCGTGGTCCGGACCGCCGGCAGGTCTTCGTAGAGGTGAATCGCCATGCGGCCGGCGAGTCCCGCACCCCACAGGTCGAGATACTCGCGGATCTTGTCTGCCCCGCTCTCCGGGGTCACGAAGTAGATCATTGCGGTGCCGCCACCGGCTCTCTGGACGGCACCGCCACTCGATCCTTGCGGGAGAGCAGCGTCGCCGCGCTCAGGTCGCCTGTCACGTTGGTGAGGGTCTTGAAGATGTCGGGAATCGTGTCGACCGCCTCGAGAATCACGATGCCTTCGATCGGGGCGCCCGCCGCGAGGTAGGCCGGCAGGGTCCGGAACGCGCTGCCACCGCCCGGCACGCCGACGGCGCTGAAGCTCAGGATCAGCACGGTCAGCATGAAGGTGGCGAGCTCGGCCGCGCCGAGCGGAAAGCCAAAGACGTGCGCGAGGAAGAGCAGCTTGACGGTGCCCGAGATGGTGCGGTTGACCTTAAAGGTGGAGACCGAAAGCGGCAGCACGAAGCCGGTCATCGCGCCGGTGAGGCCGAGGTGCCGGCGCCCGCCTTCGATGAGGGCGGGGAGCGCGGCGAGCGAGGAGCGGGTGCTCACCGCGACGAGCTGCGCGGGCGCCACCGCGCGCGCAAAGGCGCGCAGCGAGGTCCGCCCCAGGACCGCGCTGACCGGATAGAGGAGCCCGGAGAACAGCAGCATGATCCCGGAGACCAGCACGACGAAGGTGGTGACGAAGCCAGCCGCGGTCACCCCGACGCCGTAGGCGAACTCGAAGGTGAGCACCAGCACGCCGACCGGCGTGGCGACCAGAATCCAGCGGATCAGCACCAGCATCGCGTCGCTCAGCGCGCGCACGGTGCGGGCGAGCTGCTCGCGGGGCTGCGCGGGGAGCTGCGCCGCGGCCAGCCCGAACAGCACGGTGAAGAGGAGCAGCGGGAGCACGTCGCCGCTCGCCGCGGCGGCAAAGATGTTGGTGGGGACCAGCCCGACCAGCCACGCCCCAAACGACAGGTCACTCTGCTTCGCCGCCTCGAGCGCGGAGGCGGGGATGCTGGTGCTGGCCCGGAGGGTCGCGGCGGTATCGGGGTCGACCGAATAGAGCGACAGCAGCGGGGTGGTGACGAGGATCGCGAAGATGCCCGCCGCCACGAGCATGGCGACGAAGAGCAGCAGCGCGCGGGCACCGAGCGCGCCGATGGGCCGGTCGCGGTCGCCGCCCAGCATCGCCGAGAGGAGATGGGTGATGACGAGCGGGACCACGGTCATCTGCAGGGCGCGGACCCAGAGCTGGCCGAGCGGGTTAGCCGCCGCGGCGAAGCCGGTCACCCAGGGGTGGGTAGAGCCGTGCAGCAGGATGCCGGCGGTGAGGCCCACGAAGAGGCCCACGAGCGACCACGCGGTGAGCGACCAGCCGAAGGCGGACGCTTTTCCGTTTGCGGGCTTGGGGGCAGCGGTCAGGTAGTGGCCTCGAGGTCTGGGACGAACCCGCAGCGGGCGTGCCAGGGAGATGGTCCCCGGAGGCTATTGTACCGCCGTCAGATTGAGGCAGCCAGACGGGGTGTTGAGGCGGTGTGGCGGGGTCGGGCAGGCGAGTGCCGCGAGCGCGCTTTGATCGACGAACGGCACGGAGCAGATAGTGGCCCACAGTTCCTCTACCTGCAAGCCCGTCGGCTATCGCCTCCGCCTCCCGGCCGATAGCTTCTTTCCGGGTCGCCTCGGCTGGGGTCCCGGGGAGGATGCTACGAGCGCTGAGCTGATCGAGGTTTTACAGGGCGCGGTGTCGGGTCGCTACCGGATCGGGGAGGAGATCGGTCGCGGTGGTGCGGCGCGCGTCTTCCGCGCCCAGGATCTCACGCACCAGCGCGCGGTCGCGATCAAAGTATTGCGCCCCGACCTCCTGCTCTCCTCGGAGCGCTTCCTCCGCGAGATCCTCACCCTCGCGCGGCTGCAGCACCCTCACATCGTGCCGCTCTTCGATTCGGGCCAGGCCAACGGGCTGCTGTATTTCGTGATGCCCCTCGTCGAGGGCGATTCCCTGCGCCAGCGGCTAGGCACCGGCCCCCTCCCCACCAGCGATGCCGTCTCCATCGCGCTGGAGGTGGCCGACGCACTTGCCTATGCGCACGCCCGGGGGCTGGTCCATCGCGACGTCAAGCCCGAAAACATCCTCCTCTCGCAAGGCCACGCCATCGTCACCGATTTCGGGATCGCCCGTGCCATCGAGCAAGCCGTGGACACCGGGACGACCGGGACGGGCATCGCGATCGGCACTCCCTCTTATATGAGTCCGGAGCAGGCCTCGGCCGATCAGGTCATCGATGGGCGGAGCGACCAGTACAGCCTCGCCTGTGTGCTCTACGAGATGCTTACCGGCAAGCCGCCTTTCCCGGGCGCGACGCCCCAGGCCATTCTGGCTCAGCGCATGCGCGGCGAGCTCCCGCGTTTGCGCGTGCAAGGGCCCGAGCTGCCCGAGTCTCTCGAAGCGGCCATCCGGCGCGCCCTTGCGCTGGCCCCGCAGGATCGCTTCGCCACCATCGGGGCGTTCGCGGACGCGCTGCTGCCTGGCGCGAGGAGCGGCACCGGAAGGTCGCCCAGCGGATGGGCTCGCGCCCGGCTTGCGAGCTGGGCCGGCCGGCTCGCCCCCGCCCGGCCGTCCCGCTTTGCCCTAGCCGCACTCGCGCTGACAGGTGTTGGGTTGCTGGCCTCCCTGCTGCTCCGGCTCAACGGCCAGGACAGTGACGCCCGCGCCTGGCTCGCCGCACTCGATCCCCGCCGTATCGCCGTGCTCTACTTCGATGACCACAGCGCCGACCGGAGCCTCGGCTACCTGGCCAGCGGCCTGACTGAGAGCCTGATCCACGAGCTGAGCGCCGTCCCCGCCATCCAGGTCATCTCGCGCAACGGAGTGAAACCCTTTCGCGATCAGCCGGTGTCTTTGGACAGCGTCTTTGCCGCGCTGCGGGTCGGCAGCCTGGTGGAAGGAAGCGTGCAGCGGTCGAACGAGCGCATCCGGGTAACCGTGCAGCTGATCGAAGCGCGGACGGGCGCCCATGTCGAGAGCGCCACCCTGGAGCGGCCCATGGGCGAGCTCTTCCTGCTGGAAGACGACCTGGCGCGCGAGGTCGCCAGTCTGCTGCGGCGTCGGATCGGCTTGACGATTCGAGTGCGGGAAACCATTGCGGGTACGACCAACGCGCGGGCGCGAGAACTGATGTTTCGGGCCGACCAGGCCCGTGACGCCGCCGAGACCGCGCTGGCCGCGCCCGACCCCCTGGAGCGGGCCAGAGGAATCGCCCTCCTGCAGAGCGCCGACTCGCTGCTTTCCGCGGCCGAGCTGGCCGATCGCCGCTGGAATGCGGCCGTGCTCGCCCGCGGCTGGGTGGCGCTCGACGCCGCGTTGCGCCAGAGCGGCGAGGCGCGGGCCCGAGCCATCGTGCAAGCCAGGCAGCACGCCGAGCGAGCCTTGGCGCGCGAGCCGAGCAGCGCCGCCGCCCTGGAGTTGCGGGGCACCGTGCTGCACTTCCAGGCGGCGCGCCTTCCACTCAAGGACGCCGAATGGAGCGAGCTGCTGCAACGGGCGGCGGCGGACCTCGAGCGCGCCGTCGCGCTCGATTCCAGCCTAGCCACCGCGTGGGGAACCTTGAGCCGGGTGCGCATCCTGCGCGGCGAGGTCGTCGCGGCGGAGCGGAACGCGACGGCTGCCCTCGCGATGGACGCCTACTTGAAGGACGCGCCCAACATTCTGGTGTCCTTGTACGCTGCCACGCTGATGGGCGGCAACCTGAACGCCTCCTGGCGCTGGTGCGAGCGAGGCGCGCGCGAGTATCCGCGCGATCCCCGCTTCGTCGAATGCCGGCTCACTCTGCTCGCCGAGGACCCCGCTCGCCCAGCGGATCCCCGGCTCGCCTGGTCCCTGGTGGCCGAGGGAAACCGGCTCGATCCGCCGGCGCAGGCGCGCACGGTAGGCCGCGCCTACCTGCCGTTCTACCGGGAAATGCTCGCCGCCATCGTCTCAGCCCGCGCGGGGGACCGGGACAGCGCCCGCGCGGTGGCCGCCCGCCTGCGCGCCGCCGTCGCGGGGGACGCGGAGCTCAGCGTGGACTTCAAGTACGAGGCCGCGTATCTCCACCTCGTGCTGGGGGAAAAGCCCGAGGCGGTCCAGCTGCTCTCGGAATACCTCGCGGCGCGACCTTCGCGCCGCGGCCTCGTGGGGAAGCACCCTCGCTGGCAGGCGCTGCGGGCCGACTCCGGCTTTACGGCAGTGGTTCGGGGGGTCGCGCCTCCCGGACCCTGAACTTCTTGGCAACCTCGTCGAATTCCAGCGCCTTGAACTCCTTGGGATCGTCCGGACCTCGCGGCTGGCCGATGCCCCTGGTAATGGAAGGAGGGTCGTGCAGCGCGACCACGATGCCATTCGCAAACAGCTTGTTCTTGATTGCCTGGATCTCCGCTGGTGTCTTCATTCGCGTGTAGTACGGCAGCACGAATTTCTCCACCGCTGACTGCGTAAAGAACGCTGCGTCGGCATTGCCCACGGGAAGGGCTTCGCCGTTGTAAGTAATCTCGATCACTCCCCCACCCCGCATGCCGTGGTCTCCTTCGAGGTCGGTTCGCACGTCCAAGAACCCATTTTTGAAGTCGGCCTCGCCCGCAGACGCCAGAGCGAGTTTATCGTCCCGCCACACGAGAGCCAGGTCCTTATCGCGCTGGCCGTCGGCTTCTTCACCAAGCCAGCGCAACTCATTTGCAGTTACGGGGCGCACGGGGTTGCTCCTCGGAAAGGGGATCGAAGAGCTTACGATACGTCGGAGGGTCCGTCAACCAGCATGCCCTAACACGGCGACCGGGGCCTGCCCTGCGTTAACCCGGACGGGAGCTCAGCCAGGCGCCGGAGCCCACCAGCTCGCTGACCAGGCTCTCGCTGCTCCGCTCCGCGGCCTCGGCGGAGAAGTTCGTCACCAGCCGGTGGCGGAGCACCGCGGGCGCCACCGCTCGCACGTCGTCGAGGTCGGCCATCGGGCGTCCGTCCATCGCGGCGCGCGCCTTGGCGCCGAGCACCAGATACTGCGATGCGCGCGGCCCGGCACCCCTCTCGACGTATTCCCTGATGAAGGCCGGCGCCTGCCCGTCGCCCGGCCGAGTCATCCGCGCCAGCGCTACGGCGGAGCGCACCAGCCCCTTCGACACGGGAATCCGCCTCACTAATTGCTGAATCGAAAGGATCGCCGCCGAGTCGAGCACCGGCTTGATGCTGACGGCGGCGCTTCCGGTGGTGCGCTCCACGACCTGCTCCTCCTCCTCGCGCGAGGGATAGCCGACGCGAAGCTCGAGCATGAAGCGATCGAGTTGCGCCTCCGGCAGCGGATAGGTGCCTTCCTGCTCGATGGGGTTCTGGGTGGCCAGCACGAAGAAAGGATCCGGGAGGTGATAGGTCTTGCCCGCCGCGGTCACCTGGTGCTCCTGCATGGCCTGCAGCAGGGCGGCCTGCGTCTTGGGCGGAGTGCGATTGATCTCGTCGGCCAGCAGCACGTTGGCGAACACGGGTCCCGGCACGAAGCGGAACGCGCGGTGTCCCGTGGCCGGGTCTTCCTCCACGAGCTCGGTGCCGGTGATGTCGCCCGGCATGAGGTCCGGGGTGAACTGCACCCTATTAAAGGAGAGGTCGAGCGCCTCGGCGATGGTGGAGACCAGCAGCGTCTTGGCCAGCCCCGGCACACCTATAAGTAAGGAGTGCCCGCCGGCGAGCAGCGCGGTGAGCACCCCGTCCACCACTTCCTGCTGGCCCACGATCCGCTCGGCGACCTGGCGGCGGAGGCCGGCTACGGCGGTGGCTAGCCGGCTGAGCTGTTCGACGTCGTGGTCGAGTGGTTGGGGGAGGGCCATTGGCAGGGAGCTAGGGGCTAGGGAACTAGGAAGCTAGGGCAGGGACATTACCCCCGAAGAGGGGTGTTGGGGAAGCGTCCCGCTTGCCTCGCTATTTCCAGCGCTCGCGGATTCGCACCGTGCGCTCCAGCTCGTCGGCGTTCTGCAGCACCTTCTGACGGAGATCCGCCGGCAGCCCGGGGTTGTCGACGAGGTAGCGCTGCACGGTGGAGAGCGCCGCCTTGCTGGTCTGGCCGCCGAGGAAGGAGCCCAGCCAGGAGCCCAGGAAGAAGATCCGGCGGTTGGCCTGGATGAAGCGCAAGGAATCGAGCGCGGGCCGGAGGTACGGCCGGGTGAGCGCCTCGTGCGCCAGGGTGTTGAAGGCGCCGAGGCTGCCGCTGGCCCAGTCCTCGTTGAGGGCGCGATCGGCGAACCAGCGACGGAAGTAGTCGGCCTTGACGGCGGGATCGGGGCGCGCGGCGCCGACGATGAAGGCGCGCCGGCGGCCATCGGGCGTGGTGTCGCGGCGGGTCTGAACGGCGAGGGCCTGCTCCGCAGCGGGATCGGCGGAGGCGAGCAAGCGCTCGACCACGTTCCAGCGGGTGGGATCGCGCAGCGGCTCACCGGCGGCGGAATCGGCGGCAAGCAGGGTCTTGAGCTTTCCGATGCCGTCGGCCGATTCGGCCAGGCCGATGAACCCATCGAGCGCGGCGCGGCGGATTCCATAGGTCCGGCCGCGGTCACTGGCCATGGCCCAGAGCACGGCCTCCGCCTGCGT
>DASYTT010000007.1:0-62361 GCA_036002045.1 Gemmatimonadales bacterium
ACTGTCGCTGAGGAAGCTGACATCGCCGCCCGGGCTCTCCCGGGCGGCTTTGGCGGCCTCTACCAGGACATCGGAAATTTCCCTGGAAGCGTTGTGGCCTTCTTTAAAGACGTCTCTGCTCCTACTGAACTCCGAGCGAACTTGCGCAAGCTACTTCTCTGTGGCGGTGCCTATCCGGGATGGGCAGGTCAATTGCTCCGAACCGATCTCGACGCGATTGCTATCCGGCAGGGACAGTATACTGGCACGGAGTTGCTTGCGTACCTCAGGGCCCTGGAGCCTTTGCGAAGCGATCCTGATGTTTGGGCCATGGAAATAGATCCACAAATCAACCGGTTGTGGATCGGCCTCGCGATTGCCTCCTCATCGGATCGGATTCAACAAGCCGTCCTTGCCCATTCCGTTCCTTCTGGGGCTGTACTTCTCGAAGCACCGCCGCCCACGACTGGCACCGAGCAATTCGAAGTTCTCAACTCTCCCGTGGAGGCGTTCGATGAAGGGGTGTTAGGGGTCCTGTTCTTTCCATTGCGAGTCCGATTCACAAATCGACAGGCCTCGACAAGGTATCCCGATTGGTGTATCGATCAGGACCAGCAAACCTTTACGAAATACTTCAACCACACTATCCAGCAGTGGGATGGGGCGCAGTGGAAAGATGTGAAATTTCCGGTATGCGTCTTGGTCCTGCTAGCACCGCGAGCCATCGGACCGGGGCAGAGCGTAACTGACTCGGTACCTGTCGTTGGATCCCGGAGGCTTGATGGGATTCCTTGGTGGCGGACGGCCCGAACCACCGGGACGTATCGGTTTGTGGGGAAGGTCTACAGGTCCACAACTCCCAATCCAGCCGGAGGGCCCGACTTTGTGTCGGATCCAGCCCCTATGGAGGAACAGGTCTCGACCCCTTTCCGGGTAATCAACACCACACCCTTCTGACCGGTAAGCGGCGCCGCTCTGCGGCGGCGACGAGGCACCTGAGACCGCCTCAGTGCTCTGCTTCCGCGGCATCTGGCGACTCTGCGAATTCCGCGGCCAGGCGCCACAGGCCCGCGAGCGTTTTCACGCCGAGCCGCAGCTTTAACTGCGCGCGGTAGTACTCCACGGTGCGCTCGCTGATTTTGAGCCGCGCCGCAATCTGTGGCGCGGTAAGCTCCCTTCCGATGAGTAGGAGCACCTGCCGGTAGCGCCTGCTCAGTTTACTGATGGCCGGATTCCGCACGTGCTCTCGCTCCGCCACTTGGGCTTCAGTCGGGCCGAGAATTACGCATGGCCTGCCCGAGAGGACCGTCTTCGCTGCCTTCCTCACCTGTGTCGGCTGAACAGTTTTCGCCACAAAGCCGTTCGCGCCTTCTGCGAGACTGGCGGCGGCAAGCCGGCGGCTAGCTGCACCGTTCACTACCAGGATTCTGCAGCCCTTAGCCGCCTGGCGAGTCTCTCGGATCAGCCGCATCCCCGCGAGATGAGGCATCGAGAGATCGAGCGTGACAAGGTCTGCCTTGAGCTTGAACGCAGCCTCCGGGACTTCGCCACCATCGTGTAACAATCCTACGACTTCGCATTGCGGCTCCAGCGCCTGCTGCAGCGCTGTGGCGAAGAGCGGGTGATCGTCGGCGACGAGGACCCGTGGCCGAAGCGCGTTCACGGACACCCTGTACTTGTACGCATTGTCGCAGCGCTGCGAATAGACGATGTTGCGCAGTTCGCCCTCGCAACCCTTCGCTTCGATTTGGATCGCTCGCGCGGTTCCCGAATTTGCCCATGAACATCCGTGTTAACGAACCACAGCTTGGCCACCGGTGCGCCTCGGACTTCACTCCGGCGAGCGCCGAGCTGGCAGCGCGCTGGACGCGTTGGGCCGCCCTGCCATATCCAATCCTCATCCGCGGGGAACGCGGCACCGGCAAGACGGCGCTCGCTGCCTGGATTCACTCGCGTTCCGCCCGCTCCACCGGCCCCTTCGTCAATGGATCGCTCGCCCAGACTGCCAAAGGCCTCGAAACCGGTGATTTGCTGGGACACCGCAAGGGCGCCTTCACGAACGCAATTGAGAATCGAGCCGGCATATTCGAGCGGGCTCATGGCGGCACTGCGTTTCTCGATGAACTGGGACGCGCGACCCCAGAAGCCCTGAACGCCCTGCTCGGGTTTCTGGATCATCGCCGAGTCATGCCACTCGGAGCGTCTCGCGAGCTCGTCCTCGACGTCCGGCTCGTCGCGGCGACAAACGCCAACCTGGAGGCACTGGTGGGGGAGGGACTCTTCCCAGCAGACCTGCTGGACCGATTCGGCTACTACACCATCGAGATCAAGCCCCTGCGGGAGCGCCGTGCAGAGATCCTTTCGCTCGCCCGCGAACTGCTGGACCGCGAAAGCCGGGCGATCGGCCGGGACCAGACACCCATCCTCTCGGCACCGGTCCAGCGGCTCCTCCTCAAGGCACCTTGGCCCGGCAACATCCGCGAGCTGGTCAAGCTCGCCGAGTATGCCGCGGGAAACTCGGGAGAATCGGTCCAGCCCGACGACCTGCCGGCGGCCTTCCTGGCCTCGCTCGGCGTCGCAGAGGTTAGGCCGGAAGAGCCGCTGTCGTTGCGGGCGTTTCGCATGGTGGAAGAGTGCGGAGGGAACAAGACGCTCGCCGCGCGCCGGCTCGGCAAGAGCCGGACCCATCTCCATCGCCTGCTCAAGTCGGTCGCGTCGGCCTAAGGGAGTGAAGAGCGAGGTTTTCTCTAGGCAGCTGCAGAGAAGAGAGGGCGTCCGACCTGCCTGGTTTGCAGTGATCGAACATCTGAACTTGGTAGCGTTGTGTCAATCTGGAGGTAACTCCAGTCGAGACACTGGAGGTAACTCCAGTCGGGATACTGGAGGTAACTCCAGTCCTACTCCCATTCGATAGTCGCGGGGGGCTTGGAGCTCACATCGTAGACCACCCGGTTGACCCCCTTCACCTCGTTGGCGATCCGATTAGAAATCCGCCCGAGCACCTCGGACGGAAACGTGAACCAGTCCGCCGTCATCCCGTCCCGGCTGGTCACCGCCCTGAGCGCCACCGCCTGATCATACGTGCGGAAATCCCCCTGAACCCCGACCGACCGGATCGGGAGCAGCACCGCGAACGCCTGCCAGATCTCGTCGTAGAGCCCCGCCGAGCGAATCTCCTCGATGTAGATCGCGTCCACCTGGCGCAGCACCTCCAGCGCGGGACGGGAAACCTCACCAAGGATCCGGATCGCAAGGCCGGGGCCCGGAAACGGGTGCCGGCCCACCATCTCTTCCGGCAGCCCGAGTTCGCGCCCCACCTGGCGCACCTCGTCCTTGAACAGCTCGCGTAGCGGCTCGATCAGCTTGAAGGGGAGCCGCTCCGGAAGGCCGCCCACGTTGTGGTGAGTCTTGATGGTCACCGAGGGGCCGCCCCTGGGCGACACCGATTCGATCACATCGGGGTACAGGGTTCCCTGCACCAGGAATCCCACGTCGGCGCCGACTTGTTGTGCCTCCGCGGCGAAGACCTCGATGAACTCGTTGCCGATGATCCGCCGCTTCTGCTCGGGGTCCACCACGCCCGCGAGCTTGCGGAGAAACCGCTCGCTCGCATCCACCACGCGCAGGTCGATGCCCAGGTGGCGCCGGAAGGTCTGCTCGACCTGGTCGCGCTCGTGCAGCCGGAGCAACCCGTGATCCACGAAGATGCAGGTGAGCCGGTCCCCCACCGCCTTGTGCACCAGCGCCGCGGCCACCGCGGAATCCACCCCGCCGGAGAGCCCGCAGATCACCCGCTCGCTACCGGCAAGCTCACGAATCCGCGCCGCTTCTCCCTCGATAAAATGCCCCGCCGTCCAGTCGGGCTGGCAGCCGCACACGTCGAACAGGAAGTTCGCGATCAGCTCGGCGCCGCGCGGGGTGTGCGCCACCTCGGGATGAAACTGCACCGCGAAGATCGGCTTGCTCTGGTGCTCGATCCCGGCGATGGGGGAGTTGTTGCTCGACGCCGTGGCCACGAATCCCGGCGGCAGCCCCTTCACGTGATCCCCGTGACTCATCCAGGCCTGGATCTCTTCGCCCGCCGCAAAGCCGCCGAAGAGCTTGCCCCCGAGCACCTTGACCGCGGCACGCCCGTACTCCCGTCGGTTGGCCTGGACGACATCTCCCCCGGCGAGCTTGGCGACTAGCTGCATGCCGTAACACAGCCCTAACACGGGCACCCCCAGCTCGAGCAGCTCCGGCTCGGCGAGCGGAGCACCCTCGTCGTATACCGAGCTGGGCCCCCCGGACAGGATGATTCCCTTCGGCTTCCATGCCCGGATCTCCTCGAGCGATCGGCTGGCGGGGTGGATCTCGGAATAGACGTGCGCTTCGCGAACCCGGCGTGCGATCAGCTGGGTGAACTGCGAGCCGTAATCGAGAATCAGGATGCCGGGGTGGTGCGTCACATGGTTCCTCGAAGCGAGAAACAGCAATCCACGGATGCCACAGTTCCTATGCGAGCAAAGAGAGGGTCTTCTCCCATCTGCGTGCGTGATTCTGTGATCTGCTCAGTTTCCAGCAAAACAAGGATACAACTTGCCGCCATATGGTTGTACTCGTCCGGGATGGAGGACGTACTCTGGAATCGGACGAGGTCACGCGGAGTCGCGGACGGCGCGGAGGAGAAGGGGCATGCGAGAGCTGGATGAAATCACGGGGGGAATCGTCGACGCCTCGCTCCGGATTCACCGTGACTTGGGCCCAGGGCTGTTGGAATCCGTGTACGAGGCTGTGCTGGCACGGGCGCTCGACAAACGGGGATTTCAGGTCGAGCGACAACACGCCGCTACCCTGCGGGAGGGATTGCATCGCATTGTCAACGGGCTTCCGGCTTCCGCGTCTCCGCGTCTCCGCGTGAACCAAGGCGCTGGGCTGTAGTGGTTTCGCCACCTCGCGCACTCCCAAAAACGTCACAGTAAATCCAGCTTGATGAGATCTTCGAGCGTCTCGCGGCGCCGCGCGACCCGCCAGGCCTGCCGCTCGACCATGATCTCAGGCGGCCGGGGGCGATCGTTGTAATTCGAGCTCATCACGAAGCCATAGGCCCCGGCGCCGAGCACCGCCAGCAGATCGCCCGGCTCGACCTCCGGCAGCGGCCGGGCCAGCGCAAGAAAGTCTCCCGATTCACAGATCGGCCCGACGACGTCCACCGGCCGCGCCTCTCTGCCGCGCTCGCGGACGACCACGATTTCGTGATGTGCCTGATAGCGGCTGGGGCGCTCGAGGTCGTTCATTCCCGTGTCTACGATCACGAAATCGGTTCCGCCGGCATGCTTCCGATACAGCACCCTTGCGAGGAGCACCCCGGCGCTCCCCACCAGATAGCGGCCGGGCTCGAGGTGGATCGTAAGGCCGAGCGGCGCGACGAGCGGCACCAGCGCATCCGCCAGCCGGCGCGGGGTGAGCGGCGTCTCCTCGAGATAACGGATCCCGAGACCGCCCCCCAGATCGAGCGAGCGCAGGGTGCCGATCCCCTCCTCGCGCAGCGCGCCGGTCAGCTCCACCAGCCGGCGCGCCCCGCTCACGAACGGCTCGACGTTGAGCACCTGGCTGCCCACGTGCATCGCGAGCCCGCGGAGCTCGAGTCGGTCGTTCGCGGCGATCCGGCGTGCGGCCTCGAGCACCTGATCGGCCGGCACCCCGAATTTGGCCGCCGCCATCGCGGTTCGGGTATACGGATGCGTCTCGACGGTGACATCGGGATTGACCCGGATCGCGACGCGCACCCGTGGGCCGCTGCCGGCCCGAGCCTGCGCGCTGAGCACCTCGAGCTCCTCCAGCGACTCGAGGTTGATCTGGCCGATCCCCACGGCGCAGGCTTGCGCCAGCTCGTCCGTCCGCTTGCCGACCCCGCTGAAGACCAGCCGATCGGGAGCAAACCCCGCCGCCAGCGCCCGGCGCAGCTCGCCCACCGAAACGATGTCGCAACCGGTGCCGAGTTCGCGCAGCAGCTGGAGCACCGCGAGACAGCTATTGGCCTTGACCGCGTAGTAGATGCGGTGCTCGAGCGGAGCGAACGCTTCGGCCAGCTCGGCGACCCGGGCACGGATCACCTCCGCGTTGTACACGTACGCCGGGGTGCCGACTTCCCGCGCAACTTCCTCTAGCGAGACTCCTCCCAGCAACAGTGCCCCGTCCGCTCTCCGGGTTAGGCCGGCGTCCGCGAAGAGGGCCGCCTCGTGCAGGCTGTTACTGCCCCCCTGCCCCGCCGCTCCTCTGCCCGTCTTCAATACGCTTTCCCCCATACCACCTCGGCGACCGCGGGTTTGCCCGTCCAGATGCAGACGCTGGGCGCTTCGGCCGAGCGAAACTCCGGGTCGGGAATGACTCGGATGGTGGCTTTGGTCTGCTCCTTGATCTCGGCTTCGACGGCCGGGTCGCCACACCAGCCGGCGTAGACGAAGCCTCCGTTCCCCTCGATGAAGTCGATGAACTCCTGCTTCGACTTGGGACCACGGAGGGAGTTCTGCTCGCGGCGGACGCGGGCTCCCTCGAGCAGCGCCGCCTGCATCGTGTCCATCTCAGTCGCAAGCCGAGCGGCCAGCCCTGCCATCGGGAGCGCTTCCTTGGGTCCTCCCGTTCGGCGCGCGAGCATCACCGACTGCTTGCCGAGGTCCCGGGGACCCAGCTCGAGTCGGAAGGGGACGCCCCGCCCTTCCCATTCGTAATACTTGGCGCCCGGCTTCATCCCGTCGCGGAGGTCGACGTGCACCCGTTGCCCCTGGGCGCGCAGCTCTCCGGCCAGTCTCTCCGCGGCTTCCGCCACCTCCGCCAGCTCCGCGGCAGTCTTCCAGATCGGCACGATCACCACCTGCCATTGCGCCAGCCGGGGCGGGCAGATCATCCCGGCGTCGTCACCGTGCGTCATGATCAGCCCACCGACCAGCCGGGTCGACACGCCCCAGGACGTGCTCCAGACGTGGTCGAGCCCACCGTCAGCGGTCTGGAAGGTGACGTCGAACGCCTTGGCGAAATTCTGCCCGAGATGGTGACTGGTGCCCGCTTGCAGCCCCTTGTTGTCCTGCATCAGGGCCTCGAGCGCATAAGTGCGCACCGCGCCGGCGAACTTCTCGCTGTCGGTCTTGGCGCCGGTCAGCACCGGCATCGCCATCCACTCCTCCATGAAGCGGCGGTACAGGCCGAGGATCATCCGGGCTTCCTGCTCCGCTTCCTGCTCGGTGGCATGCGCGGTATGCCCTTCCTGCCAGAGGAATTCCGTCGTGCGCAGGAAGAGCCGGGTGCGCAGCTCCCAGCGCACCACGTTGCACCACTGGTTGATCAGCAACGGCAGATCACGCCAGCTCTGGATCCACTTGGAGAACATCGCGTAGATGATCGTTTCCGAAGTGGGCCGCACCACCAGCGGCTCCTCGAGCTCCTTGCCTCCCCCGTGGGTTACCACCGCGGTTTCCGGGGCGAACCCCTCGACGTGCTCGGCTTCCTTTGCCAGAAAACTCTGGGGAATGAAGAGCGGGAAATACGCGTTCTGGTGGCCGGTCTCCTTGAAAAGCCGATCCAGCGCAGCCTGCATTTGCTCCCAGATGGCGTAACCATTCGGGCGAATCACCATGCAGCCGCGCACCGGGCTGTAGTCCGCCAGCTCGGCGCGCATGATCAGCTCGTTGTACCAGGCGGAAAAGTCCTGGGCTCGGGGCGTCAGTCCCTTGATCTCAGCCATCGCTCCTGTTCACGGTTCACTGTTCACGGTTCACGCAGTTCTCGCACCAACTCTTCCGCGAGCGCTCCGATTCCCACCTCCCGTTGCGAGCCATTGCGAAGATCCTTGAGCACGGCCGCCTTCCGGGTGCGCTCCTCGGGCCCCAGCACCACGGCGTAGCGGGCGCCGCGTGCATCGGCCAGCTTGAGCTGCTTGGTGAGCTTGTCGTCGCCCAGCGCGTATTCCACGCGCAGCTCGCGGTCGCGCAGCTCGTGCGCCAGCCGAAAGGTGGCGCTGCGATCCTCTGGCGTGACCGCCACGACAAAGATCTCCACGCTCGCCGGGGCCGCGGGCGCGACGCCCCGCTCCTTCAATAGCTCGCCCAGCACCACGTCGCCCATGCCGAAGCCGAGCGCGGGCAAGTCGACGCCGCCGATCCGCTGCAGCAGATCGTCGTAACGGCCGCCCCCGCAGATGGCGCGGAGTGTCTTCTGGGCATCGAAGAGCTCGAACACCGTGCCCGTGTAATAGGCCAGGCCGCGCACGATGGTGAGGTCCAGATCCACGAAATCCGCGAGGCCCATGGCCTCGAGCGCGTTCATGCATTCCCGCAGCGGGGTTCCCGCCCCCGCCGCCATGGGAAACTGTTCCTCGAGATCGGCCCAGGTCTGGAGCTCCGGCAGCCGCTCGAGCGCCTGGAGCGCCGCGGGCGCCACCCCGGCGGCCTCAAGCGCCCGCCGCCGCGGCGCGTACTCCGAGCGCCCCAGCTTGTCGATCGCCTGAAAGGCCAGCTCCTGGCGCGCCACGCCGATGCCGGTCTCCTCGAGCCAGACCGCGAGCAGCCGGCGGTCCGACAGTCTAACCCGCACGTCGGCAGGCCCCAGCCTGAGCGCGCGCATTACGTCGATCGCGAGCGCAATGACCTCCGCATCACCCCTTGCTCCCGGCTCGCCGATCAGGTCGCAGTTGAGCTGGAAGTGCTCCCGCAGCCGGCCGCGCTGCTGCCGCTCGTAGCGGAACAGTTGGGGAATGGAGAACCAGCGGATCGGCTTCTTGAGCCCGTTGGCCCGCTCGGCCACCATGCGCGCCAGGGTGGGCGTCATCTCCGGGCGCAGCGCAACGGCCCGGTCTCCCTTATCGGTAAAGCTGTAGAGCTGGGCGACGATTTCCGCGCCGCTCTTGTCGGTGTACAGCTCCAGTGGTTCGAGCGGCGGACCGTCGTATTCCTCGAAGCCGTAGCGACGGGCCACCCGCCGCATGGCGTCGAAGATATGGGCCCTGAGCGCGAAGTCTTCCGGGAAAAAGTCCCGGAAGCCGGGGAGGGCCTGGATCGGCATGCGAGGAAAATAGCTATGCGCCATGAGCTATGAGCTATGGGCTATGGGTTATAGGCTAGAGGCCTTCCGGAAGAGAAGTGGAGCCCGTAGCCCATAGCTCATAGCCCATAGCCCATACCCATAGCCCATACCCATAGCCACCTTACGGTTTGCTCAGCCGGTATCCCCGCACATGCTCCACGTCCGCCTCATCCTTCCAGATCCCGTAAACCGCATCCGTCCCGACGAAAGTCGGCTGGAAGCGCTCAGGCATGGTTACGGTGCCGAGCCAGCGGCCGGTCGAGTCAACCACGAAGAAGCGTCCGGCTTTGCGGGTCGGAGCCGCCGCCTCCTGGGCCCATACGTCGCCCTCAGCATCCGTGAGCAGCGCGCCGAAGTAGGGCAGCGTCTCGGGATACTTGGCTTGCTCGACCCGCGCCGTCATCTGGGACTTGAGTGCCGCCGGGAGGCCGCGCATCAGCGGCTGGGCTTCCATCGAGCCAAGCAGCTCCTTCCGGTGCGCGGCGATGTCCGAGGGCGTGAGCTTGGCCGGCGTCACCGGCGCGCGCGCCAGCGTGCGCAGCGCGCCATCGGTGCCGCGGATTTCGATCTCCCACTGATTGTTCTGGGCCACGAACAGGTGATTGTCGCGGGTGGCGATCATCGTCTGCTTTCCCAGCGGCACCGCGATGGGCATCGCGAGCGACCCCGGGCCCATGGTGATGGTCATACTCTCCATTTCGAGCCCGGGGAAACGCCCCAGCGTGTCGCGCACGGCGCCATCGGGACCATAGCGAATGACGTTCACGCTATCCCGGTACACTCCCGGGCGGGCCTGGTTGATCACCACGGATTGAGAGACGCCGACCACCGAGCCGTCCGTGAACATGCCGAGCGGAATGGCGAGCTCTATCCGCCCGCCCATGGGGACGAACTGACTTGGCTGCCCACCCAGCGAATACTCGCGCCCGGTGTTCCCTTCCGCGTCGAGCACCGTGATGCGGCGCAGCATGATGTCGGCGACGAGGAGCGAGTCTCCCGCCCCGGGCCAGATACCCGCGATCCCCCGGTATTCGCCGGGACCGCTGCCGGCTCGGCCCGCTGTGCGGAGGTGCTTGCCGGTCGCATCGTAGAGCCTGATCTCGTTGCTCGCAGCATTCGCGAGCGCGAGCCGGCCATCACCCAGTTGGATCGGCCCGCGTACCTGCTCCAGCTCGTACGCCGGCTCGTCGCGGCCGCCGATATCCACCAGGGGGCTGTCGACCACCGTCCAGCCCTTCCCCGCTCCCCACGCGGGCCCCGAATTCTCGACGATCCGGATGCCGGCGCTGTCGCGGGTGACGGCTGACCCCGGCTTCGCCTCGCCGCCGCCTCCGCATGCGGCAACCAACGACGCTGCCCCAAGACCCAACTTCGCTAACCCGCGCATGTAGTCTCCTCTGGCCGTTGCTTAAACAACCCCCAGCCCGAGCACCTCCATCACATCCCCTACCGTGTGGAACGACCCGGTCACCAGCACCGTCTTCGCATCCTGCTGCACTCGCCGGAGCGCTTCGGCGAAGTCCGGAATCAACTGCCATGCTGCATGCGGCTTGGGCCGGTTGGGATCGCGAAGCCAGCGCCGCAGCCAGTCGATATCCCAGCGGCGTCCTTCGGCGCTCGGCGTGATGGTCAGGATGCCGCGATCGACCACCTGGTCCAGCCGGACCAGCATCTCGGACCAGGCCTTCTCACCGAGAATCGAGACCAGCGCATGGAGCGGCCGCGCCGGCCTCACTTCCTCAATGGTGCGGCAGAGCGCCGCGATCCCGTCCGGGTTATGGGCCACGTCGAAGAGCCACTTCCCGCGTTGATCGAACCGCCCGGGCACGCTCACTGCGGCAAAGCCCTCTTGAATCGCGCGCTCGTCTGGCCGATAGGGCGCGGGCAGCGCCTCGAGCACCGCGCGAGCCACCGCTGCGTTCCTCCGCTGATGCGCGCCGACTAGCCCCAGGGGACCCTCGTATTGCCGCTGCGCAGCCACCACCCGAACGTCGGCCTGGGACCCGGGTGCTACCGTGTGCACGGCCCTCCCGGCTTCTTCGCGGAGCACGGCCACGATCTCCGCCCGCGTCTCGCCGACCACGAACGGCGCGTTCGGCTTGGCGATCCAGGCTTTCTCCCGCGCGATCGCCTCCAGCGAGTCGCCCAGGTATTTCTGGTGATCCTTCTCGATCTTGGTGACCACGCTCACCAGGGGTTGCACGACATTGGTGCTGTCGAGCCGCCCTCCCAGACCGACCTCGATGACCGCGACCTCCGCGCCCCGCGCCGCCAGGTCGGCAAATGCCACGGCCGTAGTCGTCTCGAAAAAGGTGGCGCCGAGGCGGTCCGCGAGCGGCTGCAGCCGCTCGATCCACATCGCGGCGGCTGCTTCGCCTATGGGGTTTCCGTCAACCGTGACGCGCTCCCGGAACGACACCAGATGCGGCGAGGTATAGCTGCCCACCCGCCACCCCGCGGCGCCGAGGCCGCCGGCGACGAGGGCGGTGACGCTGCCCTTTCCGTTCGTGCCTCCCACATGCACGATCGGCATGACCCGATGCGGATCTCCCAGCTCAGCGAGCAGTGTCCGGGTCGTCTCGAGCCCGAACTTGATCTGGGTGACGCGCGGGTAGAGATAGGCGAGGGCGTCGGCGTATGTGAGAGGCATGGCCTTCAACGGCATGAACAGTGAACCGTGCCCCGTTCACTGTTCACGGAGTTCTTCTCAGGAGGGAGCTGCGACTGGGGCAGGCGGTGCGGCGGCTGGCACGCTGGCGGCCGCTCCCAGCATGTGCCGGATCAGGCGGGCCGTGGTCTCTCGCAGTGCGCTGCGGGGTACCACGTCATCGATCTGGCCGTGCTCGAGCAGAAACTCCGCGGTCTGGAAGCCCTCAGGCAGGTCCTGCCCGATCGTCTGCTTGATCACGCGCTGCCCTGCGAACCCGATCACCGCTCCGGGCTCCGCCAGCACCGCATCACCCTGCATCGCGAAGGAAGCGGAAACCCCTCCCGTGGTCGGGTTGGTGAGAATGCTGATGAATGGGATGGCGTTCTGTTTGAGCTCGCCGATGGCGGCAGAGGTCTTGGCCATCTGCATCAGGGAAAGCACGCCTTCCTGCATGCGAGCGCCGCCCGAGGTACACACCAGCACGAGTGGCAGTCGCTTGTCTGCCGAACGGCGCGCCAACCGCGCGACCTTTTCACCAACTACCGAGCCCATGGAACCGCCCATGAAGCTGAAATTCATCACGCCGAGGTGATAGGGAAGGCTTTCGAGCCGCCCAAAGCCGGTGCAAATGGCCTCAGGCGCCCCCGATTTCTTTTCGGCAGCGAGGAGGCGCTCTGCATAACTCTCGAAGCCTAAGGGGTCCTGCGACCGCAGGTTCGCGTAAAACTCCCGCCAGGTGCCGGGGTCGGTCAGCAGCTCGATGTATTCCTCGGTCGTGAACCGGCGATGGTGCCCACACTCCGAGCACACGTTGAGGGCCTTCTCGAACCGTTCGCGGATGTCGACATGTCCGCAGTTTTCGCAGCGCTCCCAGGCATCCTTGGGAATCTCCAGCTTGGTTCGCTGAGAGATCCTGGGCTTCCGCTCTTTCTTAAACCACGCCATCACGGCCATAGGCTAAGGGACACGGAAGAGGCGACAGCAATGAACTGGAACGGCCTAATCTGGCGCAATCGCTGGCACCTCGCAACGGCTTGACACGTAAGTCCTTACTACACCTCAGCATAGCCGCTTAGGCGGGAATCCCACGCCACCCGCAGGGCCAGCCCGATCGACAGGCCGGTAGCCAGAACGAATGAGCCACCATATGAGAAGAATGGCAAAGGAATTCCGGTAATCGGCATGATGTTGATGGTCATACCCACGTTCTCGAACAGATGGGTGAAAAAGAGCCCCAGAACCCCGAACACGACCAGACTGGAGAAAGGATCAGTGGCTCGGCGCGCGATCCGGAGCAGCACCGTAAACAGCAGAAAGAACAATCCGAGCGCCGTGAGCACCCCCAAGAAGCCCAGCTCCTCCCCCACGACCGCGAAGATGAAATCGGTGTATTGCTCTGGCAGGAAGGCCAGGCGTTTCTGAGGACCGTCCAGAAAGCCATTGCCGAAGAGCCCTCCGGAGCCGATCGCTACCTTGGATTGGATCGCCTGATAGCCGGCGTGCACCGGGTCGCTCTCGGGATTGAGATAGGTAAGCAACCGCTGGCGCTGGTAATCCTTGAGTCCGTTCCAGATGACGATGGCCACGACTCCCATCGCCGAATTCACCAGGTAGATCAGCACGCCTTCGATGACATAGGAGCGCCAGAGCACCAGCAGCAGGAAGAGCAGCAGCATCCAGGCACCCCACCAGCGGGTGTCCGCCGCAAGCAGCAGGCTCACGGCCGGGGAAGCCAGCAAAAGCAGCAGCTTGGGCGATACCCCGGCCCAAAACAGCATGGCGAAGAGAATGCCGACGAAGACGATCGCGCTCCCCAGGTCGGGCTGGCCCATGACGAGGAGCAGCGGTACTCCCGCGATCAGGACCGGCACTAGCAGCGTGCGCAGCGTATGGGGTGGATCGCGCAGCGAGGAGAGGTAACGCGCCAGCAGCAGAATGGTGCCGAGCTTGGCCAGCTCCACCGGTTGCCCGAGCTTGTGGCCGCCGATCGCGAGCCAGCTCTTGCTGCCGGCGGCGGTGCCGGATCCCGTGCCGATGAAGAGCGTCGCCAGCAGTAGCAGCACTCCCAGCGCGTACAGAAACGGCGCGGCCCACTCGAGCAGCCGGAAATTCACCCGGAATACCACCGACGCCGCGATGATCGCCACCCCGATCCAGGCGAGTTGCCGGACCCAGGCCTTGCTGGCGACGCTCGGCACGTCGGTCTGGCCGGCGGAGTACACCATGAGCACGCCGAAGCTCGCCAGCAGAAGGACGACGAGCAGCAGCGAGCGATCGAGTCCCCTGCTCCTCATCGTGGGACGGTGTCGGGGATGGCCGCCGGCTGGGCCACCGAGTCTTCCACCACGGGCACCTTAACCTTCGCCTTGTTGAGCGAAGGATCCTGCTCCGCCAGGTAGCGCCGGATGACCTGGACGACGTAGGGCGCGACGCCGGAGCCGTGCTCCTTGAACTCCATGAGGCTGCCGACCACGATCTGCGGCTTGTCCGAAGGCGCGTATCCGATAAACCAGCCATGATCCTTACCGTGGGGATTCTGCGCCGTCCCCGTCTTGCCCGCGACGTGAATTTCCCGGCCGCCGCTCGCTGCGGCGGTGCCGCTCTCGACCACCTTGGCCAGGGCCGCCCGGAGTCCCTGCAGTTGCTCGGCAGTGAGTCCGAGCGAGCGCGGCTCCGTCTCGCGGCGCTTCACCAGGTAAGGCGTGTGCAGGATACCGTCGCCCGCCAGCGCGGCGTAGAAGCGCATCATGTTCATGAGCGACTGAGTGTTCTCGCCCTGGCCGATAGCCAGATTGAGCGTGACGGCGTTGCTCCAGCCCCGCGGGCCGTAGGTCCGGTCGTAGTAGGCCGGGTTCGGAGGAAGAAATGGCCTCACCTCGCTGCCAAGGTCGATCCCGGTGCGCTCCGCGAAGCCCAGCTTGTTGCCGTCCTCGAGCACGTACGGCAACCCCAGCCGCAGGCCGAGCTGATAGAAATAGGTGTCGCAGCTCTTGGCGATGGCATCGGTCAGATCGAGCGAGCCGTGGCCCTCCTTTTTCCAGCAGCGGAAGAAGCGGTTGCCGAACTGGAATCCACCGCGGCACGACTCAGGCATGTGACTGGAGAACGTCACCGCACCACGGCGCAGCGCCATGACCGCCAGCGCGAGCTTGAAGGGTGAGGCGGGCGGATAGGTCCCGCGGATCGCTCGGTTGATCAGCGGTTTGGCTTCCGCAGTATTCAGCTGGGTCCACAAGTCCGACGCGATCCCCCCGATGAAATCGTTGGGATCGAAGGTCGGCGCCGAGTAGAGGGCGAGAATCTGCCCGTCGGGCGTCATCGCGACCAGCGCCCCGCGCGTGTCCGGCAGGGCTGCTCTCCACAGGCTGTCGGTGAATTCCTGCAGGCCGAGATCGATGGTGGTCTTGATGGAGACGCCGGCGATCGGCGCCAGCGAGGGCGAAGAGACTTCCTCTCGTACCATGCGGCCGCGCGCATCCACCTCGGTATAACGCACGCCGTCGATGCCGCGGAGCACCGAGTCATACTGCTGCTCCAGGCCGTCACGCCCCACCACCGACCCCATGCGCGAGCCCGGATAGCGGCTCTTCTTGAGGTCTTCCTCGTTGACTTCTCCGACATAGCCCACCAGATGCGCCACCGCTCCGGCCGCACTGTAGATCCGGCGCGGCTCGGTCTGGATGACCAGGCCGGGCAGCAGGTAGCGGCTCTCCTCGAGCCGGGAGACCGTCTCGAAACGTGCGCCGGTGAAGACGAGCGTGGGCTGGTACGGCGCGGCCTGAAAGCGCCGCAGGATCGTCTTGACGTCGGCGGTATCGAGGGGAGCCAGCGCGGCCATCCGGCTTAGCACGGCGCGGAGCGAGTCCGCCGACGGCGCAAAGAGCTTCACGGTATAGCCGGGAACGTTCTCCGCGATGATCGCGTTGTTGCGGTCGAAGATCGCGCCGCGCGGCGCCAGCAGCGGCACCTGGCGCAGCCGGTTCTTCTCCGACTGCAGGCGGTAGTCCCGGACTTCCAGCACCTGTGCCTTAAAGAATGCGGTCAGCAGCAGCAGGAAAATGATCCCCAGCACCAGCTGTGCCGCAGCGCTACGGTCGCGCAGGCGGTCCGCACTCAGCCCGTTCATACCTCGATCCGGATGGCGAACCAGTTGCGGAAAAGCAGCAGGATGACGGTACCGGCTACCGCGGTGGTGATCGCCTGCAGCGGGGACCAGACCAGGAGACCTGCCGACAATTGTCCCGCGGGCGTCCCGCTGGTCAGCAGCATGAGCGCATTACGGAGCATGACTCCGCCGGCGAACAGCCCCGCGTTCACCAGCAGATTGTCGGGAAAAAACACCTGCCTCCCCCACGACGCGAGGTATCCCACGACCGTGTGCGCCAGGGCTCCGGCGCCGAAGCTGGCCGGCGTGAGCACGTCGCTCACCACCCCGACGATGAACCCGGCGAGTGCCGCGATGCCGGGGCGCGCACGGATCGCGACCAGCATCAGCGCCAGCAGCAGAAAGTCCGGTGCGGCGCGGCTGTCCCAGAGCCTCGGCCGCACGTAGAAATGCAGCGCAGCGAGGAGCGCGAATCCCAGCAGCAGCTGGCCTGAATCGCGCCGGGGGCTCATGGCGCGGCGGCGTCCAGCTGCCGCAGGATCAAGACATGGGCGAGCTGGCCCGGGTTAGCGAGCGGAGCCAGCCGGTAGATCCGCTCCCACCCCAGCTCCTCTTTGCGCACGCCCGCGACTCGTCCGATGGGCACCCCACGCGGGTATACGCCGCCGAGCCCGGAGCTCTGCACCAGCGTGCCGGTCGCGACGGTATCGCGATATGCCACGCCGCGGAACTCGAGGAAGGTCTCGCTGGCCGCGGTGTTCGCGGAGGGCGCCACGATGCCCAGCACGCTGCCGTCCTCGGTGGCTGCGCTCACTCGGAAGTCCGGATGCGCCCACGTCATCGCGATCGAGCTCCGGGTCCCGACGCTGAGCAAGACTCCTACGAGCCCTTCCGGCGAGATCACCGGATCGCCTGGCTTGATGCCGGCAGCGGAGCCGGTCCCCAGCAGCAGAGTCCGGCCGTCGGTGGGTACCGACTGATGCAGCACTTCGGCAGGAACGGTGGTGGCGGCGGTGCGGCTCCGCAGCGCGAGCAGCGCGCGAAGCCGTTCGTTTTCGGCGGCGAGCGCGCCCAGGGATTGTGCCGCAAGCATGGCGGAATCCCGCGCCGCTTGGAGGGCCTGAAAGCGGGCTCGGCTGGTACGGCCCTCTACCGCCCGCTGCTGCAGCCACAGCAGCGGCAGCAGCGCCGTCTGGCGGACCTGGTTGGCCAGCGCAAGGCTTACCTGCTCCGGGAGTACCATCGCCCCGATCGACAGCGCCAGACAACCGAGAAAGAGGAGGGTGTCGCTCCGTGAGGTAGCGCGGCCCGGCGCCCGGTTCATGTCAGGAGGTGAGGACGCTCCGGTACTTTTCCATGTCGTCCAGAATGCGGCCGGTACCCCGGACGACGCAGGTGAGCGGGTCCTCATCGAGGTGAATCGGCAGTCCGGTCTCCTGTTGCAGCAGCAGGTCGAGACCCCGGATCAGCGCCCCTCCGCCCGTCATGATGATGCCGCGATCCACGATGTCGGCGGCGAGCTCGGGTGGAGTGATTTCCAGCGCGCGGCGCACCGCGTCGACGATCTGCTGGACCGGCTCCTGGATGGCCTCGCGAATCTCGCTGGAATGAACCCGCACCGTCTTGGGAATGCCCGAGACGAGGTCACGGCCTTTGACCTCCATCTCGCGTTCCTCGCCGGTGGGATATGCCGAGCCGATCTTGATCTTGATCGCTTCCGCGGTGGGCTCGCCGACCAGCAGGTTGTAGTTCTTGCGCATGAACTGCACGATCGCCTGATCGAGCTCGTCGCCGCCGGTCCGAATCGAGGTATCGCTTACGATGCCGGAGAGCGCGATCACCGCGATCTCCGTGGTGCCGCCGCCGATATCGATCACCATGTTGCCGGTGGGCGTCTCGACCGGCAACCCGACGCCGATCGCCGCGGCCATCGGCTCGGCCACCATCAGCACCTGCTTCGCTCCCGCGGTCTCCGCCGAATCGCGCACCGCCCGGCGCTCCACTTCGGTGATGCCGGAGGGAACGCACACGATAACCCGCGGTTTGACGCGGAAGATGTGCTTGTCGATGATGGTCTTGAGGAAATAGCGCAGCATCTTCTCGGTCACGTCGAAGTCGGCGATCACGCCATCCTTGAGCGGCCGGACCGCGATAATGCCGTCCGGGGTGCGCCCCAGCATGCGCTTCGCTTCGAGTCCTACGCCTTTGATTCTCCCGGTGGTGCGTTCCAGCGCAACAACCGAGGGCTCATTCAGGACGATGCCCTCGCCGCGCACATAAATGAGGGTATTTGCCGTGCCGAGATCGACCGCGATCTCGTTCGCGGGAAGAAAGTTTGCGAATTTCCAAGAGTTGAACATCGCTCGCAAAGCCGCCCGGGTGGAGCTATGGCTATCCTAATGGCAGGCTTACACTTCCACAAGCACGCCTCAAGCGCCTTCAGCTGTCGATCCCTGTGCTCCCAAAGCCACCCTCTCCCCGAACACTTAGTGGGAGAGTACTCACTAGCCTAAAATCGGCGGGTTCGACCCGCGAAACGATCAATTGGGCAATCCGCATGCCGCGGGTGACCTGGTAGGGCTCCGTGCCCAGATTGATCAAGGCGATCTTGAGCTCCCCGCGGTAGTCGCTGTCGATCGTGGCGGGAGTATTGGGGAGGGTGACGCCGTGTTTGAGCGCTAGCCCCGAGCGCGGTCGGATTTGGATTTCATAGCCCGGCGGGATGGCGACCGCGAATCCGGTAGCGAAGAGCCGTCGGCCACCCGGCACGAGCTCGCCGGACTCCGCACTCGCGACGTCGAAGCCGCTACTGCCCTCCGTAGCGCGGGTCGGGAGCGGCAGTCCTTCGCCATGCGGGAGGCGGGTGATGAGGATGGTAGGCATTAGGTGGCAGGTGGCAGGTGGCAAGTAGGTGGTAGGTGGTAGGTGGCAGGTGGCAGGTGGCAGGTGGCAGGTGGCAGGTGGCAGGCATTGTTGGCAGCGGACCTGACACCTACCCGCCACCTGCCACCTACCACCTACCACCTACCTGTCACAGCATTTCCTCTACCGGCGTCAACGGAAGTCCGAACGCCTCCGCCACCCCCGGATACACCACCTTCCCCTCGACCACGTTCAAGCCGAGTGCGAGGGAGCGGTCTTCCTTGCAGGCTGCTTTCCAGCCGCGCTTCGCCAGCCGCACTCCATAGGGGAGCGTAGCGTTGGTGAGCGCAAGCGTCGAGGTGCGCGGAACCCCCCCGGGCATGTTGGCCACGGCATAGTGCAGGATGCCGTCCACGAAGTAGACCGGATCCTCGTGCGTCGTGGGCTTGATCGTCTCGACGCAGCCGCCCTGGTCCACGGCCACGTCCACGATGACCGCGCCGGGCTGCATCCGCTGGAGGTCGGCCCGAGTGACCAGGTGGGGCGCCTTGGCGCCGGGCAGGAGCACGGCCCCGACTACGAGATCGGCTCGCTCGATGGCATCGAGAATGTTGAAGCGATTCGAGTAGATGGTCTTGACATTGGCGGGGAGCACATCATCGAGGTAGCGCAGCCGCTCCAGCGAAATATCCAGGATCGTTACGCTGGCACCCAGCCCCGCCGCCATCTTGGCCGCGTTGATCCCGACCACTCCTCCCCCGATGATCACGACCTTGGCCGGCGCCACCCCGGGCACTCCTCCCAGCAGGACCCCCCGGCCGCCATGCACCTTCTCTAGGTACTTGGCGCCTTCCTGTACGGCCATCCGGCCGGCCACTTCCGACATGGGGGTGAGCAGCGGCAGCTCTCCGCTGGGGAGCTGCACGGTCTCATAGGCGATCGCGATCGCTCCCGAATCGATCACGGCGCGGGTGAGCTCCTGGGCAGCGGCGAAGTGGAAGTAGGTGTAGATGACCTGCCCGCGCCGCATCCGTGGCCACTCGGCCGCGATCGGCTCTTTGACCTTCATGATCAGCTCGGCCCGCGCCCAGACCTCCTGCGGCGTGGGAAGGATTTTGCCGCCGGCGCTCATGAACTGTTCGTCGCTGAAGCCGCTGCCTGCCCCCGCGCCTCGCTCGACCAGGACCTCGTGCCCCTGCGCCACCAGCAGCTCACAACCGGCGGGGACCAGGGCGATGCGGTTCTCGTTGGTCTTGATCTCCTTCGGGACTCCGATGATCACGCAAATCTCCGTGTTGAGGAGGCTAGGGCCCCAGCCTCACGACACACCAGCGTTCCGCATCAAAGTACTCCGCGGCGAGGGCCGCGATAGACTCCGTGCTCACCGCGTCGATCTCCGCGAGAATCTCGTCCAGCCGGCGGTAAGGTTCTCCGTGCAACACGGTCCCGGCCAGCCGGTGCATCCGACTCGAAGGGCTCTCCAGCGCCAGCATGATCTGCCCTTTGAGCTGCCGCTGGCCTCCCGCCAGCTCCTCCGGAGTCAGCGCGTCGTGCGACAGTCGCAGCAGCTCCGCGCGGATCGCCTCCTCTGCCGCACCGGCCGAGGCGGGATGCGTGCCGACGTAGACTCCGATGACACCCGCGCTCTGATAGAGATGGTGAAAGGCGTACACGGCGTAGGCCAGTCCCAGTTCCTCGCGCACGCGCTGAAACAGCCGGCTCGACATGCCGCCACCCAGGATGTTGCTGAGGATTGCCAGGCCGTAGCGGCGGGGATCGCGACCGTCGAAGCAGTCGGTGCCCAGCACGAGGTTGCTCTGCGCCGTGTCGCGCTTTTCCGTGAGGCTCACCCCGCGCCGCGCGGGGACGCTCGCCACCCGTGAGCGAACCGGCTCCAGCGAGCCTTCGAACCAGCCTTCCCGCTCCAACACGGTGAGCAGCTGGTCATGATCCACGTGTCCGGCAGCGGCAATAACGCAGTTGCCACGATAGTACCCGCCGCGGTGCAGCGTGGTGAGGTCCGCGACGCTCAGCCGGCCGACGCTGTCCGGCGTGCCCAGAATCGAATAGCCGTAGGGATGCTCCGGCCACAGCGTGCGGGCGTGCAGCTCGAAGACCAGGTCGTCCGGCGTATCGAGCACGCTGTTGATCTCATCGAGCACGACGTTGCGCTCGAGCTCGAGATCTTCGGGACGGAGCAGCGGGTGTCGCACCAGGTCGGTGAGCACCTCGACCGCGAGGGGGACGTCCGCGTCGAGCACGTGCGCCTGGAAACTGGTATGATCGCGGGAGGTGTAGGCGTCGAGCGAGCCGCCGCGCACCTCGAGCTCCTCGGCGATCTGCTTCTGCGACCGCCGCTCGGTCCCCTTGAACACGAGGTGCTCGAGCAGATGCGCCGCCCCCATCAGCTCCGGCGGCTCGTGCGCGCTCGCGGAGCGCACCCAGATGCCGACCGCAGCGGAGCGAACGCCGGAAAGTCGCTCCGAGAGGACGGTGAGCCCGTTCGGAGCCACCGAACGGACCAGACCTTCGTCCAGCGTCTCCTGCTGCACGTCGGGTGTCCGCCCTCTTCCCGCTTCCCCCTTCCCTACTCTTTCGGAAGCAGGGCTTTCCGACTGAGCTTCATCCGGCCCCGATCGTCCACCTCGAGCAGCTTGACCTGAACGATGTCTCCCTTCTTGACGACGTCCTCGGTCTTCTCGGTGCGCCCATGCTGCAGCTCGCTGATGTGCAGCAACCCCTCGACCCCGGGAATGATCTCCACGAACGCGCCGAACGGCGTCGTGCTCTTGACTGGGCCTTCGTAGATTCGCCCCACCTCGGGCTCCGCGACGATGGCCATCACCATCTCACGCGCCTTCTGGCCCGCTTCGCCCCCGACCGCGGCGATGGTGACGACGCCGGAATCCTCGATGCTGATCTTGGCGCCCGTCGCATCCTGAATACCCCGGATCGTCTTGCCCTTCGGCCCAATCACGTCGCCGATCTTGTCGGGCTTGATCTGAATGGTGAAGATCCGCGGGGCGTGAGGAGAAAGCTCCAGGCGTGGCGCGGGCAGCGCCCGCTTCATCTCACCGAGGATATGCAGCCGGCCGTGCTTCGCCTTGGCCAGGGCTTCCTCCATCAGCTTGAGATCGATCCCTTCGATCTTGATGTCCATCTGGATCGAGGTGATGCCCTGCTCGGTCCCCGCGACCTTGAAGTCCATGTCGCCCAGGTGGTCTTCCGAGCCCAGGATATCGGTCAGGATGGCGACTTTCTCCCCCTCCTTGATCAGGCCCATCGCCACGCCCGCGCACGCCGCACGTACCGGCACGCCGGCATCCATCAGCGCCAGCGACCCGCCACAAACACTGGCCATCGAGGAGGACCCGTTCGATTCGAGGATCTCCGAGACCACGCGCAGTGTGTACGGGAAGCCGTCGAACGCCGGCAAGAGGGGCTGCAGAGCCCGCTCCGCGAGCGCACCATGACCGATCTCCCGGCGGCTGGTTCCCCGCATCATTTTCACTTCGCCGGTGGAATAGGGCGGGAAGTTGTAGTGCAGCATGAACGACTTGGTGGTCTCGCCCGCCACATCGATCGAATCGATCCGCTGCTCGTCGTCGCTGGTGCCGAGCGTTACCGCCACGAGCGCCTGGGTCTGTCCCCGGGTGAACAGCGCGGACCCATGCGCGCGGGGCAGCACGCCGGTTTCAATGCTGATCGGCCGCACGGTATCGGGATCGCGGCCGTCGACCCGCTCTCCTTTGTCCAGCACCTGCGCCCGCATCACGCGGTATTCGATTTCCTCGAGCTCATGGCCGATCTCGCGCGTCTTCTCCGCGTAGTCAGCGGCGAGCTTGAGCTGGACCTCCTTCTTGACGGCGCCGAGCCCGGCGGCGCGCGCCGCCTTGTCCTTGGCGTTGATCGCCTTGGCCATCGCCGCCTCGCCGAGCTCGCGCACCCGAAGTACCAGCAGCTCGTCAGCGGGAGTTCTGCTCCACTCCATCTTCGGCTTGCCGGCCTTTTCGACGAGCTGTACCGCCAGCCCGACCAGCTCGCGGATTCCCTTCTGGGCCACCTTGAGGGCGTCGAGCATCTCGGCCTCCGAGACCTCGAGGGCGCCACCCTCCACCATGATGATCGAGTCGGCGCTGCCACTCACCGTGAGATCGATGCTGGAGAACTCGAGCTGGTGGAACGTCGGATTCAGGATCCAATTCCCTTCCATCCGCCCGACCCGAACCGTGGCGAGCGGGCCGTTCCAGGGGACCGGGGACACTGCCAGCGCCAGGCAGGCCGCATAGGCTCCCAGAATGTCCGCGTCGTTCTCCTGATCGGCTGAGACCACTGTGACGAAGACCTGGATCTCGTTCTTGAAGCCCTCGGGGAACATCGGGCGGATGGTCCGGTCAATGATGCGGGCCGCGAGGATTTCCTTATCCGAGGGCCTGCCTTCCCGCTTGAGAAACCCGCCGGGAATCTTGCCGGCCGCGTAAGTCTTTTCGCGGTATTCCACGGTGAGCGGGAAGAAGGGGAGCAGCGAGACGCTGGAGGAGACGGTGACGGCGGCGATGACCATCGTATCGCCGAATTGCACCGACACCGAGCCGGCGGCCTGTTTGGCCAGTTTCCCGGTTTCGATCCGGAGCGGCCGCCCTGCGAAAGTGGTTTCGATGGTGTGCACGTTGACTGCCTTGGTTGAACGGTCCGCTTCAATGCCAAGCGGGCGTCCCACTGAGTGCGGGACGCCCGCGCGCATTCGAGGCCGGCTAATGCCGGAGTCCGAGCTCCTGAATCAGAGCGCGGTAGGTTTCGAGATCGGTGTTTCGGAGATAGGTCAGCAACCGCCTCCGGGTCCCCACCATCTTGAGCAGGCCGCGCCGGCTATGATGGTCTTTGACGTGGGTTCGGAAATGGTCGGTGAGGGAGTTGATCCGCTCGGTGAGCAACGCCACCTGGAGCCGGGCCGACCCGGTGTCCTCTTCATGGAGGCGGTATTTCGTCGCGACGCCCAGCTTGTCGTACGCCATGCCTTCTGATCCTCTTTTTTCCTTCGGCTTTGGATGCCAAACTCTCGGTAGCCCAATAAGATAAGCCCCGTCCTGCCCCTGGGCAAGCCGAGGCTATTCCCGCCCAATCCGGGCGGCGGCCGCCACACCCCGGGGCAGCTCGAGCGCCTCCTCGTCGGGCCAGGTGCGAAAGAGCGCCCCAGCCTTCCCCCGCGCCTTGACCCGGTACATGCAGGCGTCGGCCATGGCGACGGCAGTGTCCACTGAGTCCGGCGGTGCCGCGAAGGTGATGACGCCGATGCTGAAGGTGACATCCCAGCCGGTCCGTGCCATTGCCTCGTCGAGCAGCGCCAGGAGCTTGTTCACGACGGTCTCGGCCCGAGCCGAATCGGTCTCCGGCAGCAGCAGCGCGAACTCATCTCCCCCGAGCCGGGCGACCACATCCACGCGCCGGGTAGCTTCCCGCAATACTCGCGCGACGCGTTGCAACACCTCATCGCCCGCGGCGTGGCCCAGCGAGTCATTGATCTTCTTGAAGTTGTCTACGTCCAGGTAGGCCAGCACCCAGGACATGCCTTGGCGACGGCTCCATTCCACCGCGCGGTCCAGCGCCCCGAAAAAGGCGCGTCGGTTGGGGATGCCGGTGAGCGGATCCTCGCGCGCGAGCGTCCGCAGCTCGACGGTCTGCTCGGCGAGCGTGGAGACCAGCGCAGAGATGAACAGAAAGAAGAGGAACTGCGCCGCGCTGTTCCAGACCAGCATCTGCGGCGTTTCGCCGAGCGGACGGCCGATGAGATCGAGGAGAACGCGCAGCAGTACGGTGAAGATCGCGAATCCCACGCCCGCCGAGCGCCCGAGGTGCCAGGCCACCGCCACAATGGCCGGGAGGTAGAAGACTGCAACCTCCAGCCCGTAGCCGGCCTGGTAGTCGATCCACGCGACCGCTGCGGTCACCAGCAGGCTAACGGCCAGAATAGCCCAGTTGGGGACTCGGCGAAGCGCGGCGTTCAAGCGAATCAGCATAGTCAAGAGTAATGAACGCTAGAACGGTGTAAAGAGCGCACACGCAAGGGGATGGATGCAAGAACCGGCGGCTCCGGCAACCCCCCTGCGAGCGGGTTGCCAACGTTCGGGCCGGGGGTAGTGTCTATATGTCTGACTTTGTCATTGAAATGCAGCTTACGCCGATCCCGGGGAGGAGCCCGAGCATGGCAGCGCGCCTGGGCGAGTTCGAGCAGCTGGTCCTGCTGGCGCTGCTGCGGCTGGGCACGGCGGGCTACGGGGTCACCATTCGCCAGGAGCTCCAGCAGCGGGCCCGGAGAAAGGTCAGTCTGGGGACCGTCTATAAGACCCTGCTGCGGCTCGAAGCCAAGGGGCTCGTGACGGCCCACCTCGGAGATCCGACGCCGGAACGTGGCGGGCGGCGCAAGAAGCACTACCTCGTCACCGCGGCGGGCCGGCGTGCGTTGGAGCAGGCGCTCAGCGCCCTGCGCAGACTGAGTCACGGGCTCGCGGCCGCGTGGGAGGCACCATGAATCCTGCGCGCTGGCTCGGCTGGCTCCTCCCGGACGAGGAACGCGAGTTCGTTCTGGGCGATCTCGAGGAGGCCTATCACGGCCACCGCGTCCGTTTCGCACGGGAGCTCCTGTTGGCCTCCCTGTGCATTCGCTTCGCAGGGGCTCCCCCCGCTCACCTCTCACCCCTCACCTCTCACCGCAAAGGCTCCCTCATGGGCACGCTGTTCGCCGATCTGCGCTTCGGCTTTCGCCAACTGGCCAAGAGTCCCGGCTTCACGCTGCTGGCGCTGCTGACCCTCGCCCTGGGGATCGGTGTCACCACCGCGGTATTCTCGGTGGTCAACCCGGTCTTGCTGCGTGCACTGCCCTATCCAGAGCCGGATCGGATCATGACCCTGTGGGAGCGCGGCGATGAGGGCGAACCAAGCAATACCGGTTATGCCACGTTCACCGACGTGCGGCAGCTGGCAACGACTTTCGACGGGCTCGCCGCGCTGAGCTCCTGGCAGCCCACCCTGCAAGGCGGTGCTGAAGCAGAACGGCTCGATGGCCAGCGCGTCACCCGGGAATTCTTCTCGGTTCTCGGGGTACGGCCGGCGTTAGGGCGCGACTTCTCGGCCGCGGAAAACGTCCGCGGTCAGCATCGTGTGGTCATCCTCTCGCACGGCCTGTGGCAGCGCCGCTTCGGGGGAGACCGGGCTCTGATCGGACGCCCCATCACGCTGAATGGCATTCCGTATACCGTGGTCGGGGTGATGCCCCAGAGCTTCGAGAGTCTGCTTGCGCCCACCGCCCAGCTCTGGGCGCCCCTGGGCTATGATGCCTCGCTGCGGTGGGCATGTCGCACCTGTCGGCATCTCCGCATGATCGGCCGTCTTCACGAAGATGTGGATGTGGCCCGCGCCAAACAGGAGCTGGACCTCATTTCCGCACGGCTGGTCGCCGAGCACCCCACCGAGTACCCCAAGACGGGCATGGTGATGGTACCGCTGCAGACCCGGCTCACTCGCGAAGTCCGGCCGGCGCTCCTCGCCGTGCTGGGCGCCGTCGGCTTCGTTCTCTTGATCGCCTGTGCCAACGTCTCGAGCTTGCTGCTGGGTCGCGCCATGCAGCGCGAAAGCGAGTTCGCGATCCGGGGCGCTCTGGGAGCTGGTCGTCGGCGCGTGGTTCAGCAGCTGCTGACCGAGAGTGTGGTGCTCGCGCTGGTGGGAGGTGCCGCCGGTGTCGCGCTGGCCAGGGGGGGCGTGAAGGGTCTGGTGGCCCTCGCACCCGGGAACCTGCCGAGGCTGCAAGCGATTGGGATAGATGCCGGGGTCCTGGGATTCACCGGGGCGCTCTCCGTGGCCTGCGGCATACTGTTCGGGCTCATTCCCGCCTTCGCGACGGCGCGACCGGATCTGTTCACGGCGCTGCGGCCGGGCGGTCGCCACACCGGGCAGAAGAGCCGCCGCGTCGCCCGGGCCTTCCTGGTGATGGGGGAGGTTGCCCTGGCCCTCATGCTCTTGGTCGGAGCTGGGCTGCTGCTGCGAAGCTTGCAACGCCTCCTGGACGTGGATCCTGGGTTCGAACCGAAGCAGTTGCTCACGATGGAAGTGCAAACCACGGGCCCGCGGTACGAGGATGAGGACGTGGTACGCGCGTTCTTCGTCCGCACGGCGGAGCTGGTCCGCGCGATCCCGGGTGTCGGGCACGCCGGCTGGACGAGCCAGCTTCCACTGGGCGGAAACTTCGATCGCTACGGGGTGTCGATCGAAGGCAAACCGCTTCCCAATCCCGCCAACGCGCCCTCGGCCGATCGCTACGCAGTCACGCCGGGTTACCTCGAGGCCATGCGGATCCCCCTCAAGCGGGGCCGCACGATCACCGCGGACGACGCGCGGGACCGACCCGCGATCGTTCTCATCAACGAAACCTTCGCACGGCAGGACTGGCCGGGCGGCGATGCCCTCGGCGCGCGGATCCAGTTAGGCGGACCGGACGCGCCCTGGCGGACGGTGGTCGGCATCGTGGGCGACGTGCACCATGTCAGCCTCGACGAGCGGCAAGCACCTCAGGTGTATGTCCCCGAGGCGCAGTGGCTGGTCGCCGACGGTGCGATGATACTCGCGGCCCGCACTCGAGAGGATCCCGCCTCGGCGGCCGCTCTGGTGCGGGAGGCGATTCGCTCGATCGATCGCGATCTCCCCATTCTGCACGTGGCCCCCATGGAGCAGGTCGTGGCGAATACGGCGGAGCAGCGCCGCTTCGCCTTCGTGCTCTTTCAGGGGTTTGCCCTGGTCGCGCTATTGCTGGCCGCTGCAGGGATCTACGGCGTGCTCGCCGGCAACGTCACTGCCCGCACGCGGGAAATCGGGATTCGCTCGGCGCTGGGCGCGTCGCGCGGCGGCCTGCTCAGGCTGGTCATCCGGCAGGGACTGGCATTGACGGCCGCGGGAATAGCGGCGGGGCTTCTGGGAGCGTTGCTGCTGACCCGCTTGCTGCGTGGTTTGCTCTTCGGCGTCGGGGCGCAGGACCCGGTGACCTTCTTCGGAGTAGTGGTCGTGCTCGCGGTGGTCGCCCTGGCGGCCTGCGTGGCCCCGGCGGTGCGCGCAACCCGGGTGAGCCCGTTGGAAGCACTGCGGAGCGAATAGTGGCTGGGGGCTCGGGGCTATGGGCTATGGGCAATGGGAGTCACGGCTCATGGCTCATAGCTCATAGCTCATAGCTCATAGCTCTCACAGCAGTCCCAACCACCGCCGGATATCATTCGAGAACGCCAGAATCATCAGCAGCGCGATCAGGATGAGCCCCACGAAGCTCAGTCGCTCGCGCAGCTTGCTGGAGAGCGGCCGGCGCAGCACCAGCTCGCCGAGCAGGAACAGGAACTGTCCCCCGTCCAGCACGGGGATGGGCAGCATGTTCAGCACGGCAAGGTTCACCGAGATGGTAGCCATGAATGCGAGAAAGGCGCCGAGACCCAGTTGGGCCGATTGTCCCGCCGCAATACCGATCGCGATCGGGCCGCCGATTTCCCGGGTCGAGACGCGCCCGCTGAACATCCCCCGCACCAGCCGGACGATTTGAGTCGAGACGATCAGGGTCTGGCGTCCGCCGACGGCCAGGGCCTGCCCCAGGCTGAGCGGCACATGCCGCTCGGGAATGGCGTAGCCGACCCGCAGTTTGCCGACCTTGCGGATCCCCGTGCTGTCCTTGATCATGTCGCCGAGCGAACGCGCCACCAGCTCTTCGCGACCTTCCGCTCGCCCGACGGTGAGAGTCACATCCTGCTCCGGCCTCGCTTCGATCAGGCTCGCTACTTCGAGCCATTGCGTCACCGGCTGTCCGGCGACGACAAGCAGCGTATCACCCACCCGCACTCCGGCGCGCGCGGCAGGTCCCCCGGGTACCACTTCGCCGACGACCGGCACGATGAAGGGTTGCAGGGCTTGAAAAGCGCGCAGCCGTGCCTCCAGTGCGTCGCGGTGCAGCCGCACCATCACGCTGGGTTTCCCCGCGACCTCCAACTGAAATGAGTCCGCCGCGGTCGTGAGAAAAACCTCCTGGAGGTCGTCCCAGGAGGCGACAGGCACCCCCGCGATTCGGGTGACGCGGTCTCCCGGGGCCAGTCGCGCCAGCTCCTCCGCCCCCGCTGGCAGGGTCGGGGCGACCCGGCCGATCGTGGTGATCGATACCACCGTCTGACCGTTCACGAAATTGAGCCCGGAGAACACCAGCCAGGCGAACAGAGTGTTCATCGTAACCCCGGCCAGGATCACGATGATGCGGACCCAGACCGGCTTGGCTTCGTAGACGCGATCCGGCGGGACGGCTGCGCTCGCAGCCCCACCCTCGAGCGCGGAAGAAGCCGGGTCCTCCTCGCGGCTGGCCATCTTGACATAGCCACCGATCGGCAGCCAGGACACCACGTATTCGGTTTCGCCGCGCCGCATGGTCAGCGCCTGGATCGGCTTGCCCATGCCGAGCGAGAAACGATGCACGTAGATGCCGGCAGCCTTCGCGGCAAGGAAATGACCCAGCTCGTGCACGAAGATCAGCACGCCGAGCACGATGATCAGCGCCAGGATGTTCAGCAGCACGCCGCTCATGCGGCCAGTCTTTCCGCCAGGGCACGTGCCGCACGGTCAGCCGCCTGGACGCTCTCGAGCGAATCGGCGGGCGCCGCCTGGTGCTCCTCGAGGGTCTGCTCGATCACGGCGGAGATCCGCCCGAACGGGATCCGCCCCGCGAGAAACGCGTCGACCGCGACTTCGTTGGCCGCGTTGAACGCCGCGGGCGCGGTCCCTCCGGCGCGCCCCGCGGCGACCCCGGCTTGGAACGCGCGAAAGACCTCCTGCCGGAGCGGCTCGAAGGTGAGCGTGCCCGCCTGAACCGGGTCGAAGGGGGGTGCGGCAGCATCCTCGATGCGCTCGGGATGAGTCAGGGCGTACAGAATCGGAAGCTCCATGGAGGGGAAACCAAGCTGCCCCAACACGCTGCCATCGGCAAACCCGACCAGCGCATGCACGATGCTTTGCGGATGCACCACCACTTCAACGCGCTCGTAGGGCAGCCCGAACAGGTGATGCGCCTCGATGACCTCCATCGCCTTATTGGCGAGCGTGGCGCTGTCGACGGTGATCTTGTTTCCCATCCGCCAGGTCGGGTGTTTGAGGGCTTCGGCGACGCTGGCTCGCTCCAGCCGCTCGAGGGGCCAGTCCCGGAACGGCCCGCCGGAGGCGGTGAGGATCAGGCGGCGCAGCGATTCCTCGCGACCCGCGATGCACTGCAGGACGGCGCTATGCTCCGAATCCACCGGCACAAGCTCCCCTCCACCCGCCACCGCAGCCGCTCGCACCAGGTCGCCCGCGACCACCAGGGACTCCTTGTTCGCCAGCGCGACTCGCTTCCCCGCCCTGAGCGCGGCGAGGGTGGCGGCGAGTCCCGCGAATCCGACCACCGCGTTTACCACGATGTCGGCTTCGGGGTGCCTTGCCGCTTCCAGCAGACAGCCCGGCCCGGTCCCGCTCACCAGGCCGGCAAAACCCGGCTGCCATTCCGCGATTTGTTCGGCCAGCAAGGTGGCGTTGGATCCCGCCGTGAGCGCGACCAGCCGAAAGCGATCGGGATGCCGGCGCAGCACGTTGAGCGTGCTGGTACCGATCGAGCCGGTCGAGCCAAGCACCACGACGCCCTGCATGCTCAGAGCACCTCGAAGGCGCGGTACAGCAGCGCCGCCGTGGGCAGCACGAAGTAAAGCGAGTCCAGGCGATCGAGCACACCGCCGTGACCCGGGATCAGCGCGCTCGAGTCCTTGACCCCAGCCTCGCGCTTGAACAGCGACTCCACCAGGTCACCGACCTGTGCCACGATCGAGATGACCAGTCCCATGAAGGCCGCCTGCAGCAGTGGAAGCGACTTTCCCGCTGGCGTAAGGACGAGCGGCACATAGATCACAGCGGCCAGAACTCCGCCCACCACCCCGGCCGCGCCGCCCGAACGGGTCTTGCCCGGACTCACCTCCGGCCAGAGTTTGGCACCACCCATCGCTTTGCCGCCCCACATGGCGAAACTGTCACACAGCCAGGTCACCACCAGCGGAAAGAAGACTAGCGCCGTCGCGGGAAGCGAGCGATCGGGCCCAGCGGCGAAGCGGATCAGCAGCACAGCGGCTGGCAGCAGCGCGCAATAGATCGGGCCCAGCAGGGTGATGCCCGCCGCGGCGAGCGGGTGCTGGTCCGGCCGCCGAAAGAAGAGCACCGAGCTCAGCACAAGGACCGGAACGAAAATGGTGACCAGAGGCCACTGCACCCACAGCCAGAACGGCATCAGCAGGGCAGCGACGAACGACTCCACCGGATTGAGCCGCTCGCCGAGCGGGCTGGCGACGACCCAGGTGACCAGCGGCACCAGTCCGGCGAGCACCAGCCCGAGGATGCGAAGCGGACGCACCCCGCCTCGCTCCGCCAGGTCGAACAGCTCTCGGGTTCCCAGAATGGCGATGGCCAGCACGAGCCCGACCAGCAGGAGCCCGCCAGCCCAGACCACCGCCACCGCAAGAGGGATCCCGATCGCGGCCGTGGCGACGCGTTGGGCTTGATTGGTCACGAGGGCGCCGAGACGCGCCCGAATCGCCGCTCCCGCCGCTGAAAATCGAGGATGGCCTCGAAGAGCTGCCGCCGCGTGAAGTCGGGCCAGAGCACCGACATCACGTGGATCTCGGCGTAGGCAACTTGCCACAGCAGGAAGTTGGAGAGCCGATGCTCGCCTGAAGTACGGATCAGCAGGTCGGGGTCGGGCAGACCCGCGGTGTAGAGCCGCCTCGCGAAGGCCGCCTCGTCAATTTCCGCCGGGCTGAGGCGATGCGCCGCAACGTCCTCGGCCAGCAGGCGCGCCGCGCGGGTCAGCTCCGCGCGGGAGCCGTACGATAGGCAGATGTTCAGGGTGAGGCTGGTACCGGCGGCGGTCTCGGTTTCGATTGCCTCGACGGCGGCTCGCGCCGGCGGCGTCAACCGTTCGAGCTCGCCCAGGACGCGAACGTTCACACCCTGCCCGCTGAGCTCGGCAGCTTCCTTCTCCACGTACTCCACCAGCAGTGCCATCAGCGCGTCGATCTCTTCCGCGGGCCGCTGCCAGTTTTCCTGGCTGAAGGCGAACAGGGTGAGGATCTCCACACCGGCCTGGCGGCAGCCCTCCACGCATTCGCGCACCGCCGTCATCCCGGCCTGGTGGCCCGCCGAACGGGGCAAGTGACGCTTGCGAGCCCAGCGGCCATTGCCGTCCATGATCACGGCGATGTGCACGGGCACCTCGCCGTTGATGCGGATCTTGCCGAGCAGTTCTTCCGCGGACGGGCTCACACCTCCATGATCTCCGCTTCTTTGGCGTGGATGAGTCCGTCGATCTGCTTGATGTGCTCGTCGTGCGCCTTTTGAATCTCCTTTTCCGCGCGCGTCTTCTCGTCCTCGGAGATGTGCTCCACCTTCTTGAGCTTGTGCAGCGCATCAGTGCGCCCGTGCCGGATCGCGACCCGCCCCTCCTCGGCCAGCTTATGGACCACCCGGACGAGATCCTTGCGCCGCTCCTCCGACAGTGGGGGCAGCGGAATCCGGATCAAGTTGCCCGCGGCTTGCGGGTTGAGACCCAGATCGGATTCGCGGATCGCCTTGTCAATCGCCTGCGTCAGGCTCTTGTCGAAGGGCTGGACCGTCAGCAGCCGCGGCTCCGGCGCCGCCACCAGACCCACCTGGTTGAGCGGAACAGAATTGCCATAGGCTTCGACCCGAATGGTATCGAGCAGCGCGGTAGTGGCCTTGTTCCCGCGGAGGCCGGAAAACTCCCGCTTGGTGCTGTCCACGGCTTTGTGCATGTGCTCGCGGGCCTGCTTGACGATCTCGGGAATGCTGGCGGCGGCGCTCATCGGACGATCGTCCCCACCCGTTCGCCCGCGAGCACGCGCCCGATGGCGCCCGGCTGATTGATGTTGAAGACCACAATCGGCAAGTGGTTTTCCTTGCAGAGCCCGAACGCGTTGGCGTCCATCACGGCGTAGCCTTTGACCAGCGCGTCCTGAAAGGTGAGCTCCGGAATGAAGCGGGCGTTCTTGTCCCGCTTGGGATCGCCGGTGTAAACCCCGTCCACGCTGGTTGCTTTGAGAATAACCTCGGCCTCCATCTCGAGCGCCCGGAGCACCGCGGCGGTGTCGGTCGAGAAGAAGGGATTCCCGGTGCCACCGGCAAAAATCACCAGCCGACCCTTTTCCAGATGGCGGACCGCCCGGCGGCGAATATAGGGCTCCGCCAGCGACTCCATCCGGATCGCGGTAAGCACCCGAGTCTGCACGCCAATGCGCTCCAGGATGTCCTGGAGCGCAAGGGCGTTGATAATCGTCGCGAGCATTCCCATGTAGTCCGCGGAGACCCGGTCCAGTCCTTCCGCGCTGGCCGCGGTGCCGCGCATGATGTTGCCGCCGCCCACGACCAGGCCGAGATGGATTCCCTGGCTGTGGACGTCCTTGATCTGCTGCGCCAGGGATTCCACCACGCCGTAGTCGAGGCCTACGCCGCGCTCTCCGGCGAGTGCTTCCCCGGAGATCTTGAGCAGCGCGCGGCGGTAGGCCAGCGCCATCTCAAGCCTCGCCGACGCGGAACCGGGCGAAGCGCTTGACCGTAACCGGGCCGCCCAGACTCTTGGCCGCCTCCTTCAGCAGATCGCCGGCGGTCTTCGACTCATCCTTGACGAACGACTGCCCCAGCAGGGTCCGCTCGGCGACAAACTTGCGGAGCTTGCCGTCGACGATCTTGGCGCGGATCTGCTCCGGCTTTCCTTCGGCCGCGACCTGCTCCTCGGCGATGCGCCGTTCCCGCTCCAGTGTCTCCGCGGGAATGTCCGCGTCGCTGATCGCGAGGGGATCCGCCGACGCGATGTGCAGCGCCAGCTCCCGCCCCAGCGCATCGAGCCCGTCACCCGGAGGGCCTTCCAGCTCGATCAGCACGCCGACCTGGCCGTTGTGGTGCAGATAGCCCTGCACCGTCCCGTTTTCCTGGCGGAAATGGGCGACGCGCCGGAGCGTGGTGGCCTCTCCGGTCTTGCCTGCGAGCTCCTTGACGGCTTCGCCGACGGTCCGCTCGGCGAAGGGCTGCGCGTCGAGCACGCTGCCCTCATGAATCCCCAGCGGAGCGTGCAGCGCCGCATGGACGCCAAGCTCGCGGGCCAGCTGAATGAATCCCTCCGTCCGCGCGACAAAATCCGTCTCACAGTTCAGCTCGATCATGGCGAGGTCGAACCCCAGGTCCTCGGCGGAGATCACGATCAAGCCCTGAGACGCCGTGCGGCCGCCGCGCTTGTCGGCCTTGGCGATCCCCTTCTTGCGAAGGATTTCCACCGCCTTGTCCAGGTCGCCGCCAGCCTCTTCCAGCGCCGCCTTGCAATCCATCATTCCCGCGCCGGTGCGGGCGCGGAGCTCACTGATCTGTTTGGGTGACACTGTCTTCGTGCTCATTTTCTCCGTCCGTTCTGGCTGTGAGCTATGGGCTATGGGCTATGGGCTACTACCACACGCTTCAGGCTCATAGCTCATAGCCCATAGCTCGTAGCCTCCTACAAAAACGCCGCGCTGAGCCGAGGGGCTGTCGCGCGGCGTGGCGTCCGGGCCGGGCTCAGTCCCCGCTCAGGCGCTTGCCTCGCTCGCCCCGCTAGGCGCCGGCTCAGTGACTTCGCCCTCGTGCTTGAGGCGCGCCGCGATCGCCTCGGGCTTCGGCCGGCGTTTGCGGCCACCGGTCCGCCGGCGGCGGCGATCACCCTCACTGTCGCCTTCGCTGCCCCCATCGGTGCTATAGGTCTCCGCGTCGTCGTGCTCCGCGGCTTCCCGCACCGGGACCTGCTGCCGGGCCTCGCGGATGACGTCGCAGAGGGCCTTGGTGATGAGTCCGACCGAACGGATGGCGTCGTCGTTGCCGGGGATCGGCACGGTGATGACGTCCGGATCGGCATTGGTGTCCACAATCGCCACGACCGGAATCCCGAGCTTGTTGGCCTCGAGGATCGCGATCCGTTCCTTCTTGGCGTCCACCACGAAGAGCGCGCCGGGCAGCCGGCTCATCGCCTTCAATCCCTCGAGATTCCGTGCCAGCTTCACCCGCTCGCGCTCGAAGAGCAGCTTTTCCTTCTTGGTGTAGCTGTCGAAATCCCCCTCGGTGCTCCCCTGCTCCAAGTCGCGCAGCCGGCGAATCTGTTTCTTGATGGTCGCGAAATTCGTCAGCGTCCCACCCAGCCAGCGTTCCGTGACGTGATGACAGGCGGCGGTTTGTGCGTCACCCTGCACCAGTGCCTTGAGCTGCTTCTTGGTGCACACGAAGAGGACGTTGTCTCCCTTCAGCACCACGCTCCGCAAGAGCTCCTGCGCCTTGTGAATCTGCCCCAGAGTCTTCTGGAGGTCGATGATGTAGATCCCGGAGCGCTCGGCGAAGATGAACCGGCGCATCTTGGGATTCCAGCGCCTGGTCTGGTGACCGAAATGTACGCCCGCCTCGAGGAGGTCCTGCACCTGGGGTTGATCCACTGACTAAGGGTTCCCTTCCGTTGAAGTAGTCTCTATCGCTTGCTGAACTGGAACCGCTTGCGCGCCCCCGGACGGCCGGGCTTTTTGCGCTCGACGGCCCGCGGATCGCGCGTCAGCAACCCACCGGTCCGCAACTTCGGCCGGTGGAGCGCATCGGCGAGCACCAGGGCGCGCGCAAGCGCCATCCGCATCGCCCCGGCCTGACCAGACTGTCCCCCGCCATCGACGTGGGCCTTCACGTCGAAGGCGCCTAGCGTGTCGGTCGTGGTGAAGGGCTGCTGGATGTGCTGCACCAGCGAGGGCCGCGGGAAGTAATCTCCCAGCGTTCGCCCATTGATTTCCCATTTACCGGTGCCGGGAGTGAGATACACGCGGGCCACGCTGGTCTTGCGCCGGCCGACCGCGTGCCAGCGAAACTGATCCTCACTCATGCGCTCACCTTGACGGCAAAGGGCTTCGGCTGCTGGGCCGCATGCGGATGCTCGGCATTGCGGTACACCTTGAGCTTGAGCCGGAGCCGCTGGCGCGAGAGCGCGTTCTTGGGCAGCATCCCGAAGACCGCCTTTTCGATCACCAGCTCCGGCTTCTTGTCGAGCAGCTGCTGGACCGGGGTGAAGCTCTCGTGCCCCATGTAGCCCGAGTGTCCGAAGTATTTCTTCTGTTCGAGCTTCTTCCCGGTGAGCTTCACTTTGGCCGCGTTGACCACCACGACGAAGTCGCCCCCGTCCATATGCGGGGTGAACGTGGGCTTGTGCTTCCCGCGAATGAGTTGCGCCACCGCGCTGGCCAGCCGACCGAGCGGAATACCACTCGCGTCCACGACATGCCAGTCGTGCCGGATGTCAGCCGGGGTTGCTGAGAACGTCTTCATCGTCACCCTGTAGGAGGGTTCAATTCCCGTTGCGACACAGCTTTGCAAGATAACGACCCGCAACGGCTTAGGTCAAGCGAGCAGAGCTGCCACCGACGACGTACGGCCCTCCAGTCGGCGGGCTACGTTGGGGACGTTCCCTGCTAACCGTTGCCACCGATCACTTGCGAATGGCAGAGCGCCGTTGGAACCAACGCGAGAGCCCTTGGCGTCCCATCGCCGCTTGGCTAGCGACGGGACGAATGACGGGTTCTCGCACCTCGGGGGGATCGTTGCTGCACGACCGCGCGAAGCGTTGGTGATTCTGAGCGCCTGCGAGACCCCGCGCCCGCACTTCGAGCGGCAAGGCTGGTTCGTCGCCGTCAGCCAGCCACCGCACACCCCCTCTTCTGGGTCGGCTTTGTGCTCGTGCGGGGCGCTCCGGCTCCCGCCGCTCCTGACCCCCATGATCCCTCGCACCCGGGCCAGGCGCTGATCTATAGGGGGGTGCCGAGAAAGGTGATCAGCACCTCGCCCTTCTCAACGGTTCGTCCCGCGGCGGTTGTAATTCGCTCTACCACTCCTGGAGCCGCCGCTTTAAGCTGGTTCTCCATCTTCATTGCTTCCAATATGATAAGACCAGTGCCTTCAACTACTTTCTGACCTGGTTCTGCCAGCACGCGGACGACCAGGCCTGGCATGGGCGCTCGCAGCACCAGCGGGCCGGCATGCGCCGCGCCGGCGCCGCTGAGCGCCCTGAGCTGTGCTGCACGCTCATCCAGCACTTCCAGTTCTCGCCGTTCGCCATCGGCGAGCACGGTCCAGCCACCGTGCCCGCCGCTCTCCATGGCGAAGGAAAAGGCGCGCCCATCTAGGATGAGGGTACGAAGCGGAGTCCCCTCGAGGACCCGAAGCTCGGCCTGAAAGTCTTTCCCGTTCACGCTGACTGTGTTGCCGGCCACGGCAACCTCCCAGGTGCGGCCCTCGAGCGTCACGAGGTACTTCATCGCCGCAGCAGTCGCACGACCGTCTCCACATGGGCGGTCTGCGGGAAGAGATCGAACGCGCGCACCGAGTGGATCCGGTAGCCATCGCCGAGGCGGGAAAGATCGCGCGCGAGGGTGGCCGGATCGCAAGAGATGTAGACGATGGGGGAGGTCGCCAGCTCGGCAAGCCGGGAAGCCACCTCCGGAGCGAGACCCGTCCGCGGCGGATTGAGGATGACTGCGTCGGGTGGCCGCAACCTGCCGATGACCTGCTCGAGATGCGCCGCGATGCGGGTTACTCCGGTCGTGGGTCCCCCGGCTTCCGCTATCCGCACGGCCCGCGGGTCCGCTTCGACGCTTTCCACCGTGGCTCCGAGACCGGCCAATGCGCGAGTGGTCTCTCCGATCCCGGCGTAGAGATCCCAGACATGCCGCCCGCGTATCTCGCCGAGCTGCTGGACCGCGTGCGCTCGGACGCGATCCCCCATCGCAGGGTGCACCTGTTCGAAGACCATGACCGGGTACGCCTCGCGCGCGCCGTACACCGTGCGCACGGCGCCTCCGGCTGGCTCCCACCAGAGCACCGCGGTAATGCCCGCTTCTGCCAGCTTGCGGCCGAGCTGCTTTCCCTGGGTCCAGGCAGCGCCGCCCGAGCTTCGTACGATGGCATGGCAGGCTCCCTCGCGATCGACCCGCAGCACGAGCTGGTCGAGCCCGCGCGGCAGCAGCCGGCGCTGGGTGCGCACGGCGGCCCAGAGGCGGTTGAGCTCAGGCCGGGCGATAGGGCACCGCTCGAGCTCGAAGACCTTGCCAGGTTGGCCGAGCCGGTGATAGCCGATCCGCCCGCCGCGGGCCGCGAGCGTGAGCTTGGTCCGGTACTCCCATTCGGAATCGCTGGACTCGAGTCCGGGATCCGCCTCGTCGAAATGACCGATGCGGCGCAGTGCGTCACCCACCAGGTGACTGCGCACCGCGCGTTGGGCCTCGCTGCTGAGATGCTGGAGCTGACAGCTCCCACAGTCATCCGCCTGGTAGTGGGGGCATGGCGGCGTCACGCGCCCGGGCCCAGCTTCGAGCACCCGCGTCACCCTGCCCCGAGCAAAGCGGCGCGCCAGCCGTAGCTCTCCGAGCTCGACCAGATCACCGGGAGCACTGCGGGGAACGAAGACCGTCCGCCCGTCCGGAAGCGTCCCCACGCCATCTCCCCCTGCTGCGATCGCGCGAATCCGAACCGGGTCAGTCACGCAGCGCGTCGATCCGGCCCGACTGGGTCCAGCCGTCGCCACCGCCAGGCTCGTCGGGGCCCACCGCGGGCTTCTCGGTGGCCCGCCGCTCGGCTTCGGCGAGCGACACGGCGATCGCAAGTCGCAGTTCGCGCTCGGGGTCCGGCGCGGGAGTCAGCAAGTCTTTTCGGCGGTTGAGAAACTGAATGTCCACTTTTCCCTGGGCAAACTCGGGATCGCTGAGCAGGCGCCGGAAAAAGCCGCTGTTGGTGGCAATCCCGACGACGACCAGCTCGTCCAGCGCTCGCAGCATCCGGCGGATCGCGGCGGCGCGGTCCTCGGCGTGCACGATGAGCTTACCGAGCAGCGAATCGTAGTAGAGGGAAACCTCCTCTCCCGCTTCCACTCCCGAGTCCCAGCGCACGCCGGGGCCGGAGGGAATCCGGAGGAAGCTGATCCGCCCGGTCGCGGGGAGGAATCCATTCGAGGGATCCTCGCTGGTGATCCGGCATTCCATCGCGTGGCCGCGCGGATGCATCGGCCACTCGGAGATCGACATCCCGACTCCCCTCGCGATACGCAACTGCTCCCGGACCAGATCCAGCGTGTAGGCCAGCTCCGTGACGGGGTGCTCGACCTGGATCCGCGTATTCATCTCGAGGAAATAGAAGCTGCCGTCCGACGCCAGCAGGAATTCACAGGTGCCGGCACCGCGATAGCCGACCGCACTGGCGGCATCGATCGCGGCCTGTCCCATGGCTCGCCGCAGCTGCGGCGACACGGCGACCGAAGGCGCCTCCTCCAGCAGCTTTTGATGGCGGCGCTGGATCGAGCATTCGCGCTCCCCCAGATGGATGGTCTTGAGATGATCGGCCAGGATCTGAATCTCCACGTGGCGCGGCCGCTCGAGGAATTTCTCGAGATAGACCGCCGCATCACCGAACGCCTTCAGCGCCTCGGACGCGGCGCTCTCCAGAGCAGCTTTGAGCTCCGAGGCCCGCGCAACCACCCGCATTCCCTTCCCTCCCCCACCGGCCGCTGCTTTGACCATCACCGGAAAGCCCAGCTGCTCCGCCAGCAGGCGGGCCTCTTTGGGATTGGTGATGGGGGCGATTCCGCCCGGGACCAGCGGCACCCCGGCAGCCTGCAGGCGGGCCCGCGCTTCGGTTTTGTTCCCCATGGCGCGGATGGCCGCAGCGGACGGGCCCACGAAGACCAAACCCGCACGCTCCACCGCTTCGGCGAACACCGCACGCTCAGAGAGAAACCCGTAGCCGGGGTGAATGGCCTGCGCGCCGCTGTTGCGAGCGGCCGAGAGCATCGCGTCGATGCGCAAGTAGCTCTGAGCGGCGGGGGCAGGACCGATTCTGACCGCAGCATCAGCCGCACGTACGTGAGGGCTTCCCACATCCGCGTCGGAGTAGACCGCGACCGCTTCCAGCCCCTCCTCGTGGCAGGCCCGGATGATGCGAAGCGCGATCTCACCGCGATTGGCGACGAGCACGCGGCGAATGTTCATGGCTGTAAGCTACCAGCGAACCGCAGCAAAGAACCCAGGCTCATCCGATCCCCCGTAGCCAGTAGCCAATTGCCCGCACGGGACCCCGTCTTACAGCGGAATATTCCCGTGCTTCTTCTTGGGATTGGTGTCGCGCTTGCTGCGGAGCATGCGGAGCGCATCGATCAGGCGCGGCCGGGTGTCACGCGGGTCGATCACGTCGTCGATAAAGCCGCGGGCGGCGGCCTTGTAGGGATTCGCGAAGGTCCGATTGTACTCTTCGAGCCGACGGGCGAGCTCGGCGGCCGGATCTCGCGCGCTGCCGATCTCATCCTTGAAAAGAATCTCCACTGCGCCGCGCGGCCCCATCACGGCAATCTCCGCTCCTGGCCAGGCGAAGTTGATGTCGCCCCGAATGTGCTTGGAGCTCATCACGTCATATGCCCCGCCGTAGGCCTTGCGGGTGATCACCGTGAGCTTCGGCACCGTCGCTTCACAGTAGGCGTACAGCAGCTTGGCTCCGTGGCGGATGATTCCCCCATGCTCCTGACTGGTCCCCGGGAGGAATCCGGGCACGTCCACGAAGGTGACGATCGGGATGTTGAACGCGTCGCAGAACCGGATGAAGCGCGCCGCTTTGGTCGAAGCGTTGATGTCGAGGACACCGGCCAGCACTGCTGGCTGATTGGCCACTAGCCCGATGCTGCGTCCGCCGAGGCGGGCAAAGCCCACCAGGATGTTCTGCGCGAAGCCCGCGTGCACTTCGAAGAAACGTCCCTGATCGACGACCGCCTGGATCACGCTGTGCATGTCGTAGGGCGTCGCCGGTGATTCCGGAATCACCTCGAGCAGCCGCTCGTCGCGACGGTCCTCAGGATCCTCCGAGGAACGGACCGGCGGCTCCGCCAGGTTGTTCGAGGGCAGATAATCGACCAGCTCGCGAAGGGCCGCGAGACACTCGGCTTCGGAGGGGTACACCGCGTGCGCGATCCCGGACGTTTCGCCGTGCACATCGGCGCCGCCGAGCGTCTCGAAGCTCACTTCCTCGTGGGTGACCGTCTTTACCACGTTGGGTCCGGTCACAAACATGTAGCTCACCCCACGAACCATCAGCACGAAATCGGTGATCGCGGGACTGTAGACCGCGCCCCCGGCGCAGGGACCCAGCACGGCGGAAAGTTGCGGCACCACGCCCGAGGCGAGGGTATTACGGAGGAAGATGTCGGCGTAGCCGCCCAGCGAGGCGACGCCCTCCTGGATCCGCGCGCCGCCCGAGTCGTTGAGGCCGATCACCGGCGCGCCGTTTCTGAGCGCGAGATCCATCACCTTGCAGATCTTCTGCGCGTGGGTCTCCGAGAGCGACCCGCCGAAGACCGTAAAGTCCTGCGAGAAGACGTACACGAGGCGCCCCTCGATCCGGCCGTAGCCGGTCACCACGCCGTCGCCGGGATACTGCTGCGCAGCGAGACCGAAGTCGGTGGCGCGATGGGTGACGAACCGGTCGAGCTCGACGAAGCTGCCCTCATCGAGCAGCAGATCGAGGCGTTCCCGCGCGGTCAGCTTGCCCTTGGCGTGTTGCTGCGCGATCCGCGCCGCTCCCCCACCCTGCTCCGCTTCGGCCTGGCGGCGCTGGAGCTCGGCGAGAAGGTCGCGGGGGGTAGGCATAGGTCGGGAGAAGATAGTCGGAGAATGGGCGGTCGGGCGGTCAGGCGGTCAGGCGGTCAGCCGGTCAGGCGGTCAGGCGGTCAGGCGGTCAGGCGGTCAGAAATCGATGCGAAGGAAAGATCCGGTGGTTGGCAAAAAGGATTATCTCCGTGACTCATTTCCCCGCGAATTTGGGGTTCATGATGCCCTATGAACGCTTCCATGCTTGGCAGAAATGCCATGAGCTCGTGTTAGCCGTGTACCGAGCGACACGGGCCTGGCCACAGGAGGAGCGCTACGGACTAATCGCTCAGGGTCGGAGGGCGGCATACTCAGCGGCGGCCAATATTGTCGAAGGCTCGTCGAAACAAGGAGCCCGCGAATTTCGCCGATTCCTGGATATTTCTGTCGGCTCGCTCTCTGAGCTTTCGTATGTATTTCGGGTCGCTCGCGATCTGGATCTTGCTCCCCTTCCCGCGATCGAGCAGCTGGAAGAGTTACGCCAATCTGCTGGAAAGCTGACGTGGCGGCTCTACGAGTCCGTCAGAGCACGAAACCCCCAGCGCGGAAAATCGCCGTGCTGAGGGCTTGCCCTGACCGCCCGACCGGCGGACCGCCCGCCCCCCCTATTCCGGCATATCCTCATCCGGCGGCGGCACCGGTCTCGGTGGCAAGGGCTCGAAGGGCTCGTCCGGAAATCCGGTCACCCCGACCACCACACGGTGGTGAATCGGGTCCACTTCCAGCACCTCCACATCGAGCGGCTGGCCCTCCTTGATCACGTCGCCGGGATTCTCGACCACCTGCTCGGTGCCGAGATGCGACATCGGCACGAAGCCCTCCAGGTCATTGCCGAGGTCCACGACCACGCCCTTGTCCATCAGGCGCACCGCCCGCGCCCGCATCCGCATCCCGACCGGGTAATTCTCCCCGATGCGGAGCCAGGGATCTTCCTCCGCCTGCTTGAGACCCAGCGAGATCCGCTTGTTCTCGCCGTCGATGTTGAGGACGACGACGTCCACCGCGTCGCCCTTCTTGACCACTTCGGAGGGATGCTGCACCCGCTTCGTCCAGGACATGTCGGAGATGTGAATCAGCCCGTCGATGCCCGGCTCCAGCTCGACGAAAGCGCCGAAGCTGGTCAGGTTGCGCACTTTGCCCTGAATGCGCGTGCCCACCGGGTAGCGCTGCGGCAGGATCATCCAGGGATCCTGCTCGGTCTGCTTCATGCCGAGGGAGATCTTTTCTTCGGTCTCATCGACTTTGAGCACCACGGCTTCGATCGTCTCCCCGATGGAAACGATCTTGGACGGGTGCCGCACGTTGCGGGTCCAGCTCATTTCGGAGATGTGCACCAGGCCCTCGATCCCCGGCTCGAGCTCGACGAACGCGCCGTAATTGGTGATCGACACCACCTTTCCCTGCACCCGGGTCCCGACCGGATACTTCTCGGACACATCCTTCCACGGATAGTTCTGCAGCTGCTTCATACCGAGGGAGATCCGCTCGCGCTGCCAGTCGATGTCGAGCACCTTGACCTCCACCTCGGTGCCGATCTGCACCAGTTCGGTCGGATGGGAGACCCGGCCGTAGGACATGTCGGTGATGTGCAGCAGCCCGTCGACGCCGCCCAGGTCGATGAACGCTCCGAAGTCGGTGATGTTCTTGACGACACCTTTGCGGACCTGGCCAACCTCGAGCTCCTTCATCAGGTGCTCGCGCTTGCTCGCACGCTCGGTTTCCAGAATCACGCGGCGGCTCACCACGATGTTACGGCGCCGTTTGTTGAGCTTGATGATCTTGAATTCGTAGCTCTGGCCGAGCAGCTCGTCGATGTTGGGCACCCGGCGGAGCGCGATCTGGCTGCCGGGCAGGAAGGCGTCCACGCCCATCACGTTCACGACCACGCCGCCCTTGATCTTCTTCATCAAGGTGCCTTCGACGGGCTGATCGCTCTCATAGGCGATGCGGATCTTCTCCCAGACCCGCATGAAGTCGGCCTTCTTCTTGGAGAGCACGACCGCGCCCTCCTGGTCTTCCAGGTGTTCCAGGAAGACCTCGACTTCATCGCCTTCCTTCGGGACGTCCTTGAATTCGTCGAGCGGGACCGAGCCCTCGGACTTGAACCCGACGTCGAGAATCACGGCGTTCTCGGTAACCCGCAGCACCTTGGACTTGACGATCTCGCCCTCGGCGATCGAGGCCATGGTGCCCTCGTACATCGTGAGCATCTTCTCGTAGTCTTCGGAACTGTAGCTCTCGTCGATCAGATCTTCGCGGACCCTGAGGCCCGTGGGGGTCGAGTAGTGTTCGGTGGCCGTCGTGGTGTCGGGGGACTTGGGATTGCTCATGGAGTTGGGAGGCTTTCACGCCGTCGGCAAGGCCGCCGCCGGGCTGAAGGTGAACCTTCCGGACGCGGAAGTGCGTCCTGGGAAGCCAACAAAGATATCGGCGGATCAGAGCCCGGGCAAGTTGCGGCGAACGAGGCGAACGATCTCTCCCACCTGCTCGGCAAACTCCAGCGTCGTCGTGTCGAGCAGCACGGCGTCTGCCGCGCGACGCAGCGGCGCCACGGGTCGCGCGGCATCGCGGCGGTCGCGCTCGGCGAGTCGCGCTGCTTCCCGAGCCACTTCTGCATCAGCGGGATCCGCACCTCGCTGGAGCAAGCGGCGCCGGGCGCGCGCCTCGGGGGTCGCGGTAAGGAAAACCTTCACCGGCGCGTGGGGGAACACCACGGTGCCGATGTCCCGGCCATCGAGCACGAGCGGCCGCGAGCGGCCCTCCCCGCGGGCTGCGGCGTCGCGGAGCCGGGCGTTCACCCAGTCACGCACCGCCGGCCAGGCGCTTACCTCCGAGACGAACTCGTTGACTGCGGCAGTGCGGAGCAGCGGCTCGGCGTCGCGATCGTCGAGGAACGGAACCAGCGCGCCTCCCGCCTCACGCAGCTCGAGCCCCCGCGCCTCAGCGCTCTCCAAGAGCCGCTCCGGGCTGGTTTGCCTCGGGGCGAGCGCCACCGCCGTGAGCGCGCGATAGAGGGCGCCCGAGTCGAGATGGAGCGCCCCCAGCTCGCGCGCGACTGCCGCCGCGGTGGTGGACTTGCCCGAGGCCGCCGGACCGTCGATTGCGATGACGACCGGATGCTCAGCCACGCAGGGACCCCTTCCTCCTCAGCAGAGAGTGCAGCGTTGCCGCAAACCCCGGGAAGCTCACCTCGGCGCACGCCATGTCGTCGATGTGGACTCTTGCCCCCGGCACGGCTCGCAGGGTGGCAAAGGCCATCGCGATGCGATGATCTCCGGCCGTATGCACGCGTCCGGCAGGCGGCGCAGCGCCACCTGCCACCACGAGAGCGTTGCCCTCCACAGCGGCACGCGAGCCGATCGCGCGGAGATTGGCCGCCAGCAGACCCAGCCGGTCGCTTTCCTTGACACGAAGCTCGCCGACTTCGTGAAAGCGGCTCTCACCCAGCGCGCGCGACGCCAGCACGGCCAGCACCGGGACTTCGTCGATCAGCCCCGGAATCTCCTCCGCCAGCACCGAGGTAGCGCGCAATGGTCCCGGTACCACCTCCAGGTCACCCACGGGCTCTCCGCAGGATTCGCCACCGGATGATTCGGTCACCTTTGCCCCCATCCGGTCGAGGACCCTGAGAAAGCCGGTCCGGGTCGGATTCAGTCCAACTCCGCGCACCCGCAGGCTGCCCCCCTCGGCGAGCAAAGCCGTTCCGAGCAGGAAGGCCGCCGAGGAGGGGTCGCCCGGAATCGTGAGGTCGAACGGGACGAGTGCACCGGAAGGTGAGAAGTGCAGCCAACCCGTGGCATCCTCGACAACGGCATAGCCGAAGGCGCGGAGTAAGCGCTCGGTGTGATCTCGGGAGCGCCCCCCTGGCTCCCGCAGCGACACTGGAACTCCGCCAGCCATTCCCGCAAAAAGCAGACAGCCTTTGATCTGGGCGCTGGAGACCGGAAGCTGCCATTCCAGGGGCCTCAGGGGACCGCCCCGGATCGTGAGGGGGAGGGTGCTCGGATCAACCGGCCCGAATTGTGCACCCATCTGCGCGAGCGGCTCAGTCACCCGGCGCATCGGTCGACGGCGGAGCGAGTTATCCCCCGTCAGCCGCGCCGCAAAACTGTGTGCCGCAAGCAGCCCGAGAGACAGTCGTGCCGTGGTACCCGAGTTGCCGCAGTGCAGGGTGTTGGTCGGCCGCTTGAAGCGGGTGCGGCCGTGGACTACTACGTCGGCATTTGGCCGGAGCGAGGATACGCCGATCCCCAAGCCACGCAGAATTCGCGCGGTGGAGCGCGCATCGAGCGAGGTGAGTGCCCCCCGAAGTCGCGAGCGTCCGGAAGTGAGCCCGGCCAGCAGCAGCAGGCGGTGGGTCAGGCTCTTGTCGCCCGGGACCGCAACCGACCCATGCACGATCATCGAGACCCCTTCGGCAGCTGCGCCGGGGTTGCTAGTTAATTGTGGGAATTGTAGTTATACGTCACCAGCGGACCAACATTTTCCCCTAGTTCAGGCTCCATGACCTCTCAAGCTCCCGGTCAGGCCCCCGGCCGCAAAGCGCCACCCGACCTGTGGCTTGCCCAGACTCTGCAGGACGCGGGGCTCTTGCTCGGCGTGCAAGCCGAGGAAGTCCGCCAGGGCGATCGCGAGGGCGAAGAGAGCCGCTCGGTGTGGGAGCGTGCCGTGCAACGCGGCTACGCGAGCAACGAGGCTATCGTGCAGGCCCTTGCAGCTCAGTTCAAGGTCAAGCCGGCTGACCTGGACGCAGCCGACCTGCGGGCCTCCGCCCTGCTGCCCGAGTCGGTGGCCCGGAAACATCGCGTCGTGCCGCTCGCTGCCGACGATCGGACTATCACGCTTGCCACCGCAGACCCGCGCGACATGGACCTCGAGGGGACCCTCAGCTTCGTCACCGGCCGCCGCGTCACGCTCCAGGTCGCGCCTCCCGAGGCGATCGCGAGGAAGATCGATGAGGCGTATCGCCCGGAAAAGACCATCAACGCGCTCTTGAACGGGCTGAGTCCCGCGAGCCTCGAAACGATCGAGGAGGTCGACTTTACGAGTACCGAGCGTGATCCTGCGCTCGACGCGCCGATGACCCGGCTGGTGGATGCGATGATCAGCGATGGGGTTCGGGAGGGCGCGAGCGACATTCACGCCGAGCCGCTTTCCGATGGCACCTCGGTACGCTACCGGATCGATGGCGTGCTCAAGGAAGTCATGCGGCTGCCTCCCAATGCCGGACCGGCCCTGGTGCGGCGCGTGAAGATCCTGGCCAAGCTCGACGTTACCGATCCCTTGCACCCCCACGACGGCCGCGCCGGCGTGCGGGTCGATGGCAAAGTGATCGACCTCCGGATCGCTACGGTGCCGGTCGCCCGCCGCGGCGAGAAAGTCGTCATCCGGATTCTCGACAAAGCCAATCTGCGGGCAAACATCCCTGACCTGAACCTGCCCCAGAACGAGGAGCTGCTCTTCCGCAAGTTCATAGGGCATCGGGAGGGCATGGTTCTGGTGACCGGCCCTACCGGCAGCGGCAAGACCACCACCCTGTACGCGGCACTCAACGAGCTGCGTACCGGTAAAGTCAACATCATCACCGTCGAAGATCCCGTCGAGTACGACGTCCCCGGCCTCTCGCAGCTGCAAGTGAACGAGGCCCAGGGGTTCACGTTCGCGACGGCCTTGCGATCGGTGCTCCGCCAGGACCCCGACATTCTGCTGGTGGGTGAGATCCGCGATGCCGAAACCGCGGACATCGCCATCCAGGCCGGGCTGACCGGCCATCTGGTGCTGTCCACCCTGCATACCAACGATGCTCCCTCCGCGGTGGTCCGCATGCGCGACTTGGGGACCGATGGCTTCAAGCTCGCGGCGGTGCTCAAGGGGATCGTCGCCCAGCGGCTGGTTCGCCGGGTCTGTGCCGCGTGCGCGGTGCCTGTTTCCGTCGAGGAGCTCCCCAAAGAAGCCCGTCCCCCCGAGGGCCGCGAGGCGAGCCCGATGCGTGCCGTCGGCTGCAAGGCCTGCGGCGGCACCGGCTACCGGGGTCGTCTCGCGATTCTCGAGATGATGCCCGTCAATGATACGATCGCCCACCTGATCGAGGCGGGCGCGCTCACCGATGCGTTGATCGCGGCAGCGCGGCCGCTCGGCATGCGCACCCTCTGGGAAAGCGCGCTGGAGCGGGTGTGGCTGGGCCACACCGACCTCGCCGAAGCAGTCCGGGTGCTCGGCCACCACGGGGAGGACGAGGAAGCCGACGCTCCGGTGGCGGAAGCGGTGCCCGCCTCGGTGCGTGCCGTGGTGAGCTCCGACAGCGACGCCAAACCGCGGGTGCTGGTGGCCGACGACGATCCCCAGATGCGCCGGCTGATCCGCTCGATCCTGGAGCGAGACGGCTACCTCGTGACCGAGGCGGGCGATGGGCTCGATGCGCTCGACCAGGTGGAAAGCCATCCGTTCGATTTGATGCTGCTCGACATCGACATGCCACGGCTCGACGGCCTCGGCGTGTTGGAAGAGCTGCGGGCCCGCATTAAGACCTCGGGCGTGCCCGTCATCGTCTTGACCGCCCGGACCGACGACACTGAAACGCGAGTACTCGATCTCGGGGCCCAGGATTTTCTCTCCAAGCCGGTCCAGCCGAATTCCCTGCAAGCCAGGGTCAAGGCGGTGCTCCGGCGCGCAAAGCTGGCCTGACGCATGGGCAGAATCCTGATCGTCGAGGACAACCCGGACAACATGAAACTGTTCCGGGCCCTGCTCACCCTGCGCGGGCACGAGGTGACCGCGTTGCCCTCGGGAGAGGGTTTGTTTGATACGCTCGCAGAGACCCGGCCGGAGCTCATCCTGCTGGATGTCCAGCTTCCCGGCAAGGACGGCTTCGAGCTGCTCGCCGACATCCGCAGGTCCGAGTGGGCCCAGGTGCGGGTGGTGGGGCTGAGCGCGCATGCCATGCCGGGCGATGAAGCCAAGGCGCGGGCGGCGGGGTTCGACGACTACATCACCAAGCCCATCGAGATCGCGGCGTTTCCGAAACAGGTGGAGCAGGCCCTGGCGGGCCGGCGCATCGACTCCCTCGAGGTCAGATGACGGGTCCGCTCCGCGATACCAAGACCAACCTGTACGAGGCCGCCGTCGCGGCAATGCAGGACGTCAACGAGACCAAAGCCGCTGCAGCGCTCAAGCAAGCACCAGAGCGGCCGGGGACCTGGCGGCTGCTGCTGCTGCTGCTGGGGCTGGCCGGCGCCCTGCTCCTGCTGCTGCAGCCGGAATGGTTGGCCGGTCCGAAGGCACCGCCGCCCGAGACGCCGGCTGTGGCTACCGCCTCACTCCGGCTCACCCTGTTACGCGAGCGCCAGCGGGTGTTCGACTACGCCCGAGCAAACGGCCGGCTCCCCAGCACGCTCATCGAGGCGGGCAGTGGCAGGACCGACCTGCACTACCAGCTCGCCGGCGCAGAGGCGTTCTCGATTTCCGGCAGCGCGGGTGACTCGCTCGTCACCCTCCATTCCACCGACTCGATGAAGGCGTTTCTGGGGACGAGCCTGCAAGCCATCAAGAACCGGGGCCAGCCATGAAGGGGCGGCGGGGATTCACCCTGATTGAGCTGATGGTGGTGGTGCTCATCTTGAGCATTCTGGCCGGCATCGCGCTCCTCAAGTACCTGGACCTGCGCAATTCCGCCATTGCGACGCAGATGTCCCAGGAGATGCGCGCGGTGACGGTGGCGGCGTTGAATTACTACGCCGATCAGGAGCAGTGGCCCGCGGAAACCGGTGCAGGTCAGGTTCCCGCCGGGCTGGCTCCCCTGCTGCCGGGACAGCTGGCCACCTCGTTCGACCGAACCCAGTATATGCTCGACTACGAGAATTTCGGTCCCGGGGCACCCGACGTCGTGATTGGGATCTCGGTGACGACCTCCGACCCGAAGCTCTTCGCCAAGTTCGTCCAGTATCTGGGAACGAAGTCGCCCTTCTTCCTCTCGGGCAGCACGCTCACCTACATGATCGCGGGACCAGGGGGAGTGTTCTAGTAGGTGGCAGGTGGCAGGTGGCAGGTGGCAGGTGGCAGGTCGGGAGGTGGCAGGTCGCAGGGACTCAGCATCTTGCGCTGCGCTGCAGGCTCTTCCGAAGTCCACCGAGCATTTTCCCGATTTCCTCCGATTGCCCGATGGCCGACTGCACGGCGAGCTCCTCCACATAACCGAGTCGGACCATCACGAATAGATGGGTCTCCAGTTCCTTAAGCGATCCATTCGCTATGCTGAGGTGATTCAGATACTCGTTGATGTGACAGCGGCCTTTGCCCTCGGCAATGTTGGCAGGAATTGAAATCGCAGCTCTGCGACACTGAGATTGGAGTCCGAATCTCTCTTCGGAAGGCAGTGCGTTCGAGACCCGGTATACCTCCGCCACGAGATCCATGGCGCGTTGCCAAACGAGAAGATCCCGGTAAGAGCGGACTGACATAGGTGGCAGGTGGCAGGTGGCAGGTGGCTGGTGGTGACACTCGAATCTGGAGATCGATTCTCAGCCGTCATACTCGAACGAGCGCAGCGAGGATCGAATTCTCGCGCTGCCACCTACAACCTACCTGCCACCTGCCACCTACCACCTACCACCTACTCAATGCTCCCCTTCAACGCCAACACCTCCCGATCCGCCGGCGGATACTGCGGATTCATGAGCTCGAGGGTACGCACCAACACTTCCAGCACCAGCAGGTCCCCCCCCAACTTCTTGTCGGCGGGGACTAGGTACCAGGGCGCGTAGTCCGTGCTGCAGCGCTCCAGCACTTCCTGGTAGGCAGCCGAGTACTCATCCCACCGGCTGCGCTCCTCCAGATCCCCGACGGCGAATTTCCAGTTCTTGGTCGGATCGCTCAAACGGTCCTCCAACCGTTGCCGCTGCTCCTCCATCGAGATATGCAGGAAGAATTTCCGGATCACGACGCCCTCGTCGGCGAGCATCGCTTCGAACGCGTTGATGTGGTCGAAGCGCTTACGCCAGACCGATTCGGCGACCAGCCGGCGGATCCTGACCGCGATGAGGTCCTCGTAGTGGGAGCGGTTGAAGACGCCGATGGTTCCCCGGACCGGGATCGCCTGGTGGACCCGCCAGAGGTAATCGTGGCTGAGCTCGAGCAGGCTGGGGCGTTTGAAGCTGGTGACCGTGCAGCGCGCGGGATTGAGGCCCCCGAAGACCCGGCGGATCGCGCCGTCTTTGCCGGAGGCATCACGACCCTGAAAGATGACCAGGATCGCGCGCTTGGCCTCGGCGCCGAGGGCGGCTTGGAGCGCCTGCAGCCGCTCCCGGAGCTCCGCGAGCGCGCGCTCGAGCTTCTCCTTGCTCGGAAGCCCTGGCGGCGGCACCGCCATCCCATCGGTGAGCTGGAGCCGGGTGCCGGGCGGATGAGGCCGGAGGACCTGCGTCAGCATTGGCCTCAGTGCTCTCCCAGCATCCGGATCCGCTGGGGGCGCGCGGCGATCTCGTCTCCATGTTCCTGCAGGGCGTTCCGCACTATCCCCTCCACCACCTCGGGGGAATCGGTCGGCGTGAGCAGATTGATGTCCTCCGGCGCGACCGTACCGGCGCGAACCAGGCTCCTCCGCACGAAATCCAGCAGCGGCCTCCAATACTCCGTGCCGACCAGAATCACCGGGAAGGCCTCGATCTTCTTGGTCTGAATCAGGGTCACCGCCTCGAAGAGCTCATCGAGCGTACCGAACCCACCCGGCATGATGACGAAGGCGTAGCTGTACTTGACCAGCAGGACCTTGCGCACGAAAAAATAGCGGAAGGTGACCCAGCGATCGAGATAGGGATTCGGCTGCTGTTCCTCGGGAAGCTTGATGTTGCAGCCGATCGAATACCCGCCCCCCTCCTTGGCGCCGCGGTTGGCGGCCTCCATGATCCCTGGCCCACCGCCCGTCATCACGGTAGCGCCGGCCAGGGCGAGCCGGCGGCCGATCTCCCGGGCCAGAGTGTAATAGGGGTGATCCTCCTTGAAGCGGGCGGACCCGAACACGGTGACGCAGGGCCCGACGAAGTGAAAGCTGCGAAATCCCTTGATGAACTCGCCGGCGATCCGGATAACCCGCGCCAGCTCGGAGAGCCGGGCCCGTGGCCCGCTGAGAAAGACCTGGTTGTGCGGATCGGGGGGATGGACCGGGGCCGGGACATCGGGGCTTGGTCCCGGGGGCGTGGAAGTCATGCTTGAAAGCTATCAGCTACCGGCAAGGGGTGCGGGTTAGCGAGGCGGCAAGAGTGTGAGCCGGCCAACTCGATTCCACTGGGATGCCGGGGGCGGGGATCGAACCCGCAAGGGATTGCTCCCAAGGGATTTTAAGTCCCTTGCGTTTGCCAGTTTCGCCACCCCGGCGGTACCACCTTAAAGATACCGACAGACTGGCATTGCAGCGGCCGACCCGCGAATTTCCGGGCAGCCATGCCTTTCCTTCGGCCGCGCTTCGCGCCTCTCGCTGTCATTCTCTTCGCGGCCGCCCCCCTTCCGCTCGCGGCGCAACTTCCTCCGCTTACCGCGCCGAAGGGACTCTTCCGCCTGGAGCTCGGCGGCCGGCTCGACAACTGGGACAAAATGTTTTTCGAAGGCGCGAAGCGCGATGCGGCAGCCGATTTTGTGCGCGACCCGATCGACGGCAGCTGGTTGCCCGTACTCACCGAGACGGAGCAACGCCTCCGCGCGCTCACGGGCGTCCAGGCGTCGCTGGCCTTGTCGCTCGGCAAGACCAGCGCCCACGAGCTGGTGAACGTCGGCACTGAGAGCATCGGCGCGGCGTATGGCCTGACCCGCCGGCTCACGCTCTTCGGCACCATTCCGATCGTGCGCGTGCGGGTGCAGGCGGTGGTCAGCCTGGATTCCACCGGCGCAACTGCCGGGTTCAACCCGGCCCACCCCAGCTTCGGCAGCAGCGCGGGCGCCAGTGAGGTGAGTGAGTTCCTCAATCAGCTCGCGGCGGCGTTGACGACGCTGAGCGACGAGCTTGCCGCGGGAAGCTTCGACAACGACCTGGCGAAGAAAGCGCTTGCAGAAGCAACCCTCGCCCGCGGCACCGCGCTGCAAAACGGGCTTCAGGAGTTCTACGGCACCGCGATCTTCCTCCCACTCGCCGGAACTGCGGGAGCTACCGCCGTGAACGGAAGTGTCGATTCGCTGCGGAGCCGCCTGGTCACGGACTTCAACATCCCCTTCGCCGCGGCTCCCGTGTTCCCTACGATCGGGCTGCCCCCGGAGGGGCTCGAGAGTTTTGCGACCAGTCCCGATGGCCCGATCCAGGCGCAACCGTTCGAGCCGCCGATTCTTCGCGGCATCGGGGATGTCGAAATAGGCGCGGCATATCTCTGGCTCGACCATCGCCCGGCCAGCGGAGGACTCGCGGTACGCTCCGCCCTGCAGGGCACCGTCCGGTTACGCACCGCGAAACTCGGCCGTCCCGACGGCCTGTTCGATCTCCCCACGGGCGACCGCCAGCCCGACATGCAGGGGGACCTGGTCACGGATGTAGGGGCGGGACGGATCGGCGCCCGGATCACTGCACGCTATGTGCTGCAGTTGCCCGCACGGCAAGAGCGGCGGCTGACTCCGCCCGACCAGCCGCTCGCCCCCGCAACCACGCTGGCAGAAGTCGAGCGCGACCCCGGAGAGATCGTCGAAGCTGCCCTGGAGCCTTATGTGCGGATCGCCTCGCACTTCTCGATCGTCGGCGGGATCCGCCATTGGAAGAAAGGGATCGACAAGTACAGCTACACACCCAACCAGGCACCGATCGCGGGAACGACCCCCGCTGTGCTCGCGCTCGGCAGCAAGACCGACGGTACCGTGCTCTCGGCCGCTTTGAGCTTCGTGCACGACGGGCTGCGGCGAGACGGGACGGCCGGGATTCCCATCGATGCCATTCTGCGCGGAGAGCTGGTGGTCGGATCCGGCCAGGGACGCGTACCGGTGAAACAGTCGATCAGTCTGGTGCTCCGACTCTATCGCAGAATCTTCTAGGGCTACTCTTCTCGCATCGCCACCAAGGGATCCACCCGCATCGCGCGCCGGGCCGGAAGCCAACAGGCCAGGAGCGCCATCGCGCCCAGCACGAGCGGCACCACGGTATAGGTGACGACGTCGAACGCGCCGACCCCGAACAGGAGCCGGGTCAGGAGCCGCGTAACGGCGAGCGCGGCCAGCAGACCGAGCCCTAACCCGGCGAGCGCCAGCTTGCCCCCCTGCCCGAGCACGAGCCGCTGGATGCCGCCGGGAGCCGCGCCGAGGGCCAGCCGCACCCCGATCTCTCTGCGCCGCAGTGAGACGGCGTACGCCATCACGCCATAGACGCCAAGCGCCGCGAGCAGGAGCGCCGCGACCGCAAAGCCGCCGATCAGGAGCGCGTAGAGCTTCGGCAGCGACAACGCCATTGCGACGCGCTGCTCGATGGGCTCCGTCGCGACGGGCACCAGCGGATCCACTTCGCGCAGCGCCTGGCGGAACGCCGCTACCGCCGTTTCCGCGTCACGCTTCGGCTCGAGCACGAACGTCAAGCCGCGTTGGGGGTCCTGGTCGATCGGCACGAAGATCTCGGGCTTGAGCGGCTGATTCGGCCCATCCTGGCGCGTTGCACCGACTACACCGACAATCGTGATTCTGAGCCCGGTGGAATCCTCCGCCGTCGCGAGCACCTGACCCACCGGATCCTGGCCGGGCCAGAATACCCGCGCAGCCGTCTCGTTTAAGACTCCGACGGGCGGAGACCCCTCGCGGTCGTCCGGGCCGAGCTGCCTGCCCGCGATCACCCGGATCCGCATCGCCTGGAGGTAACCCGGCGACACCGCGCGATACCAGATGCCCTCCGGCCGTCCGGGAACTTTGGGCTGTCCCAGCGGAATCGCGGTGATATCCTGGTCGCCCTGGGAAAGCGGAGGGAGATCGGTGACCTCCGCGGCGCGCAGCGCCGGATTGGCCCGCAACCGGGCCAGCAATTCCTCGGTCGCCAGCCGCATCCGTGCCGCATCGGCATAGCGGGCTCGGGGCAGTCCGATCGACGCCAGCACCACACCCCGGCTGCGGTAGCCCAGGTCGACCTGCTGCATGAGGAGGAAGCTGCGCAGCAGCAGGCCCGCCCCGACGAGCAGGACCACCGCGATGGCGAGCTCCGCCACGACCAGCCCGTTGCGGAGCCCGGAGCGCCCGCTCACGTCACGACCCGCATTGCGCAATACGCCCATCAAATCCGAGCGGGCGACGTGGAGTGCCGGAAGCAAACCAAACAGCAGACCTGACACGACTGACAACGCGGCGGTGACCGCTACGACGACCCCGTCCACTCTGATCTCCTGAATGCCGCGGACTCCGGCCGGCACCAAGCTGCCCAGCACCCTCCCGCCAACCAGACTCAGCAGCAGTCCCAACGCGCCGCCTGCCACGGCCAGCAGCGCGCTCTCCGTCAGGAGCTGGCGCACCAGTCTCCCACGCCCGGCACCGAGCGCAGCTCTGACGCCCAGTTCCCGGGCCCGGCCTGCACCGCGCACCAGCAATAGGTTGGCCAGGTTGACGCAGCCGATCAGCAGCACGAAGAGCACCGCGCCGGCGAGGGCGAATAATGGTGTTCGCGTCGGCCCGGTGATCTGTTCGTGCAGGGGGATGGGCCAGGCTCCGACCCCCGCGTTGGTCGCGGGCTGCTCCCCTTCCAGACGCCGGGCGATGCTTTTCAAATCGGCCTCTGCCTGAGCGAACGTGACTCCTGGCTTCATGCGGCCCACCGCACGCCAGACGAAACAGCCCCACCGGCAGCGGCTGTCGGCAGGGCGGCGAAGGGCTCTATACACCTCGGGCGTCACGGCGAGCGGTGGCCGGAATTGGCGGGGCAGGACCCCCACGATGGTCCAGGACTCGCCGTTTAGCTGCAGCACCCTACCGAGTACGCCCCGCTCGGCACCGAAACGTCGACGCCAAAGCGCGTCGCTCAGCACGATCACCCCCTCAGCGCGGGCGTCGTCGTCGGCAGGAGACAGCAACCGCCCCAGCGCGGGAGTGGCCCCCAGCACCATGAAGTAATTGCCGCTCACCATGATTCCGCCGAGCGCTTCGGGCTCACCGGAGCCGGTGAGGTCGGGGCCCCAGCTCGTGTAGGCGGCCATGCCGGAAAAGGTGCTGTTCCCGTCGCGCCATTCGAAAAACTCCGTCGGGGTAAGCCACTCCGGTTCGGCGCGGCCACGGGCGCGGTGATCGGTCCACAACTGCACGAGCTGCTGGGAATCGGGGTACGGCAGCGGGCGCAACAGCACCGAACGCACCACGCTGAAGATCGCGCTGTTCGCCCCGATACCGAGGGCAAGGGTGAGCAGCGCAACGGCGGTGAAGCCTGAGGCACGCAGCAATCCCCGCACCGCCACCTTGAGGTCCTGCAAAAGCTCCCCCACACGGTCCCGGCGGTGCCGCTCGCGAAGGGTGTCGCCCCGCAGACTCTGGACCTCGGACTCGATCGCGCCGCGGTCCCCGAACGCGGCGAGGGCAGCTTTGTGGGCCTGCTCGGCGCTCATGCCCTGGGCTTCGAACTCTTTGGCGCGGAGCTCGAGGTGGAGCTCGATCTCTTTCTGGACGTCGTCAGGGTGCGGGAGGTGGAAGGAGGGCATGCTGGAACCGGAGGTTAGGGCCGGCCTGCGGCCAGGGCGGCCGTCATGACCCGAGCGTAGCGCTGCCAGCGCGCCGTCTCGTCGCGCAGCCGCTTGCGTCCCACGGCGGTCAGCTTGTAGAACTTGGCCTCCCGGTTGGTATCGGACATTCCCCACTCCTCGTCCAGGAAGCCGCGACGCTCGAGCCGGTGCAGCGCCGGATACAGCGCCCCTTCCTGCACCACCAGCCATTCGTCGGTGGAGGTGCGGATCCAGCGGCCGATGGCATAGCCGTGCAGCGGTCCCCAGCTCAGCGCCTTGAGGATGAGGAGCTCGAGGGAGCCGGTGTACAGGTCGGAGCCTGCCATGGGGACCTGACGAGAGAGGTTGCAGGTTGTAGGTGGCAGGTGGCAGGTGGCAGCCTCCCCCCACCTCCCACCTCCCACCTGCCACCTGCCACCTACAACCTGCCACCTTCTACACACCTATGTCAACTAGGGATAGTACGGATAGGCCTGAGCCGGGTTCAGCGCTCTCCTGGATTCAGCATCGCGAGCGCGTGCCGGCGGGCAGTTTCCGCGTCCGGGTCCCCCAGCATGCGCGCTAGCTCCCCCACCCTGTCCTCCCCGTGAATCCAGGCCACATCACTGGTCGCCAGGCCGCCCTTGGCCCGCTTCGACACCACCAGGTGGCGATCCGCCCGGGCCGCGATCTGGGGCAGGTGGGTAATGACCAGCACCTGGTGTCGTTTGCCGACCTCGGCCAGCGCCTCCGCTACCTGGCGGCCGACCTCGCCGCCGATCCCCTGGTCTACTTCATCGAAGACCAGGGTCGGCACGGCATCGTGCCGAGCGAGCACCACCTCGAGCGCGAGCGTAAGGCGAGAGAGCTCCCCGCCCGAGGCTACTCGAGCGAGCGGCCGCTCCTCCATGCCGGTATTGAGCTGCACCAGGAACTGCACCGATTCATAGCCCGTCGTGGTGGGCTGCGAGAGCGGAACCAGTGCCACGGAGACCTTGCCGCCCGAGAAGCCGAGCTTCGGGAGGAGACGGTTGACCGCGCGCGCCAGGCTCTCCGCGGCTGCGGTTCGCTTCTCCGTCAACCCTTGAGCCGCAACCCGGACAGCAGCATCCTGCGCCGCTCGCCGCGCCCCGAGTGTCTTGAGATCGAGATCGGCGGTATCGAGGAGATCGAGCTCGGCTGCGCTTTCCCGCCGGGTGTCGAGCACGGCCGAGAGCGTCTCGCCGTATTTCTGTTTCAGCCGGTACAACAGGTCCCGGCGCACCTCCAGCTCGGCGAGCCGGCCGGGATCGGCTTCCAGGCCGGCCCCGTACTCCCGCGCTGCCCGGGCCAGCTCGCCCAGGTTGGCCGAAGCGGCGTCGAGCAACTCGCGCCATTCGGCGGTGGCCGAGTCGGTCTTTTCCAGCTGGGTGAGCGCCCTCGATGCCTCCCCGAGAGCTTCGAGAGCCGACCCCCGGTCACCTTCCAGGGCTCCAGCAATCCGAGCTGCAAGCAAGGTGAGCTGCTCCACCTGGCCCAGGCGGCGTGACTCCTGATCCAGGGCCTCCTCTTCTCCGGCAACCAGGCGGGCCGCGTCGATCTCGCGCACGACGTGGCGCAGGTAATCGGCTCGTTTGCGAACCTCCCCCCGGCGAGCTGCGAGGCTCTTCTGCTCCTCCGCGATTGCCTGCTGGGCGGAAACTGCCTCGGCGAGGGCACGGCGATCCGACTCCGCCTCGCCGAAGGCATCGAGCAAGTCCCGCTGAGTGTCGGCCCGGAGCAGTGACTGGGTCTCGTGTTGCCCGTGCAGCTCCACGAGGTGCGCACCCAGATCCGAGAGCACCGTCATGGTGGTCGGGCTGTCGTTGATCCAGGCACGCGAGCGCCCTTCCGCGGTGATCTCCCGCCGGATCACCAGGCGGCCTTCCTCCTGCGGGAGTCCCAGCGCGTCGATAGAGCTCCGCAGCGAAGCGGGGATTTCTTCGAATACGCCTTCGACGACGGCGCGTGCTTTGCCGGGCCGAATGGCCCCGCTGTCCGCCCGGCCACCGAGCAGGAGGCCGATGGCGTCCACCAGCATCGACTTCCCTGCCCCGGTCTCCCCGGTCAGGACGTTGAGGCCAGGGCCGAGGGGAAGGGTGACGTCGGCGATTGTGGCGAGATCGCGAACCCTGAGCTCAACTATCACTGCCGGTCTCGCGGTCGAAGAGGTCGCCCCAGCGGAGACTGGCGCGCATCCGGGCGAAGTAATCGAGCTCGAAGCGCACCAGCACGACCGGGGCGTCGCCGCGGCGCAGCTCCACGCGATCGTCGGCCCCTAGTGTCATGGCCTGCTGGCCGTCGACCGAAACCAGCAGGTCTTCCGTCCAGGGACGGATCGGCGATACCCTGAGCCGCGCGTTCGCGGGAATGACCAGCGGACGAACCGCCAGGGTGTGTGCGCAGATCGGGGTTATTACCAGCGCCTCGACATCGGGTACGACAATCGGCCCCCCCGCGGAAAGGGAATATGCAGTAGAGCCGGTCGGGGTCGCGATGATCAAGCCGTCCGCGCTGTAGTTCCCGACATCCGCCCCGTTGACCTGCACGTTGAGCCGGATCATCCGCGCCACGCCGCCCTTATGGATGGTGACATCGTTGAGGGCAACCGGCAGCGAGGACGAGTCGCCCCGGGCGGATACGATGGCGGACTGCAGGGTATGGCGCTGCTCCACGATGTAGCGGCCTGTCGCCAGCCGTTCCAGGGCGACCTCCGCCTCGTCTTTCATGGCAGCGGTCAGAAAACCCACCCGGCCAAGGTTCACCCCCAACACGGGAACCTGGGAGCCTTTGAGCAGCCGGGCTCCCCGCAGCAGGGTGCCGTCTCCACCCAGGGTCAGCATCGCATCCAACGGCGCCGAGCCGATCGGAGGAAGGTGCTCTGGCCAGTAGGGTTCGAGCGGAGGCTCGGAGAGCAGCTGGAGGCCGAGGCCCTTTGCGCGCACGGCCATCCCGGGGAGGATGGCCGCGAGACCGGCATAGCGCGGGTTGCCGATGACCCCGACGTTCATCGCGCCTCGAAGGATTCCTCGTGGTGCAGGGTGGTAATGCGCGCGGCGATCCCTGCGGCGGTAAGTCCACAGCGTTCGAGCTGCTCAGCGCGCGGCGCCTGATCGAGCAGCCGGTCGGGCACGCCGAGACAGTGCACCCGCACCTCCGGATGGGAAGCCGCGAGCTCGCGCGCGATCATGGCGCCGAAGCCGTTCACGACCGTCCCTTCCTCGACCGTCACCACCAGCCGACTCTCGTGGGCGACCGATTCCAGCATGATCTCGTCGTAGGGCTTGAGGAAGCGGCAGTTGATGACGGCGGCATCGATGGCTTCCCCCCTCAGGCGCTCCGCCGCCTCGAGCGCGGGCAGGACCATGGTGCCGACCGCGAGAATCGCGACGTCGCGGCCGCCACGAATCGCCTCCCAGGTGCCGAACGGCACCGGGGGAATCTGTGCTGCGGGTCGGACTTCCGCCGGGGCCTTGTCGCGCGGATAACGGGTGCAGAACGGACCGTGGTGCGAGAGGCCGGTGCGCAACAGCCCGATCAGCTCGTCGCCGTCCTTCGGTGCGGTGACCGTCATCCCCGGCACCGCGAGCATGTAGGCCATGTCGTAGAGGCCCATGTGGGTCTGGCCATCCTCTCCGACGAGCCCCGCGCGGTCCATGCAGAACATGACGGGAAGCTGTTGCACCGCGACGTCGTGGATGATCCCGTCATAGGCTCGCTGCAGGAAGGTGCTGTAGATCGCGCAGATTGGCCGCACGCCCTGCGTGGCGAGGCCGCCGGCAAAAGTCACGGCATGCCCTTCGGCAATCCCCACGTCGAAAAAGCGCTCCGGCCACTGCTGCTGGAAGAGGTTCGTGCCGGTGCCGGAGGGCATCGCGGCCGTGATGACCACGAACTCGGGCAGCTCGGCCGCCAGCGCCGTGACGCCCTCCCCGAAGACCTGGGTCCAGGTCGGCGGCCCGCTGGCTTTCTTGCGCGCCTCGCCGGTGACCGGATCGTACGCCGCGAGGCCGTGCCACTTTTCCTTGTTGGCCTCCGCCAGCGCAAAGCCTTTGCCCTTTTCGGTCAGCACATGCACCACGCGCGGCCCGCTCAGCCCGCGCACGAACTTCAGCGTGTCGCAAAGCTTCTCGACATCGTGGCCGTCGATGGGACCGAAGTACCGGAAGCCCAGCTCTTCGAAGAGCATGCCCTGGGAGAAGAGGTTCTTGGCGCTCTCTTCGACGTTCTTGGCGAACTCCACCACGCGCTCACCGAACAGATGGCCGGCCTTGATGGTGAGATGCTTGATGTGCTCGCGCATCCGGTTGGTGAAAGGGCTGGCCACGATGCGTCCGAGCGTCTTACTGATCGCGCCGACGTTGGGCGAGATCGACATGCCATTGTCGTTGACGATCAGGATGATGTCGCGCTCGGAGTGGCCCGCGTTATTCATGCCCTCGTAGGAAAGGCCGCAGGTCAGCGCGCCGTCGCCTACCACCGCCACGACTTTATGGCTCTCGCCGCGCAGGTCGCGCGCCGTCGCCATGCCCAGCGCGGCCGACATCGCGGTGCCGGCGTGTCCTGCGCCGAAGTGATCGTGAACGCTCTCGGCCCGGCGCAGAAAGCCGGAAATGCCGCCGGCCTGGCGCAGGGAGTCGAAGCGCGCATTGCGCCCGGTAAGCAGCTTCCAGGCGTAGGCCTGGTGACCTACGTCCCACACCACTTTGTCGCGGGGAGAATCGAACTCGTAGAGCAGCGCGATCGCCAGCTCGACCACGCCGAGGCTGGCGCCGATGTGGCCACCGGTGATGGAACACGCTTCGATGAGGCGCTCGCGGATCTCCTGCGCCAACTGCGGCAGCTGATCGCGGCGCAGGCGCTTGAGATCCTCCTGGCTCTCAAGTCCTGTGAGCAGGGACATCCGATCCTTGGGAAAAGGAGCTAGGAGCGTCGCTGGACAATATAATCGGCGAGGGATTCGAGGGTCTCGCTGGTGACACCGCCTTGCCGCAGCGCGGCGCGCGCGCGCTCCACGTGCCGGGAAGCCTCCTGTCGCGCACCCGCGACACCCAGCACACTCACGTAGGTGGCCTTCGCAAGCTTGGCATCGCGGCCCGTCGCCTTGCCCAGCTCTTCGCTGGTCGCCGTGGCGTCAAGGAGATCGTCGGCGATCTGGAACGCCAGGCCGACTTCGCGCCCATACGTCTCCAGGACAGCAAGAACTGGGGCGGGAGCGCCGGCTGCGAGACCTCCAATCACACAGGCCGCTTCGATCAGTGCGCCCGTCTTGCGGCTGTGAATTTCAACCAGCTCCGCCAGCGCGGGGTTCTGGCCTTCCGCTTCGAGATCGAGCCACTGCCCTCCCACCATCCCGCGTATTCCGCTCGCTTCGAGCAGGCGCTCCGCCATCCGGCCGAGGGCGGCGGGTGGCAGGCCAAGTTCCGCGGCAGCGGCCGCCAGCTCCTCGACCGCCACCGGCACCAGCAGGAAGCCGGCGCGGGTTGCCGTGGCGACGTCGAAGCGCACATGCAGGGTGGGACGGCCGCGACGTTGGGCATCGTCGTCCATGCAGGGGAGATCGTCGTGCACCAGCGAGTAGGTATGCACGATCTCGACTGCGGCGGCGATTCCGGCGATCCCCGGATGGGTGCCGCCGGCCGCATGGTAGCTCGCCAGGACGAGTGCCGGGCGCACCCGCTTGCCCGAGGTCCTCAGCGCGTAGGCGAGGGCCTCGCCGTCGCGGCCGCCCGGATCCTGCCGGAGCGAGGCGGCCCGGGCGGCAAGGCGCGCGTCGGTGAGCGCACGAGCCTCGGCCAGCAGGGCTTCAGCCGAGTCGGTCAGGGGCTTCACCAGGGGACCGAGTCGCTTTTATTATTGATGAGCTCCCCTCACGTCCACCCTGCAACCGAGGAGGTGATCCAGTGTCTAATGACCCTACGAAGGCGCGGATTGCCGGTAGCTTGTAAGACTCAGTAGACCAGCTGACCGACGCTTTCCGCGCCGAGCGGTCATTGAGTACCGAGGTCCAGCGTGCCCAGGGGCGCGCTGGACCTCGCGCTTTCAGACGCGGGTTATCCCGGCTACCGGGCTACTCGCCGAGATCCTCGACTCTGAGCTGGCCCGCCGCATCAACCAGCACTTTCTGAATGCGGAGCTCCGCCCCGGCCAGGCGCTCGCGCGCGGCGCGGAGCTTCGCGATGCCTTCCTCGAACAAGACCAGCGCCTGGTCCAGATCGGTGTCGTCGGATTCGAGCTGGCGGACGATGTCTTCCAGACGGCGGAGATCGGCGCTCAGGGAGGTATCAGCCATGGAGG
>DASYTT010000008.1:0-21303 GCA_036002045.1 Gemmatimonadales bacterium
CTCCCTCCGCAGCTCCTCCAGCTTCCGTCTGCCGCCCAGCTCTTGAATGACCTGCTCCAGCGACTGCGCATCGAACGCCCTCGGCGAGGCGCGCTCCAGCCGATAGTGCTCCAGGCAATCGCTGTAACGGCCCAGCGCATAGGCTCGGCTGACCTTAAACAGCAGCCTGCCCTCTTCGGTCAGGTCGCCAGGATCGGTGAGCGCGAGCGCCACACCCAGGTAATCCAGCAAATGGGCCAGTGCGGTCTTCCTGGCCCGCGCCAGCTTGCGCCTCTGGAGCTCCAGAAACACCAGCGCCAGCGTACGCGCATCGTCACGCGCCCGGTGCGCCCGGCCCACGTCGACGCCGAAAGCGTGCGCCAGCTCGCCCAGCTTGCAGCTCCCCGAGTGCAGCGCGCGCGCCAGCGGCAGCGAATCGTAGCTGACGAAGCTCGCCCCTTCGGGCAGCTCGGCTCCCAGCCGCCGCAACACCGGGAAGTCCAGCCCGTTGCCGTTGTGCGCCACCCAGATGTCCTCACCGCAGAAGCCCCGGAACCCGGGCCATGCCGCGGCGAGCGTAGGCATCTCGCGCACGTCATCGTCTGTGATGCCGTGGACCCGCCGAGCGCTCTCGGCAATCGGCACCCGCGGCTTGACCAGCTGGCCGTACTCCGCGACGATGGCACCGCCGCTAACCCGCACCGCCCCCAGCTCCACGATATCGCAGGCCGCGGTGAAATCGGTGGTCTCGATATCCACCGCGACGAAGCTCTGGAACGCGTCGGGCAGAGCGCCCGCGCGCACCAGCTGCAGCGCTTTGAAGACGCCGAGCGCGAGCCCCGCCGCGCCGCCGTCACCCTGCGCCAGCACCGCATCGCCCTCGGCGGGCAGCGCGCCGTCGTCGAGATAGGCGACCGAAGTGACTCCCGCCTTGAGCAGTAAACCCGACAAGGCCAGCTCCAGCCCGCCGAGCCGCGGCAGCCAGACCCGCCGCCGGCCGTGCTGCGCGGCGCCGAGCCGCTCGGCCAGCGCCACGATGGCGGGATCGGCGGCCGGATCGCTCAGCTCCTCGTGCAGGTCTTCCAGCACGGTCTTATACGTGCCGACGCGATGGGAAAGCAGCTCTTCGACCAGCCCCGTAAGGGTTGAATGCTTTTCCGCCAGCGCCGGCAGGTTCTGGAGGGCGTAATCGGCGCGCCTGAGCTTCTTGCGCTCTTCCTCGTCGAGGTCGCGCCTGCGCGAGAGCTTTCGCATCCACACCACCGGCTCGAGCTTGCGCCGCTCGGCTTCCGATAGGATGCCGGACCACTGGTTGGGCGGCAGCACCACGCGGATGAAGGCCTCCTGGCGCAGCGCGTCGGCGGGATCGGCCATAACCCGGAGCGCCGCGATCAAGTAGCGCACCACCGGATTGTCCCGCAGCGCCCGGCCCGAGGCCAGCCGGCAGGGAATCCCCGAGCGCAGCAGGGCGCCCTCCAGCCCGTCGCCGATCTCGTGCTTGCGGTAGAGCAGGCCGTAGTCGCTCCAGTCGAGCCCGTGGCGCCGCTTGTCCTCCAGCAGATCGGCCAGCAGCCAGCGTGCCTCGGCGTGCTCGTCGGCAAAGGCGTGCACCCCGATCGCGAACTCGGACTGATGGTTGGCGGTGAGAACCTTGGCGTCGAAGAGCTGGGGATTGCGCTGCATCAGGAGGCGCGCGGCCGCGAAGATCTGGCTGGCGTTGCGCCGGTTCTCGTCGAGCACCACCATGTCTCGCACGCCGAAGTCGTTGGCAAACTGCCGCAGCACCTCGGGATCGGCGCCGGTCCAGGAGTAGACGGACTGCTCGTCGTCGCCCACCACGAAGACGTTGCGGTGCTGTTTGGTCAGCGCGCGCACCACGTCGTACTGCTTGGGATTGAGGTCCTGAAACTCGTCGACCAGCAGGTAATCCCAGCGCGCGGCCACCTCGGCGGCGATCTCGGGGTAGGTGGCGAACAGCTCCGCGGTCTTGAGCACTAGCTCGTCGAAGTCGACTAGGTTGTGGCGCCCGAGCCAGCCGCGGTATTTGTTGAAGCGCTCCAGGTCATCGGCAGTGAGCGTCAGCTTGCCGACACGATGCTTGCCGAAATCAACCAGTACCCTGCCGCGACGCCCCTCAGGAAACACGTGGAGGCGCCGCAGCACGTCTTTCTGGTACTCCTCGTCGGCGATGCCGAAGCCGCGTCGCACCCCGATCCAGTCGCCATGCTCCCGCAGGATCTCGGCGCAGAGCGCGTGCAGCGTCCCACCCTTCACCTCGTGCGCCCGCTCTCCCAGCGTCTTGCCCAGCCGGTCGGCAATCTCCTGGGCGGCCTTGTTGGTAAAGGTGACTGCACAGATCCGGCCTGGCTCGAACTCTTTCTGTTCGATCAGAAAGCGAATCCGCTCGATGAGGCAGAAGGTTTTTCCCGCGCCGGGACCCGCGAGGACCAGCAGGGGGCCGAGCGGCGCCTCGATCGCGTCGAGCTGGCGGGCGGAGGGGATAAAGCCGGGAGCTGCGGTGGTGGTCACGCGGGAAATTTAGTCGCGCGACCCGCCGGGGCCGTGATCTTTCCAGCTCAGGCAGCGGCGAGCGGCGTCCCCCACTGGAGGATCTGGTCGGCGAGCTCAGCCATGACCTGCTGCGCAGTACGGCCGGTCCGCTTGGGGACTTTGAAGGAGTGGTCGGCGTCCTCGACCAGGTGCAAGGTGGCGCGCGGCCCCAGCCGCTCACAGACTTGAGTGAGCAGATCGAGTTGGGCGAACTCGTCTCGCGTCCCCTGCAGAAACAACATCGGCACCTGCACCTGAAGCAGGTGTTCCGCCCGTGAGGTCGCTGGCTTGCCTGGGGCGTGAAGCGGGAAGCCCAGGAATGCGAGGCCGCCGACCCCCGCGAGCGGCCTCTCCGCCTGCGCGGTGCTGGTCATCCGCCCGCCGAAAGACTTGCCGCCTGCGACGAGGGGAAGGCCGGGCCACTCGGTGCGAGCCCGCTCCACGGCTTTTCGAACGGCTGCCGCACAGACCGCCGGAGGATCCGGGCGACTCCGGTGCTCCTGCATGTAGGGGAACTCGTACCGCAGCGTGGCCACCTCGCGCTCAAAGAGCGCCTGGGCGATGGCCTCCAGAAACGGATGCCGCATTCCCGCTCCGGCGCCGTGCGCCAGGACGTAGCCAAACCGCGGAGCTGCCGGAGTGCGCGCGATCATGCGGCGCGCGCCTACAGATAGCGTCCGACGGCCATGGTGACCGCGGCCAGGATCAGCAGTCCTGCGATAATCTTCCCCGCGGCAGCGGCGCGGGCCCGCAGAGCCTGCGCGGTGGCCAGCTGAGCGTCCCGCTCCGGCCCGGCTGCGAGGGCGGCGGCCTGCGAGAGCGCGCCAGCCTGGAGCATCGACGGGCGGACGATCGCCAAGCCGAGCACGAGAGCCAGCACCGCGGCAGCCCCGCCGAGTCCGTAGGCCATGCCCGGCGCTGACCTCATGTAGGCGCTCGAGAATCCGACCGAGGCTCGCCAATACAGGTAGAGCCCGGAGAGCACCGTCAAGCCGGCGATGGGTGGCAGGACGTCCATGAATCGCCGCCGCATCAGTGCGGCGCCAACTTTGGCACCATCCGGTCCGGCATCGCGCATCGCTGGCAGCAAGAACACCGCAGTGAAAATGAGTGTGCCCGCCCAGAAGACGCCGAGCACAACGTGAATCAAGCGCGCCGCGAGCAATGAGACGTCCATGGAGTTCCTCGGGATTAGGGGGACTGCGTCGCTATCGCTTTTCCCAAATAATCACGTACCGCATCCCGGCCGCTTGCGTGCGAATCCGCCCGCCGCCACCCATCATGCTCCTCGGGACATTGCGGGACCTGCCGGAGCACCAGAGGCCAACGAGCTGCGCAATGGATAGTGTGACCTCACGACAGACATCCGCTCCAAATTCCACCAGCTCCACTTCGTCGGCACGCCAGGCGCAAATCCTGGCAAGATCCGCCGAAGTATCCGCAGTGACTCCGTTCAGGCTCAACAGGATCGAAACCCTGCGATCGGTCCCGATCTCGGACTTGAGCGCGGGAAGGTCGCAGAGCGGCATGGACCCGTAACGCTCCAGCTGTCCGGGCGTCAGCCGCTCGCGCTGCAGGCCGGTCGCCAGGCGTTTGCCGAGCTCGGTGACGGCGATGTCATCCAGGCGGGAGAATACGCCCGGGTAAGGCGCCAGCAGAACGGCCAGCTCCCGCCCTTCGCCCCGCTTGAGCTCGACCAGAAACCGGCGCTCCGCATAACCCGGAAAGGTCACCCGGACCATGTACTGGCCGCCGCCGGGGAGCGGGAACGCAAATCGTCCCGTGCTGTCGGTGCGGACCTCGCCACCCTCGGGACCGCCGACCTGCACCTTGGCCCCTACGATGGCCCGGAAGCCGGTGTCGCCTACCGCCCCATAGAGGCCGGCTCGATGCGCTTCGACCACCATGGTTGGGAGGCGCACCGGAGCCTGCATGAGGAAATACTCGAGCTCGGTGGGCTCGGCTGCTACGACGGCGATGCGCGAGCGAACCGGTGAGTATCCAACCAACCGAATCGTGATGCTGTACTGGCCGGGCCGAAGGCTGTCAATCCGGAAGGCACCCTGCGGGCTCGTGGTGACACGCCGCTGACCGACGATGACTTCTGCGCCTCCCAGCCCTGCGCCGGAGGAATCGCGCACAAATCCGCTGACCGACTGAAGCGGTTGCTGGGCGGTTGCCCGAGCGCACAACCCGCCTAGGAGCAGGCCAACCGCCAGGTGGAGGCGCAGCACGGTCAACATTGTCATTCTCCGAACACGATGCCCCGCTTCTCCCGTCCGAGCCAGGTCACCAGCGCCGCCAGCGAGAACACCGTCACTGCCGTCAGCGACATGGCGATGGTATAGCTGGTCCGCTCGGCGAACAGCGCCTCGATCACGGCTACGGTACCCGCCAGCGCTACGCCGCATTGATAGGCAAAGCCGGGGAGGAAGCCGCGCACAGAATCCGGTGCGAGCTCCATGAGGTGCGCGGGAATGATGCCCCAGGCCCCCTGCACCATAAACTGCATGACGAACGCTCCCGCTACCAGCAGCGCAAGCGAGGGTGCCAGGCCCCAGAGCGGCACGGTGAGAATGGCTCCCATCAAGGCCATGATCATGGCCCGGCGGCGCCCGATCCGGTCGGACAGGTGGCCGAACCAGAGTCCGCCCAGGATCGCTCCCACCATCGAAAAGGCGGTGAGCGCCGCGCGCCGCGTCGGCGTGAAGCCCCAGTCGCGCTGGAGGAAGGTCGGATACATGTCCTGGGTACCATGCGACACGAAGTTCATCATCGTCATCAGGACAACGAGGTACAGAAAGAGCCGCCAGTGCGACACGATGCTCTTGCCGAGCGAGCTCCAGTCGGCATGCCGGGTTTTGAGCCAGACCTCCGACTCAGTAACCCCCCAGCGCACATAGAGCGCGAGCAGCGCCGGCAGTCCGCCGATGAAGAAGAGCGGTCGCCAGCCCCAGCGCGGGAAGACCAGGAAGTAGACGATCGCAGCGAGCAGGTATCCGCAGGCATAGCCTTCCTGGAGAAATCCCGAAAACAACCCCCGGCGGCGGTGGGGCGCTTTCTCCATTGCGAGCGACGCGCCGACGCCCCACTCCCCGCCCATGCCGATGCCGAACAGCGCGCGCAGGATGAAGAAGGTGGTGTAATTGGGCGCGAGACCCGAGAGGACCTCCATGACCGAGAAAAAGATCAGGCTCAGCATCAACGGGAGCCGGCGGCCATAGCGATCCGCCAGCAGCCCGAAGATGAACGCGCCCACCGGCCGGAAGGCAAGGGTGATCGCAATGGTCGACGCCATGCGCGCATCGCTGACGCCGAATTCCTTCCCGATGGCGGTCAGCGTAAAGACGACCAGAAAGAAATCGAAGGCGTCCAGGGTCCAGCCCAGGAAGCTCGCGAGCACGGCGGACTGCGGGGAGCCTCGGTGGGGAGGAGCCATGCAGTAGGGGGTAGGGGTTAGGGAGTAGGGGCTAGCGGGTTCGGGAAGGTATCTTCATTTCCCGCAGGGTACCAGTCGACTTCGGGAGGATCTACCGCTCATGCACAATCACAGTAGGCTGGTGGCACTCAGTCTGGTCTTCGCTTGTCAGACTGGCGGCGAATCCGGCGGTCGGGATGCCCCTGTTCCCCCTCAAGCCCTTACCGCGATCGACAGCGCGACCATCCTGCGCCACATCCGCGTGCTTGCCGACGATTCGCTTCAGGGCCGCGCCCCTGGATCGCTTGGCGAAGCAAAGACGATCGCCTATCTCGAAGCGCAATTCAGGGAGCTCGGGCTAGCGCCCGGCAACCCCGACGGGAGCTACCTCCAGCAAGTCCCGCTGGTAGGGATCACCCCTCAGGGTGCTCCAACCCTCCTGCTCGAGAAGGGAGCTCGCAAGCTCGCGCTCAAGTGGAACGACGATTTTGTCGCCTGGACCAAGCAGCTCGTCGCGGAGGCCAAGCTCGAGCGATCCGAGCTGGTATTCGTGGGTTACGGTATCGAGGCGCCGGAGTTCAGCTGGGATGACTACAAAGGAATGGATGTGGCCGGGAAGACGCTGGTGATGCTGGTGAACGACCCGCCCCTCCCGGACAGCACGCAGTTCGGCGGCCGCGCCATGACCTATTACGGACGCTGGACCTACAAGTACGAGCAGGGGATGAAGCACAAGGCGGCCGGTGTGCTGATCGTGCACGAGACCGGTCCCGCCGGATATCCGTTCGCGGTGATTCAGGGGAAAACCGGCGAGCAGTTCGACCTGGTGACCCAGGATAAAAACATGAGCCGGCCCGTGATCGAGGGCTGGATCACGCTCGACCAGGCTAAGGCGGTGTTCGCCATGGCGGGGCAGAATTTCGACTCGCTCAAGGCACGCGCCGCGTCCCGGGAATTCCAACCCCTGCTGCTCGGGATGACGGCCACGGTCCGCATCGACAACGCGCTGCGGACTCTCGATTCGCGCAACGTGGTTGCCAAGCTCGAGGGGCGGGACAAGAAATACCGGGATGAGTACGTCGTCTACACGGCGCACTGGGACCACTTCGGCATCGGAGCGAAGATCGCGGGCGACTCTATTTATAACGGCGCGCTCGATAATGCGAGCGGCACCGCCGGGCTACTCACCCTCGCCAAGGCGTTTGCAGCGATGGAGCGCGCTCCCAAGCGGTCGATCCTCTTTCTGGCGGTCACTGCCGAGGAACAAGGGCTGCTCGGCTCCCAGTATTACTCCGTCAATCCGCTCTATCCGCTCGCCAAGACCCTCGCGAACATCAACATGGACGGTCTCAACGTGGACGGGCGGACCAGAGATCTCACAGTGATCGGGTACGGCGCCTCGGAGCTGGATGATTACGCACGGGCCGCGGCCGCGGAGCAGGGGAGAGTCTTGCGTTTGGATCCCGAGCCGGAAAAGGGATTCTATTACCGCTCCGATCACTTCAACTTCGCGAAGCAAGGCGTCCCGGCCTTCTACCCCGACGCGGGAATCGAGCTCATCGGCAAACCGGCGGGCTACGCGATGCAGAAGCGCGAGGAATACACCGCTAACGACTACCACAAGCCGTCCGATGAGATCAAGCCGGACTGGGATCTGAGCGGTGCGGTCGAGGACCTGCAGCTCCTGCTCATCCTCGGCTATCGGGTCGCCCAGGCCGCGAAGTTTCCCGAATGGCGACTAGGCAATGAATTCCGGGCTGCCCGGGAGGCTCAGCTCAAAGCGGGAGCTCGCTCATCGCCTTGACGGCGGCGCGATTCACCAGAATGCGGATGTTGTTGCTCTCGAGGTCGATCGGCAGCATGTAGAAGTAGGGTGTGATCGGCGGATAGCGATTCATCAGACCGACGATTTCCTCTCCGTCGGCAAAAACCACCCGAACCCGCTTGGCGCCGAGCAGGCGGGAATCGCCCGCGACGGTCTCCTTGGATTCCTGATGCTCTTTCCTGCCGGAGGCGCTCTTCACGAAGAAGAGAGCCTTCACGTCGGCCAGCGTGACCTCGACCATACCGCCGGTCTCGGTCTTCAAATGGCAGGTCGGCTTCTTCGCATCGACGTCAAGACTCAGGCCTTTGAGGACCTTCCCGCCTTTGAGGTGCGCCACGATCAGATGTCCCAGCATCCCCTCCTCCTATTCGAGCTCTTCCAGTGAACGGGGCCAGTCACCCTTGAGCAGGCGCGAGAGGGCCCGATCCGCCAGCAGCCGTCCGCCGGTCTGACAGCGCGCACAATAATTGGTTTCGTTCTCCGCGTAGCGGATCCGCTGAACCGGGGCTCCGCACGTCGGGCAGGGTTTTCCGTACCGGCCATGGACCGCCATTCCCTCGCGGAAGGCCGTGACGCCCTCGGGAAACCCCTCCCCCGCCTCCTGCCTCAGCCGCTCCGTCCAGGCCTCGAGCGTCTGGATGCATGCCGCGTGCAAGCGGCCGACTTGCTCATCATCCAGCTTCCGCGTGACTTGCAGGGGAGAAAGCCGCGCCGCATGCAGGATCTCGTCGGAATAAGCATTTCCGATGCCACTGAACAGGCGGGGATCGGTGAGCGCGCGTTTCAGCGTGTGGCTCTCGGAGCGGAGCCGTGCCGCGAAGCTCGCGGGGTCTGCCGTGAACACGTCGAGCCCGCCGCGGTTGAGCCCCTGCAGCGCGGCCTCTCCCCGGATCAAATGGAGCGAGGCTCGCCGTTTGGTCCCGGCTTCCGTGAGGATCAGGGTGCCCTGTGGAAAGTCGAAGGCGGCGAGCGAGATCCGGCCCGGACCTTTGGCGCCTCGAGCCAGCCAGCGCAGCCGGCCCGCGATCATGAGATGAATGACCAGAAAAAGCTGCTCGCCGAGCCCGAGCACGATTCGCTTCCCGAGCCGCCGCAGCTCGGTAACGGTGCGTCCCTCCGCCACCGAAATCGGTGGATCGACGCTCCGGAGCAGGAACGGACTCTTGAGCGTGAGGTGTTCCAGGGGTTGGCCGAGCACTCGGCGCTCGAGCGCCTCCAAGTACACCGTGATGTCGGGAAGCTCGGGCACGACCGCGGTGAGAGGTGAGCCGTGAAAGGTGAGAGGGAGTTCCTCTACTTCCGAATGCCGGAAAGCCGGAGCATCAGGACCGCGGCGCGCTCGGTCTGCATTTTGAGCGAGGGCAAATGCACCGACTCCTGGGGCGAGTGCGCGCCTTGGCCCAGTGCACCGAGTCCATCGAGGCCGGGAAGATAGGGAGCGACGAAGGAGAGATCGCCGGCGCCGCGACGGGTCGCGTCCAGGGCCGTCACCGCGGGATAGCCGAGCGCGCGGCTCACACTGTCGTATTGAGCCAGCAGGGCTTCGCCGGCCGGAGTGACCGGCATGGCGGGATAACTGTCCTCAAAGCTGATCTCCGCTGTGGCCCCTGGCAGACTCCTGGCTACGATCGCGCGCATGACCGTGCGCGCGGAGTCCTTTTGACCTTCGGTGAGGAAGCGGAGATCACCGCGCGCGATGGCGGCGGGAGCGATGATGTTGGTCTTGCCGGATACCTCGTACGAGTAGCCGGAAGTATCCTCGACGAGCTCGGCACCGCCGGCGATGATGCCGGGATTGAAGGTGAGCCCCGGCTGCCCCGCCAGGGTCTCCCGGAACGTGTTGAGAATCCGGGCGAGCTCGTAGACGGCGCCGTAGCCCGACCCGGCACCGAAGACCCCGGCCGAGTGTGCCTGGCGGCCGGCAACCCGGAGTAGCCAGCCACTGGCGCCGCGGCGCGAGATGCTCGCGTTGTCGCGACCGCCGCCTTCGAAGGAAAGCGCGAGGTCGCTCTGCTTGGCGGCCTCGATCAGCGGACGGCGGGTGAGCTCGAGCGGCCGGCCGGTGGCTTCCTCGTCTCCGGTGATCACCACTTTCACGTCCAGCCGGTCGAGCTGGCCGGTGGCGGCGAGCGCTTTCAGGGCGTAGAGCAGGATCACGTCGCCGCCCTTCATGTCGCTGGTGCCCGCGCCGCGGCCGATGGAATCCACCCGAACGAATTTCTGACCTTCTCCCTCGAAGACGGTGTCGAAGTGGCCGATCAGCAGGAGCCGCTTGGTTCCTTTGGACCGTTTGCTCCCGGCGCGTCCCGCGACGAGGTGGCCAGCCCGGTGCATCTCCGCCGGGAGCTCGACCCACTGGGTCTTGAATCCCAGGGCGTCGAGCTCGGCCCGGTAGAGCGCCCCGACTGCCCGCACACCCGCGACGTTCAGTGTCCCACTCGGCTGATCTACCATCCGCTGCAGCAGCCCGATCTGCTCCTCGTGATGCGCCGCGATCCAGGCACGCAGGGCCTGCTCTGATTTGCTGAGTTTCTGAGCGGGTAGCGGCGCGGCCAGCAGCAGGGAAAGCAGCCCGAGAATGTTCGTGCGGCAAGGCAGAGTCGGCATCGCGGAAATCTATTACGTTCCTGCCCCGATGCCGCATCCGCTCTTCGAGCTCGGCGGCCACGGGCCGCTCGTCATTCTGCTGCCCGCGAACGGCTTTCCGCCGGAGAGCTATCTCCCCGCGCTGGAGCCGCTCTTCTCGCGATACCGCGTGGTGAGTCTCCCGCCCCGCGGGATGTGGGAGGACGCCGGAGCGGCCCCGACCCGGCCGGGAACCTGGCTCACCCTGGCCGAAGATTTGCTCGCAGGAATGCGGCGCCATGCGCTGCCACCAGCGATCGTAATCGGCCACTCCTTCGGGGCCGTCAGCGGGCTGCTCTCCGCGGTGCGCGACCGAGCGCGCTTCCGGGCGCTCGGGCTGCTGGATCCCACGATCTTCCCGCCCAGGCTCCTCGCGGAGTTCGCCGAGGAGCGGCGGAAAGGAGCGACTTCCTCGCGTCCACTGGTCCGGGCCGCCCTAACCCGGCGTGACCGCTTCGCCGGCGAGGCGGAGGCGTTCACCCACTGGCGGGGAAAGCCGCTCTTTGCCGACTGGCCGGAAGACAGCCTGCGACGCTACACCCAGGCGATGTTGCTCCCGGCGGCGGAGGGCGGATTCCGGCTGCGCTGGCGGCCGGACTGGGAGGCCCACTATTACGAGTCGATCTATACGGAGAGCTGGGACGATCTCGCGAAGCTCGATCCCGCGTTGCCGCTACTGGTGGTGCGGGGGGAGCGCTCCGATACCTACCTCCCAGAAGCTGCGGCGCTCTTGAGCGCACGGGCGCCGTGGGCGCGGCAACGCTCCATCGCCGGACGAGGCCATTTCTTTCCGCAATCCGCGCCCGCGGAGACCAGCAGGGTCCTGCTGGATTGGCTCGAAGCTGCTGGGCTCTAGGATTCTCCCTGCAGCTTGAAGAGGACGGCGGCCAGCGCGCCGCCGGCGAACGGCCCGAACAGATAGATCCAGAGATCCTTCAGGCTGCCCTCGCCTACGAGCGCGTTGATCACGCTGAGCCCCGTTCCCACGGCGGGGTTGAAGGCTCCACCTGAGATGCTGCCGCCTGCATAAGCCGCGACAAGGATGGTGAACCCGATCGCCAGGCCGAAGTAGGAATTCCCCTTCGTAGCTTCTCGCGCCGCGCAATTGAGCACGACCAGCCCCAGCAGACAGGTGTAGAGCAGCTCGACCACGAGCGCGGTAGCCCAGGTCGCCGTGGGGGCGGGAGCCGGCGCAACGGTGCGATCGAGGAACATATAGGAGAGGTAGGCTCCCAGCAGCGCGCCGAGCAGCTGGGCGACGATATAGGGAAGCAGATCGGCCCGCAACATCTTGCCGCGCAGGAAGAGCGCCAGAGATACCGCCGGGTTGTAGTGCGCACCGGAGACGTGCGCGCCCATGTACACCACAACCATCAGCGCCGACCCGATGATGAGGGGGCCGGCGGGATTGCCCTGAGTGACCACCAGCGCGATGCTCAGCACGAAAAACAGCGTGCCGAGGAATTCGGTCAGGTAGCGTCGCATGCGGGCCTCACCTTTCCAGGTCTCGCACCCAGATATTCCGGTACCGCACCGGATGCGCGTGGTCTTGCAGCGAAACGGGTAAGCGATCGGGATGCACGGCATAGGGCGGCCGCTGCTGATGCCCGGTCGGGCCGGTCAGCGTGACGTTGTCCTGTACCAGGACTCCATTGAAGAACACTGTGATTCTGGCCGGAGTAAGCACCTCACCAGCGTCGCCGAAGCGAGGACGGCGGAACACGATGTCGTAGCTCTGCCATTCCCCCGCCGGACGGCTGGGATCGACCAGCGGGGGATACTGGCCGTAGACGGCGGCTGCCTGGCCGTCGGGGTAGGTGACGTTGGCGTAGGAGTCGAGGATCTGCACCTCGTAGCGCCCCATCAGGAAGACGCCGCTGTTGCCGCGGTCCTGGTCCCTGCCCTCGGGTGGGAACGGGGCCGCCCACTCGAGATGCAGCTGCAGGTCACCGAACGCCTGTTGAGTATGAATCGCGCCGCTTCCCGGAACGATTTCCATGTAGCCCTTGCCGAGATGCCACGGTGCCGCCCCGCCGCTGACGCTTCGCCACTGGAGGAGATCGCGGCCGCCGAAGAGCAGGATCGCGTCGGAGGGGACGGGACGGGGTGAGATCGCCGGACCGACCTCGATGGGGCGAGGCATCGGACAATCCCTGGCGTGTTGCGCGCAGGGCGGACCCGCCTGGGCGAGGAGTCCGCCCGGGAGGCATGTCAGGAGGGCCGGAAGGCCGGATCGCAGCGACACGATGAAGAGACCTCGGCGCTGTTCGGGACCTCCAAAGTATACGGTCACGGAGGCTCCGATGACTTGGACTGCTCGGGTCGGCTCAGGCGCCGATTGCCTTGCGGGTGAACTCGGAGAGCACCAGGCTGCCGCTGATCGCCGCGCGAGCGGAGAGCAGCTCGGGCCAATGCCCGGTGCCTTCCCAGAATGTCTCTTTCAGTCGCCGCACCGCCTCGGGATGATAACCCGCGAGCTGTTTCGCGAAGTCTCGCACGCGCGCGTCGAGTGCGGGCTGGGTCTCGAGCACTTCCGCGTAGAGTCCGTGGCGCTCGGCCCAGGCCGCACTGTGCCAACCGGCCTCCACGGCGAGCGCGCTGAACGCCGCGAGACCGATCTTTTTCTCGATGACCGGACCCACTACGAACGGGCCGATACCCAGAGCGAGCTCGCTCAGCTTGAGGGCCGCATCCGACACGGCCAGCGCGTAGTCGGACGCGGCGATGAGGCCCACTCCGCCGCCGGCGGTTTTTCCCTGCACCCGGGTGATCACGAGCTGGGGGACGCGGATCATCGCGAGGATCACGTGGGCGAATCCGCTGAAGAACCGTTTGCCGCTCTCCGCATCGCGCACCGCCTTGAACTCATCGAAGGACGCGCCGGCGCAGAACGGACCGGCGCCCTCGCTCTGCAGCACGATCACTCGCGCCTCGGGTCGCTTGCCTAGCTCCGCGATCGTTTCCGCGAGGCGTGACAGCAGCGCTCCCGGCAAGGAGTTGCTCTTGGGATGCCCGAAGCGGATCGTGGCGACGCCGTTCACAGTGGTGGCGTGTACGACTCCGGCCTCGAGGGCCGAGGGGGAGTTATATTCCATTCGTAAGTCCTTGCTGAATAAGCGGATCGGGGTTCGGCCCCCAGGCCCCGCTACGAGGCTCTCGCAATGGAACGTACTCAAAAGCAAGCTCCGCAGGATGATCCGGCCCGGCTCGCCGCGTTCGAAGCACGCATTACACGGGGGGAGAGCATCGAGCCGAAGGACTGGATGCCGGAGCGCTACCGCAAGCAGCTCATCCGGATGATGTCGCAACACGCCCACTCGGAAGTGGTCGGCATGCTTCCCGAGGGGAATTGGATCACCCGCGCGCCCTGTCTCCGCCGCAAGCTCGCCTTGCTCGCCAAGGTGCAGGACGAAGCCGGTCATGGGCTCTACATCTACTGCGGCACGGAGACCCTCGGGATCGATCGCGCGGAGCTGGTGGAGCAGCTGCTGGCGGGAACGGCCAAGTACTCCAGCATCTTCAACTATCCCACGCTCACCTGGGCCGACATGGGAGCGATCGGCTGGCTGGTGGACGGAGCGGCGATCGTGAATCAGACCATGCTGGCCCGCGCTTCCTACGGGCCCTATGCCCGCGCCATGGTGCGGATCTGCAAGGAAGAGAACTTCCACAAGCGCCAGGGCTACGAGATCCTGGCCACGCTTTCGGCTGGCACGCCGGCGCAAAAGGCGATGGCACAGGACGCCGTGAATCGCTGGTGGTGGCCCTCCCTCATGATGTTCGGGCCGAGCGACAAGGATAGTCCCAACAGCGCGGAGCTCTTGCGCTGGCGCGTCAAACAGAAGGGCAACGACGAGCTGCGCCAGCGGTTCGTGAATCTGAGCGTACCGCAGGCCAAGGCCATCGGCCTCACGCTGCCGGATCCAGCGCTCAAGCTGAACGAGGTGACGGGTGACTGGGAGTTCGGGCCTATTGACTGGGACGAGTTCTACCAGGTGATCGGAGGGAACGGACCCTGCAATCGTGAGCGGCTGGCGGCACGCCGGCAGGCGCACGCGGAAGGGGCCTGGGTCCGGGAGGCCGCGGCGGCATACGCGACGAAGCATGCGGTGAGCCCGCAGGTGGCGGCGTGAACGGGGCGGGTTCGGTTCACTGTTCACTGTTCACCGTTCACGCAGTTTTGGGTATTCGATGACGACACCGGACCAGTGGCCGCTCTGGGAGGTGTTTACCCAGCCTCCGGGTGGTGGTCCCCACGAGCACGCCGGCAGCTTGCACGCACCCGACGCGGAGCTCGCGCTGCAGAACGCTCGCGATACCTACACGCGCCGCGGCGAAGCCGTGAGCATCTGGGTGGTACCCAGCTCAGCGATCACGGCTTCGAGTCCTGAGGATGCGGGACCCTTCTTCGAGCCGGGGAACGACAAGCCGTATCGCCATCCCCAGTTCTACAAGGTTCCGCGCGGAACATGACCCCGCTCTTCGAATACCTGCTCCGCCTGGGGGACGACCGGCTGGTGCTCGGCCACCGGCTGTCCGAGTGGTGCGGGCACGGGCCGATTCTCGAGGAGGACATCGCCACCGCCAACATCGCGCTCGACCTGTTGGGGCAGGCGACGCTGTTTCTGCGGCTGGCGGGGGCCGTCGAGGGCAGCGGGCGGGATGAGGATGCCCTGGCCTATTGGCGCGACGAGCATGAGTTCCGCAATCTGCAGCTCTGCGAGCTCCCCAAAGGCGATTTCGGCTTTACCATCCTCCGGCAATTCCTGTTCGACGCCTGGAGCGTGCAGCTGCTCGACGCCCTTTCGCGCTCGAGCCACGCTGAGCTCGCGGCAATCGCCGCCAAGGCCCTCAAGGAGACCCGCTACCATCTGCGCCACAGCGCGGAATGGGTGCAGCGGCTGGGAGACGGCACCGAGGAAAGCCGCCACCGGATGCAGAGCGCGCTCGAGGAGCTGTGGCCCTGGACCGGCGAATTCTCCTATCAGGATGAGGTCGATCAAGCGCTCCATGCGCAAGGAATCGTGCCCGATCTTACGGCATTGCGGGAGCCCTGGGAGATCATGGCGCGCGACGTGCTGACCCGCGCCACTCTGGTCATCCCGGGGGGACCACCACGGATGAGCGGCGGCCGTTTCGGACGCCACACCGAGCACCTCGGCCACCTGCTTGCGGAGATGCAGATCGTGGCCCGGAGCCACCCGGGGGCACGCTGGTAACCGGCGTGAACAGTGAACCGTGAACGGTGAACGGGAAATGCCTGATCCTGCGGACCGGCGCGCCTGGGCGGCGCTCGAGTCGGTGCTGGACCCTGAGGTACCGGTTCTTTCCGTCGTCGAGCTGGGGATAGTGCGCGAAGTTAGCGTGGAGGGCGACAGCGTCACCGTCAAGGTCACTCCGACCTACAGCGGCTGCCCGGCCATGCAGACCATCGAGACCGAGATCACCGCGGCGCTTCAGGCGGCAGGCTTCCAGAGAGTGACGATTAAGACGGTCTACTCTCCCGCCTGGACGACCGACTGGATTGCGGATTCGGCGAAGCAAAAGCTGCGGGCCTATGGGATCGCCCCGCCGGGGAGCGTAGCGGCCAGCCCGCTGGTGCTGCTCGAAGGCCCGTCCCGCCAGGTTGCCTGCCCCTTCTGCGGCTCTCCGAATACCACCCTGCAGAGCGAGTTCGGCGCCACCGCCTGCAAGTCCCTCCACGTCTGCCACGCCTGCCGGCAACCCTTCGAGCACTTCAAGACGTTTTAGGCACTCAGCGGAACGTGGCGCCCCCGGGCCGTCACCGGCTCAATTTGTTGAATCGATTTTCCTGAAATGATGAGTGCGTGGTCGAAGTTGTTGACCGTGGGGCACACGTGCCGCGGCAGCAGCCAGAGGGGGGTTCCGCGCGCCGGCAGCGGCGCGTCCGCGGGGAGATCGATCGGCAGGTGCTCTTCGCTCGGATGCCTGGGCGTCCAGTCGGCATGGCCCAGCACTGCGCAGGTCGGGTCGCCCGCATCGGCGGACACCGTTTTGTGGCCGGCATCGCAGGTGATCCGAGTAGGGCAAGGGTGGCTGACTACCCGAGTCAACACCAAGGCTGCGGCGGTATAGCCCGCGTCCGCCGGCAGCTCGTCAAGGCTGCGGACGTCGCCATAGACCAGGGTGCCCGGCGAGAGCCGGTGCAGGTATCCTGCGTCCGACAGTCCGTGATAACCGAGCGCGGCAGGAAACGCGGAAGTTCCGGCGGTCACGATCTCCGGAACCGCCAGACCGCTGCGGCGGATCTCGTCGGCGAGTTGGAGTAAGTCGTCATAACCCGCGAGTACGGCCGCGCCGGACGCGTGGCCGTCGTAGTAGTGCAGCCCCCGCCACTCGAGCCCGAGTCCGCCGATGTGCTTGGCGATCGCGAGCAGCTGCTCCGGATCCGGCAGCGCGCCCGTCCGGTTCATTCCGGGGTTGAGATCGATGAAGAGCCCGACCCGGCTTCCCTGCCATGCCGTCACCATCGCGGCATCCTCCACCAGCGCGGAAACCCGGGTATGCGGGTGCGCCTCGGCGATTGCGCGGATGAGCTCCACGGAGGGGCCGCTGGCCGGATAGGCGAGCAGGACGTCTTCGAATCCCGCGCCGCATGCCGCTTCGAGCTCGAGCGCGGTGGCGCATTTCGCCTGGGTTACGCCGGCGGCGTGCAGCCGCTCCATGGTCCAGCCGAGCTTGGCGGTCTTGAGATGAGGGCGCCAGCGGTTGGGCCCGTCCAGCAGGCGCAAGGTCGCCGTGATGTTGCGGTCGACCCGATCGGCATAGATCAGGAGCGCCGGGGTGCGAACGCCGTCGAGACCCGCCACGGCGTATTCTCCCTCGGTCAGCTCCACTGCTCGATCGCCTCCACCCACTTGGACAGGAACAGGTTGGCCTGGAACCCGTCGAGCGCGCGATGGTCGATGGTGAGCGTGACATACGCCATCGGGCGGGCCTCGATGCGACCGGCGGCAACCCGGGCGCGTTCTTCCACCTTGCCGATCCCGAGAATGGCGGCCTGCCGCTCCGGGATGACGATGGGAGCGGCGAGCAGCGAGCCGCTGACCCCGTGATTGGAGATGCTGAAGGTCCCGCTCTGCACTTCGCGCGGCTCCAGCATTCCCGAGCGAGCCCGCGCGGTCAGGTCCTCGAGGCGCCGCGCGGTCTGCAGCAGGTCGAGCTCCTGGGCGCGCTGCAAAACCGGGAGGATGAGCCCACCGCCTGGAAGGGCCACCGCCACTCCGATGTTGCAATCCTCGAAGAGTTCGAGCCCATGGTCGTGCCAGCGGCTGTTCACCTCGGGGACGGCCTGGAGCGCGGCGACACTCGCGCGGACGAAATAAGCAGTGTAGGTGATGTGCTCGGCGCTGTGCGCCTTACGGTGTTCCCTGAGCCGGGACACGTCCACCTCGAAGAGCGCCGTCACGTGCGGCGCCGCGTGCATGCTCCGGACCATGTGCTCGGCGATGGCCTTGCGCATGGGAGAATGGGGAACGAGTCGGTGCGGCAGTGCGGCAGTGGGGCTGTGCGGCAGCAAATGCGCCTCGACATCCTGGACCGTGATGCGGCCCCCCCGTCCGCTGCCCTTGATGCGGGAGGGATCGAGGCCGCGTTCCTGGATCAAGCGCCGGACTGCGGGCGAAAGCTCGAGCTCGGTCGTCGGAGGGGCAGCGGGCTGGAGAGGCAGCTCGGACGGCTGGAATTCTCCGGTTCGCGCGCCGCTCGCTGAGCCGACGCTGATCCGGCCGAGGGTCTCGCCCTTCTCGACCGAGTCCCCCTGCTGCTTGAGGATCTCGGCCAGTACCCCATCGGCCGGCGCGGCAACCTCCACGGTCACCTTGTCCGTGATGATTTCGAGCAGCGGCTCGTCCTTGCGCACCGGATCACCCAGCTGCTTGAGCCACTGCCCGATCTGATGGGTGTTGCCTTCGGATTGATCGGGGGGAAGCACGATCTCGATCGTAGCGGCCATGCTCCATTCTAACACCGGTCAGCGCGGCGGGACCTCCTCGATCCGATAGACCAGAATGGTGGGGATTCCCTCAGGCGTTTCGCTCAACGCCGCGACACGAGTGCCGCGGACCACCAGCGTCTCGAGGGGGCGCTCCGGCACCACCGTACCCAAAAAGCCTCCATCGCCGGCAAAGACGTCGACCACGGGCCAGGGCCTGCCGCTATTGCTGACCAGCGCGATCAGGCGGCCCTTCGAGTCGATACCGATGCCCTGAGTACGCGGCCGATACTTCAAGGCCTCGTCATCCGGAGCGCGAAACCTGGCTTCCATTCCGGGCAGGGGACGTCCGTCGCCAGGTCCGGCGGCCAGGCGACGGCGCAACGCGGCCAGCTCTTCGGGAGTCCGGAGTCCCGCACCAACCTCGGAACGACGCCAGGTCCGCACGGGCTTGCCGGCTGCATCGAGCTCGCTCACCCGATAAAACGTGTCCGGGGCGGCGACCAGCAGCTTGCCTGCCGGCGTGAGCGCGTGACGACAGGTGCCGCAGGAGACCGCGCTCGGGTACTCGGCGATCCGCGGATCGGGGAAGCCACCGAGCTCTCCGGAGATCACGTTGTCGCCCAGCCGGCCGATCCCGAACCTGATCATCACGGGGTCTCCGAAGCTCACCACGCCGACGACCGGATCGGCTCCGCGCCAGAGCAAGTCGACCGGCATTCCGGTGAGTTGGGTGGACCCGCGTAACCGGCCGTCTGGTTCCCAGATAGTGAGGCGGCGGGTCCGCAGATCGGCCAGGGCGACCTCACCTCCTGGCCCTACGCCGAGGCCGGCGGCGATCTGAAACTCGCCCGGCCCCTGTCCCCGGTGACCGAGCGAATCGCGGAGCCGGCCCGCGGGCGTGAAGCGATAGATGACGCCATTGGCCCCATCGACGGCAGCGACGCTGCCGTCCGGACCCAGCTCGAGCCGGTTGATCGTGCCGAAGCTCACCCCGGCAGCGTCATCGATGCTGTACTCCAGAACCAGACGGATCGGCGGGCGGGCCTGCGCCGCCCCGGTTGCGGCGAGGCAGGAAAGCAGGATGGCTCGCATGATCGTTGGATGCCGAGAACTCACTGGGCGCTGCCGCTGCCCGGGGACATGGGCCATTGCCGTGGGAGGCAACTCCGTCAGCACCGAGGTGCAACTCGAGTCATGCCGAGGAATCCTCGGCGGCTTGCTTGAGTAGTCCAATAACGCCGTCCGTATCAGCATCGCTCTCAATCCGGCAGGTAATAGTCGTTCGCCAACGAATGGCTCCGTGCTGAATTACAGCTTCAGCGAAGATCCCACCACTCGTACTATACCGAACGAAGTTCTTCCCACCGTACTTGACCCTAGCGCCACGCTTGCGGAGTTCGCTATCGACGCGCCAGAAGGCGTCAGCCAACTCCGGCGCGAGACGTTGTAATCGTTCAACAGTAGCGAAGCGCTTTGAGATTCTGGGGTGGCCAGCACCTGCTTTATCTACATCGTCTGCGTAGTGTAGGCTGACGCGACCGGGGGTCTGCTCTTGGAGTTCAGTCTGCGAGAACCGAATGTCGTGATACCGATAAACGAGGCGCACGACGTCGGAGGAGATGACACCGGGGTCAAAATCGTATCCAACGAGCACCAGAACGGGTACCGGCCTCTCCGAGAGCTGCACGCCAAGCCGTGACTGCAAGAGTTTAGAGGCTTCGACCCAATTGGCGAGGAGCCTGCTCCTGTAGCCATGCAGCTGGTGGAGAGCTCGAGAATCAACGCGGTCATGCTTGCACTCCATAATCCAAGGCGGCCCGCCGGAATCGATGGCCAGAGTATCAATCTTGAATAGGCAGCCGCCGGCAGGACGAGAACTTGCAACGACTTTGACCCCGAATAGTGCCCCCGCATGGCCCTCAATGAATTCTTGGAGGCCGCTCTCGCTTGCGAAAGGCACCCGCTCAGCGTTCCTTGGTGTGGAATCGAGCATCCTTACGACGTGGCCCCGAACGGTGTTTGACCGTCACCACGAAACGGTCGCAAGCGATCAATACCGACCGGCGCCACAGCGAGACGGAGACACCGGCAAGCATTAAGCGGCACCCACCGCACGGCCGTGTGCTCGCGTGACAAGATCCCGCTTAAGGGTGTTATGCAGCCCGTCATGGATCTCAGCTCTACCGGCCGAGGTAGACTCGAACGCCTCCCCAAAACCAGCCGATTGTAAACCCCTTCAGTTCGGACAGCAGCGTTCCAATCCTTGCCACCCGGGCCTCCGCAAAGCCTGTAAGAATACCGTCGCCAGCCTCAAGGCCAGGTCCTGCAGCAATTCCCGGTCGTTTCGTGCAGAAAGGCCGGCTTGTGTTACGTGTTCTAGGACAATACCACCTAAGAAGTAGGGCCGGAACATCCGGTGCCATGGCGTGAGCGTACAGAAGCGTCCCAGTTCGTAATCGTTCCGCCATTAATCGAATGAAAAACGCTGCCAGCCAATCTTGCAGTCGCGACCGCGGTGAATATACGTGCGGCGGCCGAAGCGCGTAGAACTTCGGAATCTACAAGGCCGGGTTAGGCATCAGGTGAACAGACTTGGCGGGGGTACGCGACGACGCTGAATGTTATCCAACATCTTGCGCGCCTCTCGCTCATACTCGGAACGCCGTTCTGCTTCAGACCGTAACTGACTCACCTGGCTCTGAGCGGCTTCGCGGACTTCGTCGAGGATCTGGTCCCTCTGGTGCGCGGTAGCCTGGGCGGACGCCTCGAGTGCTGATTGTAGATCGCCTAGGTCATATGAGATGCGCTCACCAAGATCATCGAGAGATGCCGTTACGCGGTCGCCAAGCCGCTCGACCGCATCATTGAAGGATGTAAACCCGGCTATCAAGATGGTATTTGTTCGATCGACTTTTGCGGACGTTCGTCTCTGCTCGTATATGTTCGCGA
>DASYTT010000009.1:0-13731 GCA_036002045.1 Gemmatimonadales bacterium
CAGGAGGCCTTCGAGATGCACCCGCCCCACATCCTGGCGGTGGACGCCGAGCTGTTCGTCAAGGGAACGGCGGACCGGTACAAGGATGTACCGGAAGCGACGCGCCGGCGGATTCTCGCCTGGTGTGCGGATCGGATGCAAGGAGGCGGTTTCCCACTCGAGCGTTTCTATCCGGACGTGACCGCGTAACTCTTCCCTCTTCCCTCTTTACTGCTCGCTTTACTGCTCGCTCACTGCATCCGCCACCAGCGTGCATCCCACTACCACCAGCACCAGCGCGATTCCCGGCGCCAACCCGACCCAGGGGGCGTTGACCACCGTATCCCGTCCGGATGCGATCATCGTGCCCCACGAGGCAGCCGGCGGCTGCACTCCGAGCCCTAGAAACGAGAGGCCCGCCTCCAGGGTGATGGCGTTGCCCACGCCGAGCGTCGCGAGAGCGAGCACCGGCGCCAGAGCGTTGGGCAGCGCGTGCCTGAATAACACGCGAGCCGGGTGCGCACCCAGGGTCGTCGCGGCCTCCACGTAGGGGCGCGCGAGCTGGGAGCGCATTTCCGCATAGACCAGCCGGGCGACGGGCATCCACCCGGTGAGACCCAGCACCACAACGACCAGCACCGCACTGGGCTTCCAGAGCGCCGCGAGCAGCAGCAGCAGGACCACGCGGGGAAGCCCCAGCGCGAAATCGGTGGCCCCGAGCAATAACACGGCAAGGCTCCGCGGACCGGCCGCCGCAAGCGATCCGACGACCACTCCGAGCACCAACGAGACCGCCATACCCAGCAGCCCGACGGTCAGCGATACCCGCGCGCCGTACACCAGCCTGGCCCATACGTCCCGGCCCAGCCGGTCAGTGCCAAGGGGATGCACGACCCCGTGCAGATCAGTGGTCAAGGGAGCCAGGAATCGGGTCGCGACGACATCGCGCTGCGCGTCGGGATCGACGGGAGAGACGAGCGGGGCGAGCAACGCCGCGGCGGCGACTACGGCAAGCAGCAGCAGTCCGATTCGCCCACGCGGATCCCGCCAGAGCCTACCTCCGAATCGCTTAGGCCCCGGCATGGCGGACTCGGGGGTCGACCACGCCGGTCAGGAACTCAGCCAGCAGATTCCCCGTGACGACCAGCACGGCGCTGACGGTCGCGGCGGCCATCACCACCGGATAGTCCCGGGCCTGCACGGCTTGCACCAGGAGCTGTCCCACGCCGGGCCAGCCGAAGATGGCCTCGACGAACACGGCGCCCGAAAAGACCGCGGGCAGCGAGAGCCCGAGCAGCGTGACGATCGGCACCAGCGCGCTGCGCAGTTGATGGCGTACCACGACCTCGGATTGGGGCAGCCCGCGGGCGCGGGCCGCGACCAGATAGGGGGAATCCCGGACGGCTCGCATTGCGGCGCGCGAAAACCGCGCCGCCCCTCCTATGCCGATCAGACTGAGCGTGAGCAGCGGAAGGGCCAGGTGGCGCAGCCGATCGACCAGCCGGGCCCCGCCACTCAGAAACTCCGCATCCACTCCCGCTGCGCCGAATGCCGGGAGCCAGCGCAACTGGTAGGTGAAGACCATCACGAGTGCGAGCCCCAGCCAGTAGCTCGGCATGGCGTTGAGCGCGACCGCGAGGGCGGAAGTCGTGGTATCCAAACCCCGGCGACGGGTATTGGCCTGCACGGTGCCGACGAGAATCCCGAACAGCCAGCTCAGCACGAGCGAAAGCAAGATGAGGAGCGCGGTGGCCGGCCAGGCCTCGGCGAGCAGCACCGCTGCGGGCCTGCCCTGCGCGATGCTGGCGCCGAAGTCGCCGCGGACCGCGCGACCCAGCCACGCGGCATACTGCTCGGGCAGCGGCCGGTCGAGCCCGAGGGTGTGACGCCCGGCTTCGAGCTGCTCCAGAGTGGCGGCGGGACCGAGCAGACGCTGCACGGGATCGCCGGGCGCGAGATGGAGCAGGAGAAAGGTCAGCGTGACCACGCCGAACACCACCGCGGCGCCCCGGAGCAATCCGCGCAGGATCGAGCGAGCCATGCCGAGAATCTATCTCCGCGTGTACACTTGGGCGTGCGCCCGCCGGTCGCCGTCCTTGCCCTGCTTGCCCTCGCGTGCTCCAGCGCCCCACGACGGGGTAACACCGTCATTCTGGCGTCGGGCGCCGATCTCCAGAGTCCCAACCCGCTGCTCACCGTCCACCCGCTTGCCCGACAGATTCAGCGTTACTGCCTGCTGGTGACCCTGGTCCGCTACGACAGCACGCTGACGCCGATCCCCTATCTCGCCCGGGAGTGGCACTGGTCGGCGGATCGCAGGCTGCTCACGCTGCGGATTTTCCAGGGCCTTCACTGGCACGATGGAGCTCCCACCACCGCGCGGGACGCTGCCTGGACCCTGAATGCGGCGCTCGATCCGGCCAGCGGCTATCCGCGTCACGCGGATCTGGCGAACCTGCACGCGGTCGTTGCGCCGGACGATTCCACGCTGGAGCTGCGCTTTGCCGAGCCGGCGCCCGCCATTCCCGATGTGCTCACCGACCTCGCCCTGCTTCCCGCTCACCGCTTCGCTACGGTCCCGCTGGGCCAGCTGCGGCAGGCAGAGTGGAACCGGCGACCCGTCGGCAACGGCCCCTTCAGGTTCGTGGCCTACCAGCCCAACCGTCGCTGGGTTTTCGAGGCAAACCCGGATTTCCCTCCCGAGCTGGGTGGCCCGCCGAAGTTGCAACGTTTCGTCATCGCCGTGGTGGACGAGCCGACCACCAAGCTTGCCGCGCTCACCTCGGGCGAGCTGGACTTTGCCGGCATCAACCCGGCCCATGCGGAGTTTGTCCGCCGGAATCCCAGCCTGCGAGTGCTCGATTATCCGCTGCTCTTCAGCTATGCCCTCGTCTTCAACCTGCGGAGGCCTCCCTTCGCTCGGCTCGAAGCACGCCGCGCCGTTGCGGCAGCTATCGATGCCAAACCGATCGTCGACGGCGTGCTCTTCGGGTTCGGCACTCCCGCAACCAGTCCGCTGCCCGCCATGCGGGGGGAGCTGCCTCGATTCGGCTTCGAAATGCTCACGGTAGGCAGCGGAGAAGCCGCGCTCGAGCAAATGCTGCAGGCGCAGCTCGCCGCCGCTGGTGTGCGTGCGGAGATCCGCCAGCTCGAGCTGGCGACTTATCTCGACCGGGTGCAGGGTCAGGCGCACGCCTTCGAGGCCGCCGTGATGGGAATATCCGGTGATCTCGCGCAGGGGCACCTGGCCCGGCTGGTGGCGCTCGCGGGTTTGCGCACCGAGGGTGGCAGCGAGAGACTTCTCCGGCTCATCCAGGATTCCCTTCCCGCTGTCTTCCTCTATCACGCGCGGGGCGTGCAAGGCATCAACCGGCGGGTGCAGGGAGTCCAGATGGATCTGCGCGGGGAGCTCGTCACTTTGAGCCAATGGTGGGTCAAAGCCGGTGAGAGGTGAGGGGTGAGAGGTGAGAGGGTCTTCCGGGCGTCTGCCCCGGTGCGGCTCGACTTTGCGGGCGGGTGGACCGACGTGGCCCCGTTCGCCGTCGAGGAGGGGGGCGTGGTCGTCAATGCCGCGATCGAGCTTCGCGCCCATGCCGACGTCGAGCCGGGCGGGTCCGATTTTCTGCTGCAGGCGGATGACCTGGGGCGGCAGACACAGGTTCGCGGCGGCAGCTGGACCGCGGAGCAGACGGCCGGGTTTGCGCTCCAGAAGGCCGCGCTCCAGCGCTCCGGGATGGCGGGAGCCGTGCTGCGGACCCGCTCCGATGTGCCGGCGGGCTCGGGATTGGGGAGCTCGGGTGCGCTCGGTGTGGCGCTGGTGGCCGCGCTCGACGCCGCGCGCGGCGTGCGGCGCAACCCGAGCGAGCTCGCGGAAGCTGCCTTCCAGCTCGAGGCAATCGATGCAGCGCTGCCCGGCGGAAAACAGGATCAGTACGCCGCTGCTCTCGGCGGCTTTCACCGGCTTGGCTTCCAGGGCGGCCGGGTCGAGGTGCATCCCCTCGCGCTCGACGCCGCGATCAGGACGGCGCTGCAGGAACGCATCGTCGTCTGCTACACAGGGACCTCCCGAGTCTCCTCGAAGACCATCGCGCGCGTCATGAGCGCCTATGCCGCCAACGATGCCACGGTGGTCGCTGCGCTCCGGGGAATGGTCGAGCTCGCGGAGCGAATGGCGGAGGCGTTATCCGCCGGGGATCTTGCCACCGTGGGCCGCCTGCTGAGCCGGAACTGGGGCCACCAGCAACAGCTCGATCACGGCATACGCACCGAGGACATGGCGCGGCTCGAGGCGGCGATGCAGGAAGCGGGCGTGCTGGGCGGCAAGGCCGCGGGCGCGGGCGCGGGGGGATCGATGTTTTTCCTCGCTGCCGACAATCCCAGGGAGGCAACCCGCGCCGCCGAGGCGGTGGGAGCGCGGGTGCTGCCATTCCGCTGGGCGGAGGAAGGGGTGAAAACCTGGTGAGAGTCGCCGGCTTTACTTCCACGGGCAGCAAACGCCCGGAAGCGCTCTTCGGCAGCGAGTACGAGGGAATGCCGCTCCGCATGCTGCGGAGCGCCGGCTGTCTGGTGACCGCCGAAGACGGTCGAGAGTATCTCGACTTCCTCATGGCGCTTGGCGCGGTCGGGCTGGGCTACGGACACCCCGCCGTCACGCGCGCGGTGGTGGAAGCGGCGGAACGTGGGGGCATCGGACCGCTTGCGCCCGTGGAGGAGGAAGCCCTCGCGACTGAGCTCGCGGCGCTACTGCCGGGCGTCGAGCAGTTCAGGTTCCTGAAGACCGGTGCCGAGGCCGTGGCGGCCGCAGTGCGACTCGCCCGAGCCGCTACGGGGCGCGATCGCGTCATGGGGTGCGGGTATCACGGCTGGCTCGACTGGTGTCGCCGCGACCGCGGCGTGCCGGACGCCGTGCAAGCCCTCTTCGAAGAGCTGCCCTTCAACGATCCCGAGCGAACCCGTACGTTGATCCGGAGCGCAGCGGATGGACTGGCCTGCGTGGTGATCGAGCCGGTGGTGGAGGACGCCCCTTCGCCGGAATGGCTCCGCACCCTGCGCGAAGAGACCCGCCGGGTCGGTGCCGTGCTCGTGTTCGATGAGATCAAGACCGGCCTGCGAGTTTCCCTCGGGGGGGCCGCGGCGCGCTGGGGTGGAGAGCCCGATCTCATCGTCCTCGGCAAAGCTCTGGCGAATGGCTACGCCCTGGCGGCGGTAGGGGGTCCCGCGAGAATCATGCGCCAGGCCCGAGAGACCTGGATCTCCTCGACCATGGCGACCGAGTTCGTCTCCTTCGCCGCGGCCAGAGCCGTGCTGCGTGTCGCGCAGGAAAGCGAGCTTCCCGCTCGACTCGCCGAGCTCGGCGGAAGGCTCTTCTCCGGGCTGGAACAGCTGGGCCGGCGCTACGACCGTCACATAGAGCGGGTCGGCGGGATTCCCGAAATGTGCTACTGCAACTTCCGGAGCGAGGACTTCTCCGGTCGGGTGGCACGGGAGTGTGCCAGTCGCGGCGTCCTGTTCAAGCGCGGCGCCTACAACTTTGTCTCTCTGGCGCACGACGACGCAGCGGTGGATCGCGGCCTGGCAGTCCTCGCGGAGGCGCTCGCGGAGCTCGCATGACTCTGATCGACGTGCATGCACACTTCTACCATCCGGCGAGTCCGCGGGCGGACTGGGCCGAACGCAACGCCAGCAGGCTCAAAGCCGGCGAAAAGCTCGGCATCACCTGCCATATCGCATCGATACTCGGCAGCTGGGGCCGGACCTCACCGACCTATTTCCCCTCGCCGCGTGACGTGAGCGCGGGGAACGAGACGCTGCTCGCGCTGCAACGCGGGCTTCCCGCACTGATCCGCGGTTACGTCTGCGTCAATCCGAACTACACCGAGCACGCGCTCAGCGAAATCGAGCGCTGTCTTGCCGCCGGGCTGATCGGGATCAAGCTCGCCGCAAGCCGGCGTGCCGATGATCCGCTCCTGGATCCGATCTGCGAGGCGGCCCGAAATCACCGGGTCCCGGTCCTCCAGCATATCTGGCAGGGCCGCCGCCACGAATGGCCCGGACAGGAAGCCTCGGACGCAGCCGAGCTGGCCACGCTGGCGCGGCGACATCCCGAGGTGCCCTTCATTCTGGCGCACCTGGCCGGCGGGGGCGACTGGCTGCACTCGCTGCACGCGGTGCGGGAGCGAAGCAACGTGTATGTCGATTTGTCGGGAAGCGGAGTGGACGGAGGGATGCTGGAGGCCTGCATCGAGGCGGTGGGCACCGACCGGCTGCTCTGGGGCGCGGATATTACGCTCGACACCGGCTGGGCCAAGCTACGCTATCTCGAGCGCCTGCTGCCGGCCGAGCAACTCGACGCCGTGCGGTGGAAGAACGCGGCAAGAATTTTTCCACCGAAGTCGCTGATTCCTGATTCCTGATTATGCGCATTGACGTGAACGCCTTCTTGGGCCGCTACCCCTTCCGGCGCGCGCCGGGCGGCTCGCCGCAGGCGCTGATCGAAGGCATGGATCGCACGGGCATCGATCAGGCCTGGATTTCGAATCTGTCGGCAATCTTCTGGCGCGATCCGACCGAGGGAAATTCCGTGCTGTATCAGGCGGCGGAGTACCAGCCACGCTTCAAGCCGGTGCCGGCGATTCACCCCGGCCTCCCCAACTGGGCTCGGGTCCTGCGAGAAGGGGTCGACCGGAAGGCCCCTTCACTGCGCTGCGATCCGACCTTTTATGGGCTCGAGCCGGATGGCGGCGAGATGCGGGCTCTGGTGGCTGCCTGCGGAGCAGCGGGCATGCCGCTCCTGATGGCGGTCCGCCTCGAAGATGGACGCCAGCGCCACCCGAACGACCGGGCCGCCGAGCTGCCGCCCTCCGCGGTCCGGACTCTGCTCCGCGTTCACCCGGGAGTCCGTCTCCTCATCACCCATGCCGACCGGGAGTTCATCGAGCAGGTCCATTTCGGCTCGACCCCCGCGGAGGCCGCGCGGGTGCTTTGGGATATCTGCTGGATCTGGGGACCCCCGGAAGACCATCTGCAGATCCTGCTGGGCACGATCGGGGTCGAGCGGTTCACCTTCGGTTCGGCTTTGCCGCTCCGGCTGCCTGAAAACATTGCGGCCAAGCTGGATTTGCTGGACATTAGCGCCGAAGACCGAGCGCGAATTGAAGCGGGAAACCTGCAGGCATTCCTCGCGCTTTGATTCCGGCCGCGAGGCCGTGACGGCTGTCGCAGCCGCAAGAGGCGGCTCAGTTCAGCGCAGCCATCCATCCAGCCGCTCCCTAACGAACGCGTCGTCCGCCAGGTGCGGATAGGCGCGGCACACCCGCTCGATCTCCCGCGCCTGACCCGGCGACAGTTCTTCCCGGGGATCGAGACACCAGCGCCCGCGCAGCAGGCCCTGCCTCCGCAAGACCTCGTGGATCCCCAGAATGCAGCCGCGGAATCCGTTCGCCGCATCGAAGATGGCGCCATTCGCGTCGGTGATCTGCGCGCCCAGCGAAAGGGCGATCGCCATGCCTCCGCCGTGGCGAATCCAGCGATCGCCCCGGACCGCTTCCAGCAGGGTCACGGCGCGGCGGGTCCAGAAAGCCCAGTGGCCCAGCAAGCCGCCCACCATGCGGAGCCGGACCGCATTCCCCTGAAGCGCGGGCACGCGGTACTCGGTCAAGAGATCGACCACGATGCTGTCGTCGTTGCCGGTGTAGAGCGCGATCTGGTCCCGGCGGCCGGAATCAGCCACCGCGCGCACCACGTCCCAGGTGTCGTAGCGATTGAACGGGGCGATCTTGATGGCGGCGACATTGTCGAGCTCCACGAAGCGCCGCCAGAACGCGTACGAGAGCTTGCGGCCGCCCACGGCCGGCTGCAGGTAAAACCCCATGAGGGGGATTTCCTGCGCGACGGCCCGCGCGTGCGCGATGAGCTGGCTATCCGAGGCGCGCGCCAGCGCACCCAGCCCCAGCAGTCCCAGATCGTAGCCCAGCTCGCGGGCCAGCCGCGCCTCCTTAACGGCCTGGTTGGTGCGCCCGATGACCCCTGCCACCCGGATGATCCGGCGCCCGCGCCGGCGCTCCCACTCCGCGACCGTCTCGCTGGCGAGCTCGAGCACCGGCTGATACAAGCCGTGTCGTTTGTCGCGAATCGCGAACTGCGTCGTGTGGACGCCCACCGCGATGCCGCCGGCACCCGCATCGAGATAGTAGCGGGTTAGGGCGCGCTGCCGCCGCTCATCGAGCTTGCGTGCCGCCGTCAGCGCCAGCGGATGCGCGGGGATCACGCAGCCGCGCCGCAAGACGGCCCGCCAGGCCCCCCTGACCCCTGACTCCTGACCCCTGAACCCTGATGTCAGAACTTCCCCTCCCGGTTCTCAAAGCCCGTCGGCTTCGCGAGGGTCCGGCCTCCGCGTTCCACCCATTCTGCGACCAAGGCGAGCATCGCTTCGATCCCCACCTCGGGCGCACCAAACAGCTCCTCCATCCGCGCCGCGTTGCTCAGCAGGGCCGTCAGGCTCGGCTCGCCGGCAAATGCCGGCTTCCGGCCCCAGCGCTCCCCGAACTGCTCCGCGATCCACCGAACCGACAACCCGGGCCCGGTGACGTTCAGCACCAGCGGCGGCACGGCGCAGTGCGCCAGCGCGCGCAAGGCCACCGCGTTCGCGTCCCGCTGCCAGATAACATTCACCCACCCCATGCCAAGCTCCACCGGCCGGCCCGACCAGACCCGATCTGCGATGTCGCGCAGCACCCCGTAGCGCGGCTCCACCGCGTAGTTGAGCCGCAGCATCGCCATGGGCGTGCCGTTCCGGCGCGAGCAGAACTCCAGCACCCGCTCCCGCGCCAGCGCCGATTGCGCGTACTCCCCCACCGGTCCGGTAGGATCCGCTTCCGTCGCCCCCATCCCCAACACCGGCACCAGCGGATAGACATTCCCCGTGGAGAACGCCACGATCCGCGCCCCGGCAAACCGCTCCGCTACCAGCCCCGGCAGCAGCGCATTGACCGCCCAGGTGCGCGCCGCATCACCCGTCGTCCCGAACTTCTGGCCCGCCATGTAAATCAGGTTCGGCGCGTCGGGCAGCCTCGCCCGCGCCTCCCGGTCGAACAGGTCGCAGGCGATCGTCTCCACGCCGTCGCATTCGAGCGCCGGCCGCAATGCCGGATCGGAGAAGCGCGCCACCGCGATCACTCGCCGGGCCGTGCCCGTCTCGCGGGAGGCGCGCAGCGCCAGCCGCGCGAGGCTCGGTCCCATCTTGCCACCCGCACCCAGGATCAGGATGTCACCGGGTATGTCTCTCAGCGCCCCGACCAGCGCGGGCGTAGGACGGGAGAGCAGCTCTTCGAGAGCAGCCTCATCGGGAACCACACTGGGATTCGCCACGGCTCCGCTTACTATAATCGCGGAATGCTGACCTCGGAGGAGCTGAGCGCGCTGCGCGCCGCCATCCCGGCCGACCCGGACCTCGCCGACCTGCTGAATACCCTGCGAGCCCGCGCCCGGCCGGTGCTGGAGAGCTTCCCCGTCGTACCCGAGGTCAAGGCACTGCTCTCCCGGGACGGCGGATTCTGTCCCCACGACGGCGCTCCGCTCCGCTTCGACCCCTGGAGCCCCGACCACCACCGCTGTCCGCGCTGCGGCTCGAGCTTTTCCGGTGAGCGCCACCACCGCCATTGGGCCCGCGCGCAACACCTCTGGCTGGCCGAGCGGACCGCGGAGCTCAGCCTCATCGCCGCGGTAAGCGATGACGCAAGCGCCGCCGCGCGCGCCGCCGAGCTGCTCGCGGCGTACGATGAGCTGTACTTCCAGGTCCCCAATCGCGACAACGTCCTGGGTCCGTCGCATCTCTTCTTCTCCACCTATCTCGAGTCGCTCTGGCTTACCTCCTATCTGGCCGGCGCGGTTCTGCTGCGGGAGGGCGGACTGCTGCCCCCGGAGCGCGCTCCCGGCATCGATCGCGTCGCCGAGGAGGCCGCGGCATTGCTCGGCGAGTTCAACGAGGGATTCTCCAACCGGCAGACCTGGCACTCGGCGGCGCTCACGGCCATCGCGGTCTGGTTCGACGATCTCGAGCTGGCTCGCACGGCAGTGGAGTCGCGCACCGGGTTACTGGGTCACCTGGCCGACGGGTTCGGGGAGGACGGGCTCTGGTGGGAGGGCGAGAACTACCACCTCTTTGCCCTCCGCGGCCTCATGCAGGGAATCCACTGGGCCCGGGCGATGGGATTCGACCTGCTGGAGGACGCCGAGGTCCGCCGGCATTTCCGCGCCGCCCTGCTGGGACCCTCGCAATCCGCCCTGCCCGATTTCACCTATCCAGCACGGCGTGATTCGCGCTATGGCGTTTCGCTCGCGCAGCCGGCTTCGCTCGAGCTCTGGGAAATCGGCCGCGCCTGGCTCGGCAACGACGCGGAGCTCGATGCCTGGCTCGCCGCACTGTATGCGCAGCCGAAGCCGTCAGGCCCCGGCGAGACCTACGACGCCTGGCTCCATGACGCAGGCCTGCCGCCGCGCTCACCTGCCGACCTGCCGACTTGCCGGCCTGCCGATCTATCCTGGTGGGCGCTCACCGCGATGCAGCCGGCGCCGGCACCGGCTTCCGAGTGGCGCCCCGAGAGTGTGTTGCTCGGCAACCAGGGACTCGCGGTCCTGCGCGACGGTGATCGCTACGCCAGTCTCGAGTGTGGTCGGGCAATCGGCGGCCACGGGCACCCCGATCGGCTTCACCTCACGCTGCACGCCAACGGGATCCACTGGCTTCCCGATCAGGGAACCGGGTCGTACGTGCATCCCTCGCTCGCCTGGTATCGCTCCGCGCTGGCGCACAATGCTCCGCTGCTCGATGGAAGCAATGCCGGCGGCGCGGACGCCTGGTGTGAAGCGTTCGAGGCCGGTGACGAGTGGAGCTGGTGCCGCGGCAAAGCCGGGGAGGCTCGCCGTACCCTGGTGCTCGGTCCGACCCACCTGCTCGACCTGCTGGAGCTCGAAGCGGCGGATGCGCGGGAGATCGTGCTCCCGTGGCACTTCCAGGGTCGGCTGCAGCTCGAATCGGCGGGGCACTGGGAGCCCCTGGAGCTCGAACTCCCATTTGTATCCGAGGCTGACCGCTTCGTTCCGGCGCAGGAAGGCGTCGTGGCTTTCAGCGTCCAGGAGGAGGCAAAGGGACGCCGGCTCGGTGGTCACCTGCTCGCGCCCGGCGCCGAGCTGGTCCGTGCGATCGCTCCGGGCTTGCCGACCGCGCCGGAACCCCGCGGCTTCCTGCTGCTGCGCGCACGAGCCTCGGCTGTCCGCTGGCTCACGGTCCTCGACTTCGCCCCCCCGCCCGCCGATTCGGATGCCGCGGTGACGAGCCTCGAGATCAGCGGAGAGCTGATCGAGGTCGGGATGCGCCGCGGAACCATCCGTTACCGCTTTACACCCGCGGCGCTCCAGGTGGAGCACGCCGGCAAGCAGGAAACGCTCAGCGGCTTCCGCCGCGCGCCGCGGCCGGCAACCAGGACGGCAGCGCAAGGCTCCGACGCCGAGGCGCTCGCTCCGCGGATCGTGGCTCCGCCCGCGCTGGATGGCACCCTCGAGGGCTTCGAGCTGGCCGCGCCCCTCACCCTGGATACCGAGCTGCAGTACCGCCGGAGCGAGGAGCCGTACGACCCCGAGCGATTCTCGGCGCAAGCGTGGGTGAACTGGGACGGCGAAGCGCTCTATCTGGCAGCCGAGGTTCGCAAGCCGGAGCTGCTGGTTCGGGGGCCGGATGTACCACCCCTCGAGCTCGACAACGAGCCGGAGGACATCCACTCCGACGGACTCCAGGTGTACCTGGGCGAGGGAGACGGCAGCGAGGCCTGGGGCTTCCTGGTGGTTCCAGGGGAAGCTGGCTCGCTCCGCACTCGCCCCATCGAGGGACCCAGCCCGGCCAAACTGAGTGGAAGTTGGGCGCCGACCGACGCGGGTTACCTCGTCACCTTGCGACTCGACCATCCCGGCATTTCCCTGCTGGGTCCCGGGGCGCGGCTGCGTTTCGATCTGCTGATCAACGAGCTGCAGCCCGGCCGGCAACGGCGCGCCGGCCAACTGATCTGGAGCGGAGGAAACGGGTGGATCTACCTCCGCGGTGACCGGCACGACATCTCCCACGCCGGAACGCTCGAGCTGGGCTGAGCCCGATCCCCCTCCCCCTCGCATGTTCCGGGTTTCGCCCACATCTTCCTGGGCGACTCGGCTTCCCCGTCGTCCTCAAGGCCCCCGGAAATGCGTAAACGATCGCTTCCCCGCCGCGCTCTGCTGGCCGTGCTCTGGCTCGGCACGCTTGGGCTCCCCGCTGCGTTGCCGGCGCAAACCGCTCCGCTGGCAGACTTGCTCCGCCGCGTTTTTGCATCGGCCGAGTTTGCTCCGCGCCAGCGCTTCGGCCCTGCCAGGTGGATCGAGCAAGGCGCTGCCTACACGACTCTCGAACGCTCCGCCGAAGTCCCCGCCTCCCGCGACATCGTACGCTACGACGCCGCGACCGGCGCGCGAACGATTCTGATCTCCGCGAGCCGGCTGGTTCCTTCCGGCGCCGCGAAGCCTCTCGACATCGAGGACTATAGCTGGTCGGCCGACGGAGGCCGGCTGCTGATCTTCACCAACACGGAGCGCGTCTGGCGCCAGAACACCCGGGGAGATTACTGGGTGCTCGAGCGCGGAAGCGGCGCGCTGCGCAAGCTCGGCGGCCGCGATGCTCCGGAGTCCTCCTTGATGTACGCAAAGTTTTCGCCCCGTGGCGACCGGGTCGGGTATGTCCGCCAGGGCGAGCTGTACGTGGAGAATCTGGCCGATGGACGGATCACCCGGCTCACCACCGGGGCGGACTCCCTCCATGTGAATGGAATGTCGGATTGGGTCTACGAGGAGGAGTTCGACCTGCGCGACGGTTTCCGCTGGTCGCCCGACGGCACCCGGCTCGCGTACTGGCAGTTCGACATGACGGGCGTCGGCACCTTCCGGCTGATCAACGACACCGATTCGCTCTATCCCAAGATCGTTCCGATCCAGTACCCCAAAGCCGGCACCACGAATTCAGCGGTGCGCGTGGGGGTGGTCCAGGCGGACGGGGGAGCGACCCGCTGGATCGAGCTCGGCGATGACCTGCGGGAGAACTATCTGCCGCGCATGGAGTGGGCGAGCGCGAGCGAGCTCGTACTGCAGCGGATGAATCGCCTGCAGAACAGCAACCGCGTGCTGCTGGCCGACGCCGCGACGGGCGCCGTTCGAACGATCCTCACCGAGCGGGACAGCGCCTGGGTCGACGTGGTAGACGATCTGGTCTGGCTGGGCAAAGGCGCCGAGTTCCTGTGGCCCAGCGAGCGCGACGGCTGGCGCCACGTGTATCGCGTTTCCCGCGATGGAGCCAAGCTGACCCTCGTTACGCCCGGCGCGTTCGATGTCGTCTCGATCGCCGGCGTGGACGAGTCCGGAGGGTGGCTCTATTACATCGCGTCACCCGAGAATGCGACCCAGCGCTACCTGTTTCGCACCCGCCTCGATGGGAAGGGCGGCAGCCAGCGGCTTTCCCCCGCCGATGCACCCGGCACCCATCGCTATCAGGTTTCGCCGGGAGCCCAGTGGGCGTTTCACAGCTATTCCCGCTTCGACCGGCCCGCCGTCACCGAGCTCGTGCGGCTGCCCTCCCATCAGGTCGCTCGCTCGCTGGTGAACGACTCGGCGCAGCGCGCAGCGGTGGCCAAGCTGATCGCCCGTCCGACCGAGTTCTTCAAGGTTCCCGTGGGTGACGGG
>DASYTT010000010.1:0-31740 GCA_036002045.1 Gemmatimonadales bacterium
CGGCGCCTCGCGTTCACCGCCCGGGTCAGCGTCGATCTGCCCGCCGAGTGGAACCAGATGTTCGACGACGCCTGGCGTACCATGAAGTACCGCTTCTACGATCCCGCGATGCACGGCAAGGACTGGGATGCCATGCGCGCCAAGTATCGCCCATTGGTGGCCCACGTCGGCGACCGCGATGAGCTGCTCAATATCGTGAACGAGATGATCGGTGAGCTCAATGCCTCCCACACCGGCGCCGCTCCGCCGCCGGGAGGCGGCGCCCAGAGCGGCGGCAGCGTTACGGTGCATCTGGGGGTGGACCTCGAGCCTGATGCGGCGGCCGGACGCTACAAGGTCACCCACGTCTACAAGGGCGGCCCCGCCGACAAGGACTGGGTCCGGGTTACCGTGGGGGATTATCTCCTGCGGATTGACGGCACGGAAGTGAAAGCGGGCGACAATTATGTGAAGCTGCTCAACCAGCGGCTGAATCGCCGGGTAACCGTGAGCTTCAACCGCCAGCCTGGGCTCGAAGGTGCCTGGGCGACCCGGATCGATCCGATTCCCATGAATCAGTTCAATCAGCTTCGCTATGAGCGCTGGGTACAGCAGCGCCGCGAGCTGGCGGCCAAGCTCTCGGACGGACGGGTCGGCTACCTGCACATCCAGGCGATGAACCAGCCCTCGCTCCGTAAGTTCGAGAAGGAGCTGCGGGAAAATCGCGACAAGGAAGCCCTGATCATCGACCAGCGCTGGAACGGGGGAGGGAACATCGAGCAGGAGCTGCTGCAGATTCTCGTCCAGCGCGAATATCAGGTCTGGCAGCCGCGGGGCACCGAGACGAGCAGTCGGCCGTTCATGGGGTATTTCGGTCCGAAAGCCGTGTTACAGAATTGGCGCTCGGCGTCCAACGCGGAGATGTTTCCCGCGGGGTTCAAGGCGCTGGGACTGGGGCCGGTGATTGGAGAACCGACCATGGGGGCGGTGATCGGCACGGGCAGCTACTCGCTGATCGACGGGTCGACGGTGCGAACGCCGGGCGTCGGGGTGTATCTCGCCGACGAAAAGCAGACCAACATGGAGAACTACGGCGTGCAGCCCGACATCCTCGTCGTCCACCGGGCCGAGGATGAGCTTGCGGGGCGCGATCCGCAGCTCGAGCGGGCGGTGCAGGAGCTGCTCAAGAAGCTGGGTGCCAAGCGCATTACGACGTCGGGCCAGCCGGAGTAGGAGGAGCCGTCGGTGCCGATCCCGAACTTCGTCGCGGGCCGCTGGACCAAGGCCACTGCCTCCGAGTCGCTTCCCCTCAGCAATCCGGCGACGGGGGAGTCGCTGGGCCGCGTCCCGCTCTCCACCCGCGAGGATACCGCCGCAGCCATCGCCGCGGCCGCGCGGGCGTTCCCTTCCTGGCGGGACGTGCCTGCCGTGGAACGCATCCAGGTGCTGTTCCGGCTCAAGGCCCTGCTGGAAGGGCGCCTCGACGAGCTGGCGGAGCTGATGACGCGGGAGCACGGCAAGACCAGAGAGGAGTCCGCCGGCGAGCTCAAACGCGGCATCGAAAGCATCACCCACGCCTGCGCGATCCCGACGCTCCTGATGGGAGAGACCCTGGAGAACATTGCCCCGGGCATCGACTGTGAGACGATTCGCCAGCCTCTCGGCGTGTTCGCCGTGGTTACCCCGTACAATTTTCCGGTGATGATTCCGCTCTGGTTCTGGCCCTTCGCGATCGCGACGGGGAATACCGTTGTGCTTAAGCCCAGTGAACGCGACCCGCTGACCCACCAGCGGGTGATCGACCTGGTCGCCGAGGCGGGCCTGCCAGCCGGAGTGTTGAATGTCGTTCATGGGGATCAGCATGCGGTCGACGTGCTGCTCGAACATCCCGACATCCAGGGCGTTTCCTTCGTCGGTTCGAGTCCGGTGGCCCGGAGCATTTACAGCAAGGCGGCGGCCGCGGGAAAACGGGTTCAGGCGCTGGGCGGAGCCAAGAATCACATGATCGTCCTGCCCGATGCGGACGTAGAAGCCACCGCCAGGGCCGTGGTTGCCTCGGTCTACGGCGCGGCGGGGCAGCGGTGTCTCGCGGGCAGCGTCATCGTGGGGGTGGGAGAAGCCTATCGCCCCATCCGCGATTCCATCCTGAAGGGCGCGGCCGCACTGAAGCTCGGCTACGGGCTCGACGCCGGCGTAACCATGGGACCGGTCATCTCGGCCCCGCATCGGGCCAGGATCGCTGGCTATGTCGAGCAGGGAGAGCGGGATGGAGCCAAGCTCCTGCTCGACGGACGCACGGCGAGCGTAAGCGCCTATCCGAGCGGCCACTGGTTCGGCCCCACCGTTTTCGAAGGGGTCACGCCGGAGATGGCGATCGGGCGGGAAGAAATCTTCGGTCCCGTGGCCGGACTGACCCGTGCCGATACCCTCGCGGGTGCCATCGCTCTGGTGCACCGCAACGCCTACGGCAATGCGATCTCGCTCTTTACCACGAGTGGCGCGGCAGCCCGCGAGTTCCGCTATCACGCCGGCATCAGTATGATCGGGGTGAATATCGGCGTCGTCGCTCCCATGGCGTTCTTTCCCTTCGGCGGATCCCGGGGCTCCTTCTACGGCGACCTCAAGGCTCAGGGCAGGGACGCGATCGAGTTCTATACCGATAAGCGGGTGGTCATCTCGAAGTGGTAAACCTTCGCGCGGAGCGTCCCAAATGAGTGGATTGTTGCTGTGGCTGACCCTGGCGACGGGCATCGGGGCCGATTGGGTGCTGCTCGGTCAGCGCGCGGTGAACGACCGGGCCGACCACGATGTCATCATGGTCACCGCAGCGCGGGGTGATTTCAGCAAGATCAAGATCACCGTCCAGCGAGCATCGGTGGATTTTCATCGTGTCGTGGTGCACTTCGGAAACGGGGGCAAACAGGAGATCGAGCTGCGGCACACCATCCCGGCCGGGGGTGAGTCCCGTGCGATCGACTTGACCGGAGACGACCGGGTGATCCGGAGCGTCGAGTTCTGGTACGACGCCAACACGATCCGGGGCCGGCGCGCAGTGGTGCGCCTCTTCGGAATGCGCTAGGAGCGAGCCATGGGCGCTACGATTCCGACCGCCGCCGAGCTCGGCGCTTCGGTCAAATCCGGGTGGCAGGACCACGTCATTCCCGCCGCGCTGCCGTATTACAAGGATCCCCTGGTCCTGGTCGAAGGCACTGGGTCCTGGGCCACCGATGCGGACGGGGTGGAGTATCTCGACTTCTTCTGCGGCATCCTGACTACCGGCATCGGCCACTGCCATCCCGAGGTGGTCGAGCGGGTGCGCGAACAGCTCGGCCGGCTGGGGCACGTTTCCACGCTCTACCTCAACGAGCCGCAGGTGAATGCCGCGCGGCGGCTGGCGGGGATCGCGCCCGGCGGCCTCCGCAAGTCGTTCTTCACCAACAGCGGGACCGAGGCGGTGGAGACCGCCATCATGCTCGCCCGGATGTTCACCGGCCGCGACGAGATCATCGCGCTCCGCTATGGCTACTCCGGCCGCTCCGCCCTGGGGACAACGCTCACCGCGATGAGTGGCTGGAACCCGCTCGGCGGCTCGGTCCCCTGGGTCAAGCACGCGCTATCCCCCTACTGCTATCGCTGCGCCTACGGGCCGCCGCACGACGATTGCGCGGAGCGCTATGCCAAGGACGTCGAAGAAGTGATTCTCACGATGACGAGCGGCAAGCCGGCTGCGTTTTTCGCCGAGACGATCCAGGGCGCCGGAGGCTATATCGTGCCGCCGCCGGGTTACTTCCAGCGCGTGGCGGAAATCATTCGCAAGCACGGCGGATTGTTCATCGCCGACGAGGTGCAGACGGGTTTTGGGCGCACCGGCGACCGCTGGTTCGGGATCGAGCACTGGGACGTCGAGCCGGACATCATGGTCATGGCCAAGACCGTGGCCAGCGGGTTCCCGGTCGGCGTCACCATTACCCGCGACGAGATCGCTGCCGCCTGGAAGGGTAAGACGATCTCGACCTTCGGCGGCAATCCGATCTGTATGACGGCCATGGACGCGACTCTCGAGGTGATGGAGCGCGAGAACGTCCCGGAGCGCAGCGCGCGGCTCGGCAAACAGCTGCGTGCGGGGCTCGAGCGGCTCGCCCGGCAGCACGCCTGGATCGGGGACGTGCGGGGAATGGGGATGATGCAGGCGCTCGAGCTGGTGGAGGACCCGACCAGCAAGGAGCCCAGTCCGAAAAAGGCGGCGGCGCTGCTCGAGGCGGCCAAGGCGGAGCGGCTGCTCATCGGCACGGGCGGGCTCTTCGGCCACGTGATTCGGATCGCGCCGCAGCTCTTGATGACTGAGGCCGAGCTGGCGGACGGGCTGGAGCGCTTGGCCCGGGCTTGCGTGCGCGTCGCATGAAGCAGCGGTTCGCGCTTTTCCTGCTGGCGGCTCTCTGCGCGCGCAGTCTTGCTGCGCAGACGGGGGCGGAGAAGGCGCAACTGCTGCGCCTGGAGGACGGTTGGGCCAAAGCCCTGGTGCAGCGGGACACCGCCTACTTTCGACGCACGCTGGCTCCGGGGTTCGTCTACAGCGAGGATGACCGGACCTACACGCGCGCGGAGGTAATGAAGGACCTGGTCAGCACGACTGATACCGTGACCGAGGCGCACAATGAAGAAATGACGGTGCACGGTTTCGGGAATACGGCGGTGGTGACCGGCTGGCTCAGCGTAAGTGGGCGCGGAGCGAGTGGTCCCTTCCAACGGCGCTACCGTTTCACGGATACCTGGACTCGGCTGGGGGGCCGCTGGCGGATGGTTGCGGCCCACGACTATCTCGCTCCGCGAAAGTAGGCCGCTCCCGCCCTGATGCGCGGCCGTCTGCTCGTTCTCTTCGTCACCGCATTCGTGGACATGGTGGGGCTCACCATGATCCTGCCGCTGCTCCCGTTTTACGCCCGGGAGCTGGGCGCGAGTGCGACGCTGGTCGGGCTGTTGATCGCAGCATTCTCCCTTGCTCAGCTCGCGGTGGCACCGGTGTGGGGTCGCTTCTCCGATCGCTATGGCCGCCGCCCCGCGATTCTGGCCGGTCTCCTCGTGACTGCCGTGGCGTATGTGCTGTTTGCCTTCGCTGGCTCGCTGCTCCTGCTGCTGTTGTCGCGTCTCCTGCAGGGAGTGGGCGGCGGCACGATCGGCGTCATTCAGGCCTACGTCGCGGACGCGTCTCCGGTCGACCGGCGTACCAAGAGCCTGGGCTGGCTCTCCGCGGTGACGAGTCTGGGCGCCGTGGCAGGTCCCGCGTTCGGCTCGGCGATGATCGCTGTGGGCGGGCGCAGCGCCCCCGGGCTTGCCGCGGCGGCGCTCGCGTTGCTCGTCGCGGGGTTTGCCTGGCGTTTCCTGCTCGAATCCCGCGAACTGACCACCACCGGCGGCGGCGCAAGGACTCCTCCGATCTCCGGGCGCGCGGCCATCGGGCGGATTGTCACCCACTGGCGGGAGCCGGCCGCCCGTCTGATCTGGATCTATGCCGTCGGGATCGGTGCCTTCTACGGCACTGTCCAGACGGTTCCACTGCTGCTCGGCGAGCGCTTCGGCATCACCGAGCACAATGTCGGCTATTTCATCATGTATCTGGGGGGACTGGGGGTACTGATCCGGTCGCTGGTGTTGGGCCCGGCGGTAGATCGCCTCGGCGAGGCGCGGCTTTCCCGGCTGGGTATCCTGTGCCTGGCGACGGGGCTCGCCGCGACGGGACTGGCGCAAGGCTACCCGATGCTCGCCGTGGGGTTCACGCTGATGCCTCTGGGCACCGCGTTCCTGTTTCCCTGCGTGACCGGCCTGCTTTCCCGCGTGGTCTCGCTGCAAGAGCGGGGCCTCTACATGGGGGTCCAACACACGTTTGGGGGCGTCTCGCGGGTGGCCTTTCCCGTCGCGGCCGGCCTGGCGATGGATCGTTTTGGCATCGGGGTCCCGTTCTGGATCGCGGGATTGCTCGTGTTGATTACGCTCCCACTCTCGCGAGGCATGGCGGGCTTTCTCGCCGCCGAGCCGGTCCCGGTTACGGCGGAGCGCGCGATCTCGGCGGCCGATGTCACCGGGGAAATCCCGGTGGCTCCCGGACCTCCTTCATAACAGGACGTGGTTTCGCGCGCAGCTGAGCTGAGCTATGTCCTGGCCGGGTTTTCGGCCGTCGCATACGGCGCGGCGGATTTCCTCGGCGGGCTCGCGACCAAGCGCTTCACCGCCTATTCCGTGGTGGTGTTCTCGCAGCTTACGGGCCTGATCCTGGTATTGATAGCCCTCCTATTTCTGCCCGCTTCCGCGCCGACCGCGAGCGACTTTGCCTGGGGAGCTGCCAGCGGCCTGGCCGGCGGAGTCGGCGTGGCCCTCCTCTATCGCGGTCTGGCGATCGGCGTGATGAGCGTGGTGGCGCCGGTGACCGCCGTTTGCTCGGTCAGCATTCCTCTGCTGGTGGGAATTGCTCTGGGTGAGCGGCCCGCCCGGCTGGCAATCCTCGGCGTGGTGCTCGCCATGGCTGCGATTGTGCTGGTGAGCCAGACCGGTCGCACCGAAACGGGGAAGCGCGCCACGACCGGTCTGTCGATCGCCGTCGCCTCGGGGATCTGCATCGGCGTCTTCCTCGTCTGCCTGCAACGCACTGGGCCCGCAGCGGGCCTCTGGCCGTTGGCCGCGGCACGGGTCACCTCCGTCGGCTGCTTCATCGTGGTGGCGGCTGCGGCGCGGGAAAAGCTGCGGCTGCGGCGGGCGGGAGTGCCCCTCGTGATCGGCGGCGGGGCGCTCGACATGCTGGCGAACCTGCTTTACTTGCTCGCGGTCCGGCAGGGCCGCTCGGCATCGTGGCGACGCTCGCCTCGCTGTATCCCGCGAGCACGGTGGTGCTGGCGTGGCTCGTGCTGCGCGAGCGGCTCCGCGTGGTCCAGCTCGGTGGCCTGGTGTGCGCCGCGGTAGCGATCGTGCTGATCGTGTCGGCTTGAGCGCCGGGTCTTACCGCCGCGCCTGCACCATGCCGCCGGCGCGTGCCAGCGAATCCCGCTTGCCGGCAGCCAGCAGGATCCTGATGCGCCGGCCTCCAACCGAGACGTCCGGAATCAGCAGCGTCTCCCGCTCCGCCCGAAGGTATTCGATGCGCAAGGTGTCGGGCCCGACCCAGTTGAGGGAGGCACCATACGCGCTGTCGTTGCGAGTGGCTCCCTCCAAGGTCGCGACTGGTTTGGTACCCAGAGCGACCGTGCCATTCAGGACGACGAATACTTCGTACCGGAAGCCAGTCGGCGATCCGGCGTTGCGTTCCGCCAACACCGCGTCGATGCCTCCGCGCGGTGCCAGCACGCGTTTCGCTTCATGCCAGGACGAAAACCCTGAACAGGAAGCCAGCGTCAGGGGAAGGGTCAACCAGAGGACGCTACGGAGACAGCAGCGGCGATCGCACCCCATTATTCGACCGCCGCACCCCTCCGCCACCGCCGAGAAAACTCCTCCCCGGACGGCTCCCCCAGCGCGAACGAGCCATAGCTCGGCCGCCCGGCTGGATGGTACACCTGGAGCACGACTCCCGTGCTGGAAGTCCGGGTCTCCGAGAGCTCGAGTCTGGCAGGTACGGTGCCGTCCGCGAACAGGCGTTTGCCCGATCCAAGCACCAGCGGGAAGGTCCAGAGCCGGAATTCGTCGATCAACCCATGCTTGAGAAGCGTCTGGACCAGCTCGCCGCTCCCGTGCACCTGAAGCTCTCCATTCCCCGATTCGCTCTTTAGCTTGTCAATCGCCTTCGGCACGTCCCCCTCGATTACGGAGGCGGGACCCCAGTCAGCTCGCTTTAGCGACCGCGACGCGACGTACTTCGGCACCCGGTTGAATCTCTCGGCGATGGGATCGTCCGCGGCAGCGTGGGGCCAGTGGGCTGCGAAGATTTCGTAGGTCTTCCGGCCCAGCACCAGCCCATCCAGCCTCCGGATCCACTCGACCATGACCTGACCCATCATGTCGTCGAAATGCGGCACCACCCAACCCCCGTGCCTGAAGCCGCCGCTGGTGTCTTCCTCCGGCGCACCGGGCGACTGCATTACTCCGTCGAGGGTCAGAAACGTGCCAACCACCAGTTTTCTCATGACGGACTCCCTTCCCCTAGCGTGAAGCCTTCTCGCGCGCCGGACGCTGTTCTCTTCCGCCGCCTTCCAGATACAGCACGATATCGGACCCCTGTTGCTCCACCCGATACGTACTGATCTCCTGCTTGGCCGGCCCTCCACAGACCGCCCCGGTGTGCACGTCGAATTGCGAGCCATGCCAGGGACATTGCACCACTCCGCTGATCAGCGCGCCGTCGGCCAGCGAGCCTCCACGATGGGTGCAGCGATCCTCGAAGGCCGTGTAGCCATTCTCAGTGCGGGCTAGCACGATGCGTTTGCCTGCGATGTGGAGCAGCTTCATCTGATCCACCAACAGCTCTGCGGACTTCGCGGTGACGATCGGTTGCTTGGGATCGGGCTGGATTCGCTCTTCCTGCCATTTCCCGGCCTCGGCGTAACGATGGTCGACCCCGATCTGATTGCGGGAGACCAGGATTCCACCGAGATAACCGGCGATAAAGAGGGCTCCGGATCCCGCTCCTTCCAGTAGCAGAATCGCCAGGCTTGGCTCGGGGGCCGCGCCGCCGCGGATGAGCCAGGCGAGCGCGAACAACGCTACTGCGGAGAGGTTCAGCAGCATATGCTGGGTGGCACGCCGTTTTCCCGAGCTCTTGGGCGGGACGGTATAGAAGTAGTCGAGGAAACCTGGAATCGCGGCGAGCAGCGCCGCAATGATGCCCACGGGCGCGAGATAGGCTCCTACGCTCCAGAGCGACGGGTTGTTGATCCAGCTGCCGGCCAAGTCGAATCCGAACGCCCCGATGAGGAATGCCAGGGGGAAGTGAACCAGGGCGGGATGAACGGGGTGACCCTTGAAGTTGACTTTGCTGCGCATGGAAAACCTGCCTCTCTTTGCTGCTTCGTTTAGAGGGGAGGACGCCGCGAATCAACCTCCCAACACAGCGGGCTCTCCTCGGCTCTCGCCGGGGGCTCTATCTTTCCCGCTGACCTTCTTTCTCGGAGCTCCCTCCATGCACCGGACCTTCCGCCCAGCCGGAATGACGGGCGCCCTGCTCATCCTGCTGGCTGGTTCCGCGACCGCACAGCCCGGCGCGGGCATGACTCCCGAGGCGAAGGCCCGCCGCTGGGCCATCGAGAAGGAGCTGGATTCGCTCGCAATCATCGAGCGGAAGCTGCTGCTGCCGATGCGCGACGGAATCCGGCTGGCCACGGACGTCTATCGCCCCAAGGACACCTCCAGGAAGTATCCGGTCATTTTTTCCAGGACGCCGTACAACTTCAACTACTGGGATGTGCGAAACGGGGTGCCCGCCGATATGAGCGCCGCGCTCACCGCGATCAAGCGTGGCTACGCCTATGTCGTGCAGAACGAGCGCGGCCATTTTTTTTCGGAAGGGAACTACGACATCCTCGGTCCGCCGACGACCGACGGCTATAACGCAATTCAATGGATGGCGACTCAGCCCTGGTCCAACGGCAAAGTCGGATTGATCGGTTGCTCTTCGACTGCAGAATGGCAGATGGCCGTGGCTGCCCTCTCGCCGCCCGGGCTGGGCGCCATCATTCCGCAGGGCTTCGGCGCCGGCGTGGGCCGGGTCGCTCCCTATTTCGAGCAGGGCAACTGGTATCGCGGCGGTGCCGTGCAGATGCTCTTCATCGCCTGGCTCGCCGGCGAGCAGAACCAGGTGCGGCCCGTTTTTCCGCCGGGCACCACCCAAGCCGAGCTGCTTCTGGCGTCGAAATCCTTCGATCTGGCCGAGCAGCGGCCGCCGGTGGATTGGTCCGAGGCGCTGCGTCACCTGCCGGTGATGGACATCATGAAGGCCGCGGGCGGTCCGGCCGGCATTTTCGCCGATTCGATGCCGGTTGCCACCGGTGGTCGCATGATCCAGCGGGAGCCCAACGATCCCGCCTGGTATAAGGGCGGTCTCTTCCATGACAACATGACCATCAACGTGCCGGGACTCTGGTTCATGTCCTGGTACGACGTGTCAGTCGGGCCGAACCTCGCCACCTACAATCACGTGCGGAAGACGGCACGGCCCGAGATTGCCAATCAGCAGTACGCGGTCATCGCGCCGACCTTGCACTGCGCCTATACCCGCGCTACCGAAAACACGGTTGTCGGCGAGCGGAGCGTCGGCGATGCCCGCTACCCGTACGCCGAGCTGACCTACGGCTGGTTCGACCATTTCCTGAAAGGAGAGGCCAACCACCTGCTCGATACGCTACCCAAGGTTCGCTATTACACCATGGGAAGTAACAAGTGGCAGACGACCGACAGCTGGCCGCCGAAGGGCGCCGAGCCCATGACGTTCTATCTCGCGAGCGGTGGGCGGGCCAACACGCTCACGGGCGACGGCATGCTGACCAGCAGGGCTCCGGCCGCCGACAAACCCGACAGCTTCAGCTATGACCCGATGAATCCCGTGCCCTCCTATGGCGGCAACGTCTGCTGCACCGGCAACGCGGTACAGGGAGGCTCGTTCGATCAGCAGAAAATGGAGGCCCGGCCGGATATCCTGGTTTATACCAGCGAGCCCTTCAAGGCGGGGACGGAGGTCAGCGGACCGGTCGAAGCGACCCTTTACGTGTCCTCGGATGCCAGGGACACCGACTTCACGGTAAAGCTCCTCGATGTGTATCCCGACGGCCGGGCCTTTAATCTCGACGAGACCATTCAGCGCGTCCGCTATCGCGAGGGCTACGACAAGCCGCCGGTATTCATGGAGAAGGGAAAAGTCTACAAGGTCACGCTCTCCCCGCTGACGACGAGCAACTACTTCGAGGCGGGACACCGCATCCGGATCGAGGTCTCCAGCAGCAACTTTCCCCGCTTCGACCGCAACCTGAATACCGGAGGAAAGAACTACGACGAGAAGGAAGGCGTGGTGGCGCACAATCTCGTGCACCACTCGCGGCAGTATCCCTCGGCGGTAACGGTGACGGTGGTGCGGAAGCCCGTGCCTTAGAAGGCTATGGGCAATGGGCTGTGGGCTATGGGCTTAAAGCACTTTAGCCCATTGCTCATAGCTCATAGCTCTCACGCACACTTCGCATCAGGATGCACCGTAATACTGAGCGTCAGCAGCAGCTCTCCGCCGGCCGTGCGCCCGCTCGAGAGAATGATTTCGCGTCCTCTGCGCGGATCCGCGCATTCCGTCCAGTTGCCCCCACCAGGTGATCTGCTCTGCCAGGTGGGTACCGCGGCGGCGATCAGCTCGCGATAGCGGGCATATCCGGCCGAGTCGCCCGGGGCCACCAGGGCCAGCGGAAATACCCCGACGATCGCTTTGCCCGGACTGCCATCGGCGTGCTGTCGCGCCAGCTCGGTAATGCTGCTCGCGGCCAGGGCGGTAGCGCTGTCGAGAGTGGTCGTGATGAGATAACGCGAGTGCCACATGCCGGGACCGATCGAATCGGCGCGTAGCTCCGCAAAGCCCGCGCTGGACTGTGCCAGTAGATAGCCCAGCTGCACCGCGAAGGGTGCGCCGGCGGGAGGTGCTTGTTGGGCCGCCAGGGGGAGAGCGGAGCCCAGCAGGCAAACGAATAAACCTGAACTGGATAGGCGCATGGCAGTTTCCAGGGGTCGTTGTCCCAACGCTGCTATCACGAATGACGAAGCCGCCTCGTGAGCACGCACACCGGAGGCTGGCGCAGGACATCGCCTCTATCCACCTTAGTAGCGAACCCCAGCCGCGAGGACCGCATGCCCCGCACAACCCGGCGCGCGAAGCGGAAGCCCCTCCGCAAGAAGGCCGCGAAGTCCGCCCGGAAGAAGAGTCCTGCCCGCTCCAAATCGGCCGCTCGCCCGAAAAAGAAGGTCACTCGGGTGCGCACTGCCGCGCCGCGCTCACGCACCAAGCGGCTCGCCGCTGCGGCAAAGCAGCGGGCACAGGAAGGTCTGGAGGTTGCCAAGGAGAAGGCCCAGGAAGGGCTCGAGGTCGTGCGGGAGACGCTCGAGAATGTGAAGCAAACGGCGGAGAAGACGTTCCACGCCGCTGGATCGAGTCTGAGCGTCGCGGCGGAGGAATTCAAGACGCGAATGGCCGCCGAGTAGCCGCCGGACTACTTGAAGATCTCAAAGTGGCCGAGCAGCCACCAGAGCAGCAGGAATACGAGGATCGTGCCCAGGCACCCTCCTCCCAACTTTTTCGCTCCATAGCCTGCGGCCAGGCCTCGCAATAGCTTGCTCACGGTGGCGAGCTCCACATGGGAGTGATTCCCTACAGACGCCGCATCGCGGCGAACCTGCACCACCGCCAGGATTTGCGCACGAGGACGCCGCATGTCGATACGACCCATCAAGCGAATCATCGAGTCAAAGCCCACGATCGAGGGCGCGGGGGTACACCTGAGGCGGGCCTTCGGGTTCGGCGACAGCACGGATTTCGATCCCTTCCTCCTCTTCGACGATTTCCGCAATGAGCGCCCCGCTGATTATCTCGCCGGGTTCCCCTGGCATCCGCACCGGGGCATCGAGACCATCACCTACGTGCTCGCGGGTTCGGTGGAGCACGCCGACAGCCTGGGCAACCGGGGATCGTTGGGGGCGGGGGATGTGCAGTGGATGACCGCCGGAAGCGGGATCCTGCATCAGGAAATGCCGCAGGGCGACCCGGCAGGGAGAATGCACGGCTTTCAGCTCTGGGCCAACCTCCCTTCCAACCTCAAGATGACCCGGCCTCGCTACCAGGACGTCGCCGCGCGGGACATTCCCGAGGTGACGGACGACGATGGAACGCGGGTTAGGGTCGTCTGCGGTGATTTCTGGGGGCAGAGCGGCCCCGTGGAAGGCGTCGCGGCCGATCCCCGCTATCTCGATGTGTGGGTGCCTCCGGGCCGGCGCAAGACGCTGCGGGTCGAGACCTCCGCGCACGCCTTTGCCTACATTTTCGAAGGCAGCGGCACCTTCCGGGGCGCCTCGGCGCCCGGCGCCGTTCGCACCGAGGTGGTGGGGACGTCGAGCGAGCCGACTGCCGCCGAAGTGGGGAATCGCTCACTCGTGCTGTTCGATCGCGGCGACGAGGTCACCGTGCAGGCCGGCGAGGCCGGCATCCGTTTTCTGCTCGTGTCGGGCAAACCGATCGAGGAGCCGGTTGCCTGGTACGGTCCCATCGTGATGAACACCAAGGAGCAGCTCCGGCAGGCCTACTCCGAGCTGCAGGACGGGACCTTCATTCGGCCACGCTGAATCACGGCGGCCGCGATAGCTGCTCCTTCAGTTCGCGGACCCAGTCCAGCACGACATGAATCCCCGGCGAAACCAGCTCGGGGTTGGGAAGCACCAGGATGAAGCGCTTCCCGTCCGGCGATACGTCAAACACCCTGGCGGGCGTCTGAAACAGCACTTGGCCCATCCCCATCCGGAGCCCGCTGGAAGACATCGGCACCGCCATCAGGCGATCTCCCTCTAGGTAAAAGAGCCGTCCTCCCTGAGGATCCCAGCGGGGCGCTCGGCCGCCGCTGATCGAGATCTGCCGCTTCACCGCGAGGTCGGGGAACGAGATCACGAGAATCTCCATCCGGCCTGACTCATCCGACTCGTACGCCACCCACCGCCCATCGGGTGAGAAATCAGGTTCAGCCTCGGAGGCCGGCCCTGCGGCAACCGGGATGGAATCCGATCCATCCGCCGCAATCGCCCAGACGTCCTTGCCTTGGCCGGGACTAAAGTCGTACCCCAGCAGCCACTGACCGTCCCGGGACCAAGAGCTGAGGTGCAGATGTCGCGGCCAGGTGAGCAGGCGGCGGGGCCGGGTTCCGGCGGCGACCGCTTTGAGCTGGAGCCGCCTCGCCTGACTTGCCAGTGAAGAGGTATAGGCAATCGTTGACCCATCGGGGGACCAGACCGGATACTCGTCTTCGGCCTCATCGAAGGTCAAGCGTTCGGGCTCCCCTTCGGGGCCGAAAATCCAGATATCATGCTTACTCGGTGCTCGCACGTTGGCCGCGATTCGACGACCGTCGGGAGCAAGCCGGACGCCGTCGAGGTAACCCGCGGGAACGATGACCCCGAGGTCATGTCCCGTGCGGTCCACCGCCCGTACCACTTGCGGTGCAACGGGGCTCCCAGGCTCGAAGGCGAGCGTCCCGTTCTCGGCCACCGCGAAGAGCGCCGCGCCGCCCCAACTCGCCACGTAGACGTCCGTAAGCACTTGCTGCGGTGCTCCCACGCGGGTGCCCCTGCGGCGATCGTAGCCCACCACGAAAGCAGTGCCTTCGTTGGAGACGTAGAGCAGCTGCTCCGAGCTCAGATACCGCCCGAAGGTCGCCTGCTCCACCAGCCGCCGGCGCACTCCCGATCCGATGGCCTCGACCACGATGCGGGAGTCAATCGCGCCGCCGCTCGGACCCAGCACGGTGAACAGCAGCTCTTTCCCGCCGGGCAGGAGTTGCGGCCAGGCATGCATGTGTTCGGCGGCGCTATCGGCTACCTCCGTGACGGGTTCGGGCGCCCCGCCGGCCGCCGGCACCCGCCAGATACCTCCATTTTGCCCCAGCGAGGAGAAGTAGATCCGGTCGTCCTCACCCCAGGTCATGCCTGGACCCATATCTGCGGGAGCGATCTCGACGACCGATCCCCCCGTCAGCGCAAGCTTGCGGAGGTGACCGTCCTGGTGAAACGCGACCCATTTCCCGTCGGGTGAGAACGCCGGCATCGACGCTCCCTCAGTTCCCCGCAACGGGGTGGGGATGAAGTCACCGAGCGCGCGCCACTGCAGTAACCCGCCGTTTCGGAATACCAGGTCCCGTCCCGCCGGCCCGATCGCCAGCGTGGGAACCCAGCTGTAGTCAGGATCGACCTGCTGATTGAGCGTGGGGACGACGAAGCGAATGTCCTGCGGTTCCCGCTTCGACCGGGCGAGGCGCGACCCGCCAACGGCTCCCAGAGCGAGAGCGGCTAGAATGGCAACCACCCAGCCTGCCGCGATTCGCGTGGGCAGGCGCGACAGCGCTACGACGGGGACGGTCTGCGGTGGGGTCGGCGTCAGCGGAACGTGCGCCAGCGCCTCGGCGAACTCGGCGGCTCCGCTGTGGCGGTCGGCGGGCAGCCTGGCGAGCGCCTGCTGAACTGTGGCCTCGAGCGCCGGCGGGATCGTATCCCTCAATTGTCGGAGCGGCCGCGGGGTCTCAGTGACCAGCTTGGTCAGGACCGCCTGGACCGTAGGTCCGGTGAAGGGAGGCTCACCGGCCAGCGTTTCGTACAGCACCGTCGCGAGGGAATACAGGTCGCTTCGAGCATCGAGCTCGCGATCACCGGTGGCCTGTTCCGGACTCATGTACTGCGGGGTTCCCACCGTCTGCCCGGTCCCGGTGAGCCGATCGCCCCCCGCGCGGCGCAGAGCCAGGGCGATTCCGAAATCGGCGACCAGTGCCTGACCCTCGTGGAGCAAGATGTTTTCCGGTTTGATGTCGCGATGCAGCACGCCCCGCCGGTGGGCGTAATCGAGCGCGCTGACGATTTGCAAGGCGAGCCGAACTGCCTCCGCGATGGAGAGCTGCCGCTCCCTGCTCAGCCGAGTCCGCAGCGATTCACCCTCGACGTAGGGCATCACGTAATACAACAGCCCTCCGGCAGCACCCGAATCGAAGAGGGGGAGAATGTGGGAGTGCTGCAGGTTGGCGGTAACGCGGATTTCGTTGAGGAAGCGGTCGGCTCCGATGACGGCCGAGAGCTCCGGTCGGAGCACCTTGAGCGCCACGGCTCGATCGTGCCGAAGGTCCCGCGCCAGGTATACCAGAGCCATCCCACCCTGGCCCAGCTCGCGCTCCAGCAGGTATCGATCGCCGAGGGCAGCGCGGAGCTGCTCGAGCATCGCGCGGCCCTCAGGACACGTTGGCGAGTGCCCGCAGGATCATGTCATTGGTGGGTCGGATCTTGTAGTTCACCTCGGTGAACTTCCAGCGAACCACGCCCTGCCGATCTATCACATAGGTCGTGGGGTGCGGCCAGCCGCGGCCCGCGGGATTCCAGAGCCCGTAGCGGTCGATCACCCGGTGTCCTGGGTCGGACAGGAACGTATAGTCCGGCCTCCGGCCATCGGTCTTGGTAATCCGGTCCACCATCTTCTGCAGATCCTTCCGGTCATCGATCGCGACCGCCAGAATCGCGGTGGTCTGCCTTTGTTCCCGACTTAAGAGATCCCTCAGCTCGCCGAGCTGGCTGGCGCACCAAGGTCACCAGTGCCCTCGATAGAAGACCAGCACCACATTCTGCCTTCCGCGGAACTGGGACAGGGTGACGGGAGGGCCTGTCAATGCTTCGAGCGTGAAATCGGGCGCCTGAGCCCCGACGGCCACTCGACTCGTATCGGTCGGTGGAAGCCGCGCCAGGTCTTTGGGCCCGAGCTGCGCACCCTGAGCTTGGGAGCCTGAAGGGAGGATCCCATTGAGGAGAAGGAGAATCGCAGCCAGGCGCATCTTCGCTCCGTCCGCGGGCTACGCACGGCAATCTAGCGTGCGCCCCCTCATGCTGCACGACACCCCCCCTGTCCGTCTGTCCGGCTGCCCGTCCACGCGTCTCCCCCGCATGGACATCCTCATCCTCGGCGCCGGCCTGGCGGGACTGGCCGCTGCTGAGCGGCTCACTGCCGCCGGTCATCCGGTCAAGCTGCTCGAGGCTCGCGAGCGAGTCGGTGGACGGGTCTTGACCGCTCGCGATCCCCGGGTGTCCTATCCCATCGAACTCTCGGCCGAGTGGCTTGACCCGACCGGCCTGGCGCGTCACCTGCTCGATGCGCGCAAATCAGTTGTCCGAGAGGCACAAGGACCTCGCTGGCGCCGTGACAACGATGGGCTCGTCCAGCTCAAGGCGCTGTATGACAAAGAGCTGATGCGACGCCTGAAGCGGATCGAAGGCCGAGACCGGCCGCTGGCCCGCGCGCTGCAGCAGTGCTGTGCCGAGGCGCGCTGGGACCAGGCGAAAGTCGAGCTGCTCAATTACGTCCAGGGATTCCACGCCGCCGATCCGGCGAACGTCAGCCTGCGCTGGTTCCTCGAGGCCGAGGCCAATCAGTCCGCCGAAGCATCGGGGTACCGCGCCATCGAAGGCGCCGACTCCATCGTCGAGGCCCTCAAGGGATCCCTGGGCGCCGGGGCTGAGTTGCAGCTCCGGACCGTGGTGCGCGAGGTCCGCTGGAAGCCGGGCCGAGTTCGGGTATTCGCGGAGTCGGCGGGGCTCCTGCAACGGTTCGAGGCCCAGAGAGCGCTGGTGACGCTGCCACTCGCGATTCTCCAAGCGGCTCCGCACGACCCGTCTCGAGTCCGTTTTGTGCCGTCGCTGCGGGCAAAACAGCGGGCCCTCGCTCACCTGGCAACCGGCGACGTCTACAAGGTCATCCTCGTCTTCGACCGCCCGTTCTGGAAGCAGCTGGCTGCACTCGAGGACATGCTGATGCTGCAGCGCCCCGACCAGGCGTTTCCGACCTGGTGGAGCATGCAGCCCGTCGAGGCTCCGCTGCTGGTGGGATGGGTGGCCGGTCCGGCGGCTCGGCGAGTCGCGCCTGCTCGAGGCGAAGCGCTGCTCGGGCTGGCCCTAGACTCGCTCGCTCAGGCCCTCGCCATCGCGCGCACTGGCGTGGAACAGCACCTCACGGGCTGGCACTTTCACGACTGGAGCGCCGATCCGTTTGCCCGCGGCGCGTACAGCAACGTGCTGAGCGGCGGGAGCAGGGCCTGGCAGAGTCTGGCGCGGCCGCTGGAAAACACCCTGTACTTCGCCGGGGAAGCGACGTGCGCCAACGGATTCAATGCCACCATGGAAGGCGCCATCGCATCAGGACGGCGCGCGGCGCGGGAGATCCTCGGGGAGTAGCGTGGCTATCTGCGCTTGGGTCGAGTCACCATGGGCAGGAAGCGATGGTTCTCCGGCCCGAAGTGTTCGGCAAGGTAAGCAATCAGCCTGCTCGCATCCGGATCGGACAGCTCGGCGCCCCAACCCTTCATCTTGCCGAGCGACGCGGTCCACTGGCGCTCGTTCATGCGCTGCTGCCGCAATACGTCGCCGGAGTGGCAGGCGAGACATGCCTGTTCCGCGATCGTGCGCCCGTCGCCCTCCGGAAGGGCCGGCGTCGCGGCGCCCAACTCAGGGAGCTCCCCGCGGAGGGGTTCCCGAGCTCCGGGCGCTGCGGTCTCCGCAACCTGGATCTCGACCGCATCCCAGCCGTTGAAGAGGTAGCCGCTCTGGTTCCATACCGGGGCCCTCGGTTGAACGCTTCCCCGGCTATCAGTCGCCCTCACCCGGAGCCGGAAGCGGCCGCTGCGACCCGGAATCCAGCGAAAGGTCCAGCGTCGCCAGGCGTACGGATCGTGCCGTGCATCAAGCACGGCGTCCTGCCAATTCTCCCCATCGTCTGCGCTCACTTCTACCCTGCGGATGTCCGGAGCGCCGGAAAAGGCGAAGCCACGGAGGCTAACGCTCGAGCCCGGCCGGACCTGAGCGGGCGCTCCGGTGAAATTGGACTTGACTGCGAGCTCCGTGACCGGCGCCATTTCTTCCGGCCGAAAAGTCACGCCCGGAGCGCCGGGGGCTTTCGGATAGCGGTAAGCGATATCCATGTAGAAGCCCCGCTGCGGCTCGGGCTGCGCGCTGAGCCGGGCCAGCCATTTCATCCAGTGCTCTCCAGCCCAGCCCGGCACCACCAGCCGGGCCGGTCCGCCGTGCAGCGCCGGCAGCGGGGCACCGTTCATCGCGTATGCCACGATGCCGTCCTCCAGGGCCTTGTCGATGGCGAGGCTGCGGTGAAAGGCCGGAACCCGGCCGGGCGGTACGTCCGTGCCGGAGGTGTGCAGCTCACGGACCGAGGCCCTGATCCCGGCGCGATCGAGCAGCTCCTTGACACGCACGCCGGTCCAGCGGGCGTTGCCCACCGCTCCGCGCTGCCATTGAATTCCAGGAACCGGAGGATCCTGCAGTCCTCGCCCATTGCCCGCGCACTGCAGCACGCAGGTGACCGTCGTGACCGGCATGCGTTTGAGCTCGGCGAGACTCAGCACGAGAGTCCGCTCGACCTGCCCGTCAATCACCAGGCGCCAGCGTTCGGCCTCCGGGAACGACGGCCGCCAGTGATGGCGCACGAAGAACAGATCGTTCGGGGTGAGGTAGTCCGTGAGCAAATCGAGCGGAGTTTCGGCATTGATGGCATAGCCGTTGAGCTGCAGCAAGCGCCGCCGTTTTTCTTCCGCCTGGCGAATCGCCAGGGATCCGAACGGAGTCAGCACGCCCGCGACTGCGAGTGCGAGGAAGTGCCTGCGATCCCACGTGCTCACTTGCGGGCGACGGCTTTCGGCAGAGTGTCCGCCAGCTCGGCCCGGAAGCGCGCCGCCTTTTCCGGCTGTTTCAGCGAATCGTACGCCAGCACGAGATCCTTCCGGGCATTTACCAGGTAAGCTACCCGCGAATCGGAGAGCTTGCTGACGATCTGGTAGCCGGCCAGGCTTTCCGCGGCGGCTTCGGCATAGTGGGACTGCCGCAAGAGCGCACGACCCAGCTTGATGCGCGCGATGCCGGTATTCACGTGCTCAGGCCCCTGGGCCGCGGTGAAAATCGCCACCACGTTGCGGAACATCTGCTCGGCTTGCGCGTATTGCTTTCGCGCCGTAAAGACTCCTGCCAGGTTCGACAGGGCGATCCCGAAGAGATGATGCTTTTCGCCGTATACCTTTCTGTAGATCTCCACCATCCGGCCGAAATTCGCTGCCGCTGCAGCGAAGTCGTCACGATAGTAGGCCGCGTTGCCTAGCTCGTTCAGCGTCGACGCGACGGCCGGATGCTGGGGGCCGAACACCCGCTCGTTGATGGCAAGCGCCTGCGTGAGCACGGCAACGCCGTCCCCGAATTTTTTCTCGAAGACGAGCGCCCGGCCGAGTTGGGTCAACGCATAAGCCGTTTCACGATGGTTTGCTCCGTAAAAGGACTCGATGATACCGAGTCCCTGCCGGTCGAAGCGTTCGGCCTCCGCGTACTTGCCGCGCTGGAACTGCGAAGCGCCGAGGTTGATGAGGATGCCGGCTACCAGAGGATGCCGCTCGCCGTAGAGCTGCCGGTACATCTCAAGGACCTGCAGGTTGACGGAGTCGGATAGCTCATAGTGCCCGGCATAGAAATGATCATCTGCCAGCTGACCCAACGACGCTGCGAGCTCCGGAGTCGGGGGGCCATCCGCCGCGCGGTACAAACGGGCAGCCTCCTCGCTGGTATGGATGGCCTGTTGGTAGCGGCCCCGTGCTTGTAACACGCTGCCGAGGGCATACGTGGCCCGCGCGAGGGCGGGATGGCCCGCCGGGAGACTGCGCTTCCCCGCCTCCAGCGCCCCCCGGATGAGCTGCTCGGCTTCCTCCAGCTTGGCTTGATCCACCCGTAACAGGCCAAGCGCGACACCGCTCTCGGTTAGCTCGGCGCTTCCCGGCTTGAAAAGCGAGGTGCCCTGTTCGAAGGCCGCGCGCAGCAGGGTGTCGGCACGGGCCAGATTGCCCAGCTTCTGGTAGATGCTCCCCAGCGTTCCATAAAGCTCAGCCTGGACCCTGGGCTCCGCCGTGAGGGTGCGGGCTTCCTGGAGGCCGCGATCCACCAGGGTCACCACCCGCAGGCTGTCCGCCGGCCCGACCTCCTTGTCCCCCCCCTCGAACAGGTTCAGGGTGAAGCGCTGAATCCGTTGCGCGCGGGCTGCTTCGGCGAGCGCGGCGTTGCGCGCGCCGGCCAGCCGCACCGTGTAAAAAACCACCAGGCCGACTACAACCGTCAGCGTCAACGCGGCGGCGGCGACTCGGGCACGGTTGCGCCGCACGAATTTCCCCAGCCGGTATCCCAGGGTGTCGGGTTGCGCCTCCAGCGGCTCGCCCGCCAGGAAGTGATCCACGTCCCGGATCAGCGCCTCGACTGTCTGGTACCGACGTTCCGGTTCCTTGTGCATCGCTGTGAGACAGAGCACATCGAGATCCACCCAGGCGGCCTTGCCCGCACCCCGCAAGCTTCCGATTTGCCTGGCCGCCGCGGATGGTCGCTCCGGCTCCTGCGCTACGATCGCTGCTTCTACTTCACCGGGTGTCCGGTTCGACAGCTCGAAGGGGAGCCGGTCCGTGAGCAGCTCGTAGAGAACAACGCCCAGCGCGTAGACGTCGGTGTGAATTCCGACACGCCCGCCGCGGATCTGCTCGGGCGCCGCATAGGCAGGCGTCATGAGCCGCAAGCCGGTGCGGGTCTGATCCTTCGGCGGATCCAGGCTCTCGAGCTGTTTCGCGATCCCGAAGTCGAGCAGCTTCACGGCCCCGTCGGGGGTCACGAGGATGTTGGACGGCTTCAGGTCACGATGTACGATCAGATGCTGATGGGCGTGCTGCACCGCTTCGCACACATTGCGGAACAGCCGCAGGCGCGCGGCAAGCGGGAGCGCAGGTTCCGCGCAGAAGGTCGTGAGCGGTACCCCCTCGACGTACTCCATGGCAAACCAGGGAGTGCCGTCGCCCAGCGTGTCCGCGTCGTACAGCCGCGCAATGGCAGGGTGATTGAGCTGGGCCAGAGTGCGCTGCTCACTGGCAAAGCGCTCGCGCCGGGAGGGCGAGAGCCAGGCATCGCGCAGGATCTTGATCGCGGCCACACTGCTGAGATCGTCCCGGCCCGCCAGATACACGACACCCATCCCACCTTCGCCGAGCACCTGGCGGATCTGGTACGGGCCGAAGTGCTCGAGGGGAAGCGCCGGCGAACCGCCCGCGCCGAACAGCTGCGCCGCAGTATGGGAGAGGTCGCGATCGAGCAGCGAGGTGCCGCGGTCTTCCTCCAGCATGGCCGCTACCGCCGCACGGAGGTCCTCGTCCTGGCCGCACCGGTGGGCGAGCAGGCCCGCCTGTTCAGCGGCCGGCAAGTCGGCCGCCTCGTGGAACAGGGCTTGAATCCGTTCCCAGCGGGCGGGGTCTATGGTCGCATCTCCCGGGCGAGCCATGCCTTGGCCGCTCGCCAGTCCCGCAGAATGGTGGCCTCGGAGACCCCGAGCAGCTCCGCCGTCTCGGCGACGTCGAGGCCGCCGAAGAAACGACTCTCGACCATAGTGGCCTGACGAGGACTGACCTGCGCCAGCTGCTCCAGCGCGGCGTCCAACGCAAGGATTTCCTCGGCGCCGCTGGTGCTCTCCTGTACCGCTTCGTCGAATGTCACGATGGCGAAACCCTGGCCGCGCTTCCGCGCGCCTCGCCGGCGTGCCGCTTCGATCAGGACCTGGCGCATGGCACGGGCGGCGATCCGCTTGAAGTGCAGGCGGGACGTCAGCACGAAGGGCGGCGAATTGGCCAGCTTGAGCCAGGCCTCATTCACCAGCCCGGTAGGACTGAGCGAGGCATTGGGATCGTCGCGTCGGACGCTCGCCGCCAGCCGGCGCAACTCTTCGTAGGTTACGCTGAACAGCTGGTCGAGCGTGCGCCGGTCGGCCACCAAGGTGCCCAGTTCGCCGCTGGTCAGTCCGTGCGTCGTCGGGGTGCTGCGAGGCGCCATGACGGAGTTCCCTGCGGGCTTATCCATTGCGGCTGGAAAATCCCGCACCGGAAGCGGGCGGGGTTCCGGATCATACGCTCGATTGGCCCGGCGGGGAAGGCTGGATGACGGATCCTGCCGATTGAAAGGCAGTCCCGTTCAGGGTTCCAGTCCCACCGTCCGCCGGATTGCCGTCAGGCGGGGATCGCGCTCGAGTGGCGCGAAGAGCGGCGACCGCAGCGGCTCGCTCGCGAAGAATGGCTCGTGCCGTGCCGCCGCCCGCTCGAGCGAGGCGAGCGCCTTCTCGCGCTCGCCCAGACCCAGCTCCACCTTGGCGAGCGCGGAGTAGCTGTTCGGCTTGAGCGGTGGCGTGGACAAACGAACGGCCAGCGCTCTGGCTCTGCTGCTGTCGCCCAGCCGCCCGTAGGCATAGCCGAGCATTCCGAGGGCCTGCTCGTTGTCGGGTTCGAGGGCGAGCGCGGCCTCGAGCGCACCAACGGCTTTCACGGACTGGTTCGCATAGAGCAGAACGGTCCCCTGCATCAAGCGGGTTGCCGCGAGAGAGGGATCGAGCTTCACGGCCTGGCGGGCGGTCGCCAGGCTCGAGTCAGCCTGGCCCGCCGCGCCCAGCGCCAGGGCGTAGAGTCCGAGCGGAATGGGCGCCTCCTGCTCCAGTGCGCTCGCGCTCCTGAAGCGTGCCGCTGCCGCGGCGAAGCGCGCGGTGACCAGGTCCAGCTCGCCCCGCCATTGCTGCGCCGCGGGATAGCGCTCGTCGAGCTTGAGTGCGCGGTCGAGATCAGCGGCGGCCTGCGCCCACTCCCAGCGATGCAGGTGCACCACGCCGCGCGAGGCCATGACCTCGGCCGAGCTCGAATCCAGCCGCACCGCGCGGTCGGCATGGCGGAGAGCCAGCGCGAGTGCGGAATCCACCGGCAACCCGCCGTAAAGCGGCAACAGGACATAGGAATCCGCGAGCCCGGAGTATGCGCGCGCCGCGGACGTATCGAGTACCGCGGCCGAATCGAAATGCCCGATCGCCTCGCGCAAATTCTTGGCTCCGCGCTGATCGAAGGCATAGCGGCCCTGCAGATACTGATCATACGCTTCCGCCACCCGGAAGCCGCTGCCGACGCCCTTCGCCTTGGCCAGCTTGGCTCCGCGATGCTTCTGCAACGCGCTCACGATGGCCTCAGCAATGTCGGACTGGACCTGCAGCAGATCGGCGTTCTGCCGATCGTAGCTGTCCGACCAGAGTGCGGTTCCACTCTGGGTATCGACCAGCTGCACAGTCACCCGGATGCGCTCACCCTGCCGTTGTACCGAGCCGTCGAGTAGCGCGCCGACTTGCAAGCTCCTCCCGATTTCGGCGGGTGGCGCGGTACGCTCCGCGTACTCCGCCGTGGCCAGCCGCGAGGCGACGCGCACCGAGGGATCGCGCGCCAGCGCCGCGGAGAGCGCATCGGTCAGGCCCTGGGCCAGATAGGCATCCGCCGAGTCGGCGCTGCGGCTCAGGAACGGGAGTACCGCCAGGGAGGTGACTGCCGAGACCGGGGCGCTGTCGTTGCGCGCCGTGGCGAGCCGGATCCCGATGAAGGCGAGCAGGAGCACAGCCGCCGCAGCCAGTCCGCGGCGCACCCAGCGGTTCCGCGCCACCACAACGGCCAGGGACGGGTGGCTGCCTCCGGTAACGGGCAGTTCCTCCAGGACCGCGAGAATCTGCTCGGCGGAGGCCGGCCGGTCCTTGGGATCCTTTGCGAGACAGTCCTGGATCAGCGCCGCGAGTGCAGGGGGGACGTCGGGACGAAGCTGCGCCAGTGGAGGGGGCCGCAGGGTGAGCTGGGCGGTGAGCAGTTCGCGCGGGGTGGTGCCTTCGAACGGCACCCGACCGGACACCATCTCGAACGCCATCACGCCAAGCGAATAGAGGTCGGCCCGCTGGTCGATGTCGCGATCGCCGGCAGCCTGCTCGGGGGCCATGTAGGCGGGAGTGCCGATCGTGAATCCCGCGCGGGTGAGCGTGGAGTCTTCGCCACCCACCGACGGCTCGGCGGATGAGGCGATGGCCTTGGCGACTCCGAAGTCGGTGATCATCGCGGCGCCGCCTGCCAGCAGGACGTTGCCGGGCTTGATATCGCGATGAATGATCCCCTTGGCGTGCGCGAAGGCGCAGGCCCGGGCCACGTCCCGCAGGATGGAAACGGTTTCCCGGAGCGAGAGCTGCCCGCTCTCGTCGAGCAGGGTCCGCAACGAACGGCCCTCGACGTAGGGCATGATGTAGAACGGCACCCCGTCCATGATGCCCGTGGCCAGGATGCCGACGATGTTGGCGTGGGAAAGCGATGCGGTGAGCCGGATCTCGCGCTGAAAGCGATCGGGTGACAGCCCGAACAGGCGGTCTTCCGGCAAGACCTTGACCACGACGCGCCGGCCCAGCGCGCGATCCACGGCGAGGAACAGCCGCGACATGCCGCCGCCGGGCAGCTCTTCGCCGATCTCGTATCCGGTGCCCAGCGCTTCCTGCAGGCGCTCCGCCAGCGGTCTCACGCTCGGTGCCGGGTCATATGGGTTTAGATCGCTGTCCGGACTCGAGCGTTGCAGGTTGGCTATGGGCTATGAGCTATGGGCTATGGATCAGAAGCTCTTCCGGAAGGCCTCCAGCCCATAGCCCATAGCCTATAGCGCTTAGCTCATAGCCTACCTAATCACTTCCCCCATTGCAAAATCGAAGAGGGTCATCCGCCGCAGCCGATAGTACGCCTGCCAGTAGCCGCGCAGCGACTGCACGAACCCGGTGAGCGCCTGGTCCTTTTCGTTCTGTGCGATGTAGAGATTGTCGATCGTGATCCGGCTGATCGAGTAGCGGTTGAGTGCCACCTCGAACCGCTTCCCGGCCACCGTATCGGCTTTGGCGGAGAGGGCGACGTTGCGCTTGGCCTGAGACAGCTGCAGCGCCGCGAAGTGGGCGTCCTGGGCCGTTTGTTGGACGGTGGACTGGGCGAGGCTGCTGGAGCGCTCCTGCTCCGCTTGGGCCGCCTTGACTCCTTCCTGGTGAGCCCCCCATTGCCAGAGCGGAAGCGAGAGCGACACGGTGAATTGCTGGGCGTTGAGCAGGTTGGAGTACACGGCGCTTGCATCGGGCGCCGTTGCGTTGAACCCATAGCTGGCCGATACGCTCGCCCCCAGCCAGTTGCTGAGCCGGGCTTCCGTCACTCGCCGCCGGGCCTGGACCTCCTGCAAGGCCACCTCGCTCATGCTGGCGCGGTGCTTCAGTGCCTCGGCGACCGCCCGCGCGGTATCGGGCTCGAAATCGGGAATCGTCGAGGTCACCTCGATGTCCAGCGGCGCCCCCACCGGCAGATTGAGCGCCAGTCGCAGGGCGGCGACGGCGCGGTCGGATTCGAGCCGAGCCCCGTCCAGCGAAGTGCGGGCGCGCAGCAGCGCCAGCTCGCTCTGCAGCAGATCGTTCTCCCCGATCTTGCCGACCTCGAAGCGTCCCTTGTTCAGGGTGAACAGCGTGTCGTTCACGGCGACGTTCTTGATCTGATTGGCGACCGCCACCCGGGCGGCGTACACATCGAAGAACAGATTGCTGGTGGTCAACGCGATATCTTCCCGCGCTTCGAGATAGCCGCGTTCGGCGAGCTCGGCGCGGAGCGGCTGCTCGCGCCGGTCCCACGCCGCGACATTGGGCCGCAGCAGGTCCTGCCTCAGTCCGAACGACACCGGAGTGCTCGACCAGGAATGGAAGGAGTTCTGGCCGGTGACTGAGACCCGCGCCAGTGCCGAGCTCACGAAGAAGTCGCCTCCCGTCAGGGGCACCTTCTGGGTAAGTGTGGCGCGCAGCGAGGCGTCGGTCTGGTTCTGGGGCTTGAACAGGGTGCTGCCGTCGGGCTGCAGCACCGGAATGATGGCGCGGTTGTAGGACGGCATCGTGCCGCCCAGCGAGAGCTGGGGCAGCAAGCGGGAATAGAAGGCGCGGTCCCGGTAACGCGCGGCGTCCCGCGTCGCTTGGGCCGCGCGGGCCGCGAAGCCTTGCTGCTGCGCGAGCGCTATGACCTGCTGTAAGGTGAGCGGCGCCTGTGCCGCCAGCGGTCGGGAGGCCAGGACCAATAGCCCATAGCCCATAGCCCATAGCCTATTCATAGCGTAGACACTCCACTGGATCCTGCCGCGCCGCCCGGTAGGCCGGCACGATGCCGAACGCGAGCCCCACGGAAAACGACACCCCGAACGCGACGATGATCGACACGAACGAGACGATGGTCTTGATACCGGCCACTCGCTCGATACCCGCGCTCAAGCCGGTGCCTACCAGAATGCCCGCCACCCCACCCGCCACGCTGATGAGCACCGCCTCCGCGAGAAACTGGAACAGCACGTCCTTCTGGGTGGCCCCCATGGCGCGCCGGACCCCGATCTCGCGGATCCGCTCCAGCACCGAGGCCAGCATGATGTTCATGATGCCGATCCCCCCGACCACCAGCGAGATGCTGGCGATCGCCCCGAGCACGACGTTGAAGATCGTCTTGGTGCGCTGCTCCTGCTTGAGCAGGAGCTCGGGGACGGAGATCTCGAAATCGATGACCGCGTTGTGGCGCCGGGCCAGCAGTCGCTGGGTCACCTCGGCCAGTTGCGGTACCAGGCGCGAGTCGCCCACCCGCACGATGATGCGATCGAGCTGATTCCGGTTGGTGCGCTCCTGCCGCTGCTCTTCCGATTCGCTCGAATCGGCGGTGACGAACTGGCCGGGCCGGGCGGCCAGCTCGATGTCGCGCTGGGTGAGCTGGGCGCGATCGCGGAAGCGCAGCAGCATGGTGTGAACCGGGACATAGACGTCCATATTGGCATCTCGGATCCCCAGCCGGGCCGCAGTTTCATTGCTCACCCGGCGGTCCGCGAGCACCCCGACCACGGTAAGCCAGGTGTCCCCGACCTTGATGGGCTTGCCCAGCGGGTTCTCGGTCGTGAAGAATCGGCTGCGTACGCCTTGCCCGATGATGGCGACGGGCAGCCCCCGCGCGACTTGTAACGGCGTGAACCAGGCTCCGCTTCCCAGCTCGAGATTGGTCAGCCGGAAATAGCTGGTGTCGACGCCGACCAGCTTGCCGGAGCGGCGGTGCCCTTCGCGGGTGATGCTGGTATTGAGCACGACTTCCGCACTGGCGGTCTCGACGGAGGGCAGCTTGGCGATCGCCCTGGCGTCGGCATAGGTGAGGCCCGGGGAATATTTCTTGACGGCCTTGTGGTCCTCCTCCTTGGCGGGACCTTCCTTCTGCTCCACCAACGGCGTGATCATCACGTTGTTGGAGCCCAGGAGCCTGAGCTGCGCCAGGATCTCGGCTTCGGCCCCCTTGCCGATCGCGAGCATCGCGATGACCGAGGCCACCCCGAACAGGATGCCCAGCGAGGTGAGCGAGGCGCGGAGCTTGTTGTGCTCTACCGCCTCCAGCGCCGTGCGCAGACTGAAGAGGACGTGTGCCGTGACCTGGCCACGGAGCCGCGCGAGCGCTTCACGGTCGAACCGCACGGATCAGGGCTGCTTCGGCGGGGGAGCGCTCGCCGGAGGAATCGTCCGGGGCCCCAGTGCGGTGTCGCCGCCCGCCGCCGGCTTGGGAGGAGTGCCCGAGCCAGGGAGCCGGACCAGGCTGAGCTTGTCCTTGTCTTCCGGAGGCGACAGCAGCACCCGGTCGCCTTCCTCCAGTCCCTTCACGATCACGACCTCATCGTCGTTCATGGCCCCCGTCTCCACTTCCTGCTTGGTCACCTTCGCTCCGGAGGCCTTGTACACGAAGGGAACCCCGCCGTCGCTGCTCACTGCTTCCAGCGGGATGTAGAGCACGTCCTTGATACTGGTCGTCTCGATGAGGTTTCCCGTGGTCATCCCGGGTCGCAGAGTCGTGTCGGCGTCCTCGATCACCACCCGCACCTCGTAGACCTTGGCGTCCTGATTGGGCCGTTGCTCGCCCATGTTGGCGACGGAGGTGACCTTGCCCTTGAGCTGCTTGGTCGGATCCGAGTCCAGCGTCAGGGTGACGGGCTGGCCCGCCACGATCTTCCGCACGTCGATCTCATTGACGTAGGTGAGCGACTCCATCTTGGTGAGATCCGGCAGCGTCGCCACCGCCGGCTCCCAGGCGTTTACCTGCGAGCCGGTGGTCTTCTTCTTCCCGTTCCACTCCTTCACATAGGTCACCATCCCGGGTGCCGGCGCCCGGATGGTGAAATTCTGCATCACGTCCTGTACGATGGCGAGCATGTTCCTCTGGCGGTCCCGGTCGGCCCCCACTTCCCGCATCTTGGCCTCGGCCTGCTCGGTCTTCGTCTTGTAGTCGAGCTTGGCCTGGGCCAGCGCCCGCTGGGCCTTCTCCAGGTCGATTTCGGCCTGGCGGCGCACCGTCGGCGCCTCGTAGACGGACTGCTCCTTGGCGAGCTTCTTCTCCTCGAGCCCGAGCTCCATGGTGCGCATCTCCTCGCGCGCCTTGGAGAGGTTGAGGGTAGAATCGAGCATCGCCTGCTCGTAGACCGCCTGCGCCTTCTGCAGCGCCAGCGACACGTCCGACATCCGCGCCGCGATTCCCGAGCGGTCCAGCTCGGCGACGACGTCGCCCTCCTTCACCACGGTGCCTTCGGGCACGATGCTGGTGATCTTCATCTGATATTGGTTGGCCTGCTGCGCGTTCTGCGGCGCGTTGATCTGCACGAATTTGAGCGCCCGGAGCTCGCCGGAGGTCGTGACGATCACCTTGAACTCGCCGCGCTTGACGCGCGCCATGACTCTAGCGTCCGCCTTGGCGGGACCGCGGGCGAGCAGCCACGCGCCGGGCACGCCCAGCACCAGGGCGGCGGCGGCGAAGGGAAACCAGCGAGTGCGGGTGAAACGCATCGGGTCGCCTCGGGACTGAGTCAAATCATTTTGGGGTATCAAGAAGTAAGACTCCTGAATGCGGCAATTGGTTGCCATGCTTCCTGGGGCCAATTCAAATCTATCTAGCTTGCGGCCGCGGGACCCTCTCCTGCTGAATACCAACGCTACCCGTGGTCCGCGCGTATCTTACTGATTCTCCTCCGCTCTCCTGACAGGTGTATCCATGCTCGCCATTCGACGGTTGACCCTGGCGATTTGTTTCGTGGTCCCTGCGCTTGCCGCCCAGAGTGCACCGAAACGCGCCCTGACCCAGGCGGATTGGGACCAATGGCGCTCGATTACCGGCGCGGCGCTCTCCAACGACGGGCGCTGGGCAGCCTACACCCTGCTTCCCCAAGTCGGCGATGCCGAGCTCGTGGTCCGCTCCACCCAGGGCACCACCGAGTACCGGGTTCCTCGCGGGTTTCTTGGTCGGCCGAACAACATCCCGGGAGGCTTGCGTGGTCCCCAGGGCGGCCCCGGCGAGGCGGAGCCCACCGGGCCCAACGCGTCGCCCGGCCAGTTCTCGGCCGACAGCCGCTTCATCGTGCTCACCACCCAGCTCAGCCGGGCCGAAGTGGAACGAATGCAGGCCGCGCGCCCCGTGCGGGGCGGGCGCGCTCCCAATACCAACCGGACTTCGCTTGCGATTTTGAGCTTGGCCGATGGCAAGGTGACTGCGATTCCGGGCGTGCGCTCTTTCCGTTTGCCGCGCGACAACGGGACCTGGCTCGCCTATGTACCCGAGCCCGATTCGAGCGCAGACTCGACTCGCGCTGGAGGACCAGGCGGCCGGGGAGGGGGAGGGGGCGGCAGTCCCGCGGCCGCCGCGCCACGCCGGAGCTACGGTTCGCCGCTCGTGCTGCGCAATCTGAGCAGCGGCGCTGAGGAGCGGATCGGCGATGTGCTCGCGTACGTATTCGATGACAGCGCCAGGGTGCTCGCCTATACGGTGGTGTCACGCGATTCCACCAAAGACGGCGCCTTCCTCAGAAACCTCGCCGCGGGAACTACGACGACCTTGGGCTCCGGCCGGGGCAATTACAAGGCGCCGGCGCTCGATCGCGCCGCCACTCAGGTCGCCTTTCTCTCCGATCGCGATGAATTTGGCAAAGAGAAGCCCCGCTTCACGCTTTTTTACGCCCAGGTCAAGGCAAGCGCAGCGCAACCCGTGGTAACGCCGGCGGCGCTCGCCGGCGATCTGCGCATCTCGGACAACGCCGGTGTGTCGTTCACCCGCAGCGGCAATGCGCTCCTCCTGGGAGTGGCTCCGCTGCGGCCGGATTCCATTCCCGCCGACTCGCTCACCGGGAAATCCGTGTTCGACCTCTGGCATTGGAAGGACCCGGCCCTGCAGCCGACCCAGAAGCTGAATGCCACTCGCGATCGCAACCGCTCGTTCCAGGCGATCTACTTTCCCGCCACGAAAAAGCTGGTCCAGCTCGCGAACGATTCCACGCCCAGCGTGGATCTTTCGGACGACGCCCGGGTCGGCCTCGCCGCCAGCAGGGAACGCTATCGGATCGAGACGATGTGGGGTGATGGCGGCACGGACCTCTACGCCGTCAACCCCATGACCGGCGCGCAGAAGCTCATCCGGGAAAAGATCGGAGGTCAGGCACAGCTGTCGCCCGACGGCAAGTACGTCGCGTTCTATGACCAGGGCCGCTGGTTCAGCTACAACACCACGACCGCTAAGACCGTAGACCTCACCGGCCCCATTTCGGGAGTGAGCTTCGAGCAGGAAACCTGGGACACCCCGGGCACGCCTGCCGCATGGGGCCTGGGCGGCTGGACCAAAGGCGATAAATCCCTGCTCGTCTACGATCGCTGGGATGTGTGGGAGCTCGATCCCGCCGGCGTGAAGCCGCCGGTCATCGTCACCGACTCGCTCGGTCGCCGGGAGCAAACCGTGCTTCGGGTCATTCAGGTGCGGCGAGGGCGGGGAGGGGGAGGCGGGTTTGGCTTCGGTGGTGGACCGCAGGAACCGCTCGATCCAGCCGAACCGCTACTGCTCCGCGCCGTGAACAACGAAACCAAGGCGAGTGGATTCTACCGTGACCGCTTGGGGGTGGCGGCGCAGCCGGAGCGGATCCTGATGGCCGATGCGGCGTTCGGTCCGCCGCTCAAGGCGGAGAACGCCGACCAGTGGCTGCTCACCAAGGGGACCTTCATTGAATTCCCCAACCTCTGGGTCGGGCCTTCGCTGACCCAGCTCAGCAAGATCTCGGATGCCAATCCACAGCAGAAGGATTACAACTGGGGAACGGTGGAGCTGGTCCGCTGGATCAGCTCGGACG
>DASYTT010000011.1:0-38846 GCA_036002045.1 Gemmatimonadales bacterium
CCGGGATCTCAGTAGCTGCGCTGCCCTGCTGCTGGATCCTGGACCAGAGACTCTCCACCAGGCGATCGATCTGGACGCCGGCGTCATTGATGTAGAACTCGCGGGTTACTGTATGGCCGGTCCACTCGAGCAGCGCGGCGATCCCGTCGCCCAGCGCGGCCCCGCGCCCGTGCCCCACGTGCAGCGGACCGGTGGGATTGGCCGAGACGAACTCGACGTTGACCTTGACCCCCGCGCCGAAGCTCGCCCGGCCATAGTCGACGCCGGCGCGCACGATCTCGGACAGGGCGGCGGCGAGCTGGTGTTCGGCGAGCCAGAAATTGATGAAGCCGGGTCCGGCGATTTCCGTCCGCTCGACGACGCCGTCCGGCAGCGCCAGCGCGGCAACGACCTCAGCAGCCACCTGGCGGGGATTGCGCTTGTGCTCGCGCGCGATGAGCAGCGCGAGGTTGGTGGCCAGGTCACCGTGGCCGGCATCGCGAGGCCGCTCCAGCACGAAGGGCGCCTCGGCGGCGCCCATCGCGGTGGCGACCCGGGCGAGCGCGGCCCGGATCACTTCGGTCACGACGAAGCCTTCTTCTTCGGCGATTTCTTCTCGCGCTTCTCGCTCGGCTGAGACTTCGACTCCGGTTCGGCCTTCCCGTCTTTCGCTGCGGGCTCCGGCTTGGCGGCGGAAGCTTCGGACTTGGCAGCCGGTGTTTCCGGCTTTGCCTCGCTGTCCTTCTCGACCCGGGGACCCTTACCGTCCTTGCCGTAGTCGGTGATGTAGAAGCCCGAGCCTTTGAAGATGAGCCCCGCTCCGCCGGAAATTTTCCGGCTGGCGGCCCGCCCGCAAACCGGACACTTCGCCCGGGGCGGCTCGGTCATCTTCTGGAAGCGCTCGAACTCATGCCCTTCCGGGCAGCGATATTCGTAGGTCGGCATGGTCTCCTGACATGGGCTAACCAACTGTAACTCGGAAGCTTAGCGACCCGCCCCGGGGGGTTCAAGACGGCGCGTTACCGAGTAAGTTGAGGCATGCTGTTGTTGACGCTGCTGAGCCTGCAGGCCGCGCCTCCCGCTCCGAAGCACACCTGGATTGCCGATCTCAAGGCGAATCGGGCGTTGCTCGGAAAGGCAGAGCTCCGGGTGCAGGGCGAAGTCGTGGATATTCGCTCGACCTCCGCCGAAACGGACCTCGGCTTTTACCGAATCATCGACGCGAGCGATCCGACGGGATTGCTGGTGCGCACCAGCAGACTACCCAAGGACGGCGGCACCTTCCGCCTTCGTGCGATCCTTGCCGCACAGCAGCCGCCCGAGGGGTCCCTGCTGCTGGATGAGCTCGAGCGCACCCGGATCGACAAGAGCTCTCGCGCTGCCCTCGTCCTCCTGCTGTTTTCTTCGGTGAGTCTGCTGACCCTGGCGGCGCTCCTGGTCCGCGCTACGCTCGAAGAACGCCGCTATCGCGTCTCCCCGCCGCTCTGGCTGCTTCCCGACGTCCCCTCGCCTGAGTCGGCCAGCGCTGTCAGCGAGCCGTCCGCCGCGTCGCTCCAGTACTCTGCCGAGCTGGAGGAAGCGGACCGGAGCGAGCATGAACGGCTCCGCGGACGCAAGCGCGGTCTGCTGCGGCTCACCCTCGGCTCGTTCGGATTGACTGCTTTGAGCTCGATCTGGTTCCTGAGCACGCGGCCGGCAGCGGCGCAGGCCCCCAGGTTCATTTTCATCGCAGCGAACGACGTTCCGATTCCCGTTGCTCCGCCACCCGCGGCCGTGCCGGCCGGCGATACAGCGTTGGCGCTGGTTCCGCCAGCTCGGCGCGACACGCTGGTCGTGCCGGCTCCGGCACCACCGCGGGAATCCACCCCGCGTCGGCAACCCGTAGCTTCGCGTGCACCGAACCGACCGGTCACGGCCCGGCCCGCGCCGGCTCCAGCGCCCGTAACGGCTCCGCCCTCCCAACCGCTACCGCCTCCACCTCCTCCAGCTCCAGCTCCTGCCCCGGCTCCAGCTCCTGCACCCGCTGTCGTGCCGGTGGACTCGGCACCGCCCCGCCGAGATCCCGAGGTGGAGCGAAGCCGGGCCAGCGCCACGCTCAGCGAGGCGGCCAGCTCGCTCGTTGCAGCCATCAATGCGCACCGGCTCACCGATGTCGCACTCATGCTGCCCGGCAGCTTTGCGGGAGACCCGGCGCGGCGGGAACGGTTCATCAAACTGATCCGGGATTACAGCCCCCGGGCCACGCTCGGCAGCCTGGAATTGGGGAGCCTTGCCGAAGACTTGGGAGAAGCGAGATTCGCAGTAAGCTTCAGCTGGCGTGGCGACTTCGGTGTAGACCGCCGAAAGGTCGGCCGCTTTCTCGCCAGGGTTCGCCGGGACGAAAGCGGCTGGCGCTTCGAGGCAGCCCAGCTCCTCGATGCCGTACCGTAAGAACAGCCAGATCGGATCACCGCAATGAAGCTGTCAACCCGAGTCGGGATCGCTTGCACGATGCTTTTCCAGCTGCTCACCGGCGCCGCGGCGGCACAGTCCGCTCAGCGGTTTTCGGTGCAGGCATCGGGTGCCGTGCTCTTTGCCACCCGCGCCGACCCACTCTACGACTCCAAGACCCGGCTCGGCTTCGAGGGACAAGCCCGCTACACCTTCGGGCGTTTCTCGCTCGGCGCGGGGTATCAGCGCAGCACGGTATTCGCCTTCGTGAATAACCCGCTGACGATGGCACTGTCCTTCGGCTTCGTGGAGCCGCGCTACGTGGCGCTGGCCAGCGGCGGGATGGCCATATACCTGGCCGGAAGGATCGGCGCCGGGAAAATTGTTTGCAGCATCAGCAGCGATTGTCCGCCGCAAGAGACCAAGTTGGGATTCGGGGGTGGTGGAGGCCTGCTCTTCCGTTTGAGCAGCCGGCTCAGTGCCGACCTGGGTGCGCAGTTCTTCCAGGCTCCGGCCCTCTCCAGCAGCACCAGCAGCCTCTCCTCGGGCTATGCGATGCTCCGGGCCGGCTTTGGCCTGGGCTTATAGGACACGCACCCGGCCCTCCGAGCAAGCTCCATCCCGCCCTGTTCCCTCAAGCGCCAACCTCGCTAACTGCACGCCAATGCAGCCACGTGCGCGAGCCTCTGACCGGTTTCGGGACCGTCTTTCGCGGGGGGAGCTTCGGTGCGACCTTGAGCTTCGGGACCGTCTCCTCTCCTGCGAGGCACCCTCGTTGATTTCATTGGGGACGTTAATCTGGAGCCGGAGTCTGTGATGCTGCGGCCTGCAGTGCGTTCGTTGCCATATCTCGGACTCGTTTCGCTCCTCCTGGCGGCTGGCTGCGGGTCGGAGGGCAGCGTCGCGGACGTCCTTCTCGTTGCCAGTGTCGAAGTCGCCCCACCCAGCGGGACTCTGCTGCCGGGGGAAACGCTCCAGCTCGAAGCGACTCCTAAGACCGCTGGCGGGCTGGTCCTGCCCGCACGAAACGTGAGCTGGTCTTCCAGTGCGCCCGCCCTCGTCGAGGTCTCCTCGACCGGTCTGGTCCGGGCCCTGGCCGTCGGCGGCCCGGTGCAAGTCCGCGCAACGATCGAGGGCGTCCAGGGAACCGCTGCCATCACGGTGAGCCCGATACCGGTGGACCACGTCACCGTGACGCCGAGCCAGGCTACTCTGATCATCGGAGACTCCAAGCAGCTCAGCGCGACCGCGTTCGACGCGGGCGGAACCATTCTTCCGGGCCGAAGCTTCCTGTGGGAATCGAGTGCGCCCACCATTGCGCCCGTGACCACGGCAGGCCTCGTGCTCGGGCAAGCCGTCGGCGGGCCGGTCACCATCACGGCAACCTCGGGTGGAAAATCCGGCACCTCCAGCATCACGGTCACCCGGAGACCGGCCACCCGCCTGGGATTCGTGCAGCAGCCTGGACCTGCTATCGCAGGTCAGACCATGGTGCCCGCCATCCGGGTCGCCGTCCAGGACGATCTCCTGAACACGGTGACCGACGCGACCAACTCCATCACGCTTGCGCTGGGCAGCAATCCCAGCGGAGCGACGCTGAACGGCACCAAGACGGTGGCGGCAATCAACGGCATCGCCACGTTCAACAACCTGAGCCTGGACCGCTCGGGCACCGGGTACACCCTGGTTGCCACTGCGAGTGGCCTCAGCTCGGCGACCAGCGCGCCGTTCGATGTGACCGCGGGCGCCGCCAACCAGCTGGTATTCAGCGTTCAGCCCCCTGCCACCGCCCAGAATGGCGTGGCGCTGAGTCCAGCCCCTGTGCTGCAGCTGGTCGATGCCGCTGGAAACCCTGTGACACAGGCGGGTGTGACGGTCACGGCCTCGATCGCGTCGGGCCCCGGCTCTCTGGGTGGAACCACGAGCGTAGTGACCAGCAGCTCCGGCGCCGCGTCGTTCACCAGCCTCTCCATCTCGGGTACCATCGGGAGCTACACGATCGCGTTCAGCGCCTCCGGAATCCAGGCGGTCACCTCCGCGGCGATCGCTTTGAGCGCCGGGCCGCCTGCTTCTCTCAGCATCACCAGGCAGCCCTCCAGCTCAGCGCAAAGCGGAGTCGCCTTCGCGCAGCAGCCGCAGGTGCAGCTCCGCGATCAGTCCGGGAATGCCGTAGCCCAGGCAGGCATCGCGATTACCGCCTCCATCGCGAGCGGACCGGCGGGAGCCAGCCTCGGCGGAACTACCGTCGTGAGCACCAATGGCAGCGGCCTGGCGAGCTTTACGAATCTGAGCCTGACCGGACCCTCCGGAGGGTACACGCTGGCATTCGGGGGCACCGGATTGACGGGCGCCTTCTCCAATACCATCACCCTGGGGGCCGGCGCCGGCGCCAATCTCGCGATCACCACTCAGCCTTCGAGCAGCGTCGCCAGCGGTCAGGTATTCCCGCAGCAGCCGGTCATCGAGCTGCGCGACGCGGCGAACAATCCGGTGCCGCAGGCCAATGTGCTGGTGACCGTCTCGATTCAAACCGGTGGCGGCACCTTGGGAGGAACCACGACCGTCGCAACCAACGCTTCTGGAGTCGCGAGCTTCACCGATCTCTCCATCTCCGGCAGCAGTGGGAATCGCACGCTGCTGTTCGCGGCGCCGGGATATGTCAGCGTGGCCTCGAACCCCATCACGGTCACAGCGCCACAGAATCAGCTCACGATCACGACCCAACCTGCTTCCTCGGCACAGAGCGGGGTCGTTTTCGCGCAGCAACCGGTCATCACGCTCACGAATGGGTCGAACAACCCGGTGAGTGGGGTCCTAGTCACTGTCGCAATCGCATCGGGCGGCGGCACGCTGGGTGGAACTAAAACGGCGACATCCGACGCGAACGGCATCGCCAGTTTCACCGATCTCTCGATCAGCGGCACCGTGGGAGCCCGCACCCTGAGCTTCAGCGCGCCGGCCTTCCCAACCGCGACCTCGACCTCCATCAACCTGACCGCTGGTCCGGCAAGCCAGCTCAGCATCACGACCCAGCCCTCGAGCAGCGTGCAGAGCGGAGCCGTCTTCCCACAGCAGCCGGTGATTCAAGTCAGCGATGCTTCAGGGAATCCGGTGAGCGGTGTCGTGGTGACGGCGGCGATTGCCTCCGGCGGCGGAACTCTGGGCGGAACGGCGACCGCGACCTCCAGCACGAGTGGTGCGGCCAGCTTCACCGACCTGTCGATCACCGGCTCCGCGGGAGACCGCACCCTGAGTTTCAGCGCCGCGGGTCTCTCGACGGTGATCTCGAATACCGTCACGGTGACGGCGGCACCGAATCAGCTCACTATTACCACCCAACCTTCTTCCTCGGCACAGAGCGGGGTCGTTTTTGCGCAGCAACCGGTCATCACGCTCAAGGATGGGTTGAATAACCCGGTGAGCGGAATGGTAGTCACCGTCGCGATCGCATCGGGCGGCGGCACGCTCGGTGGAAATAACACGGCGACATCCGACGCGAACGGCGTCGCCAGTTTCACCGATCTTTCGATCAGCGGCACCGTGGGAGCCCGCACCCTGAGCTTCAGCGCTTCGGGCTTCCCGACGGCGACCTCGAACTCCATCAACCTGACCGCTGGTCCGGCAAGTCAGCTCAGCATCACGACCCAGCCCTCGAGCAGCGCGCAGAGCGGAGTGGTCTTCCCGCAGCAGCCGGTGATTCAGGTCAGCGATGCTTCAGGCAATCCGGTAGGCGGAATTGCGGTGACGGCGGCAATCGCGTCGGGCGGCGGAACCCTGGGCGGAACGGCGACCGCGACCTCGACTGCAAGCGGGGCCGCGAGCTTTACCGATCTCTCGATCACGGGCCCTTCGGGTACTTACACACTGAGTTTCAGCGCGGGCTCGCTTCCGTCGGTCACTTCACAGCCGATCACCGTTACGGCTGTGGGACCGCCGAGCAAGCTCAGCATCACGACCCAGCCATCCAGCTCAGCGCAGAGCGGGGTTGCCTTCCCAACTCAGCCGGTCGTCCAGGTACTGGATGCCGCTAATCTTCCGGTGCCGGGTGTGGCCGTCACTGCGGCGATTGCTTCGGGGGGAGGTACCCTCGGGGGAACCGCAACTGTGACGTCCGATGCGAACGGCTTGGCCAGCTTTACCGACCTCTCGATCAGCGGCACCATCGGAGACCGGACCTTGAGCTTCTCGGCCTCCGGCGTTCCGACTGTGGTCTCCAACACCATCACCCTGACGGCTGGTCCCGCGAGCCAGCTCACCATCACGCGGGAGCCTCCGTCGGTTGCCATCACCAACATGGCCTTCCTACCGTCAGAGCAGCCGATCATTCAGGTGCGCGATGCCGCCGGCAATGGAGTGGGCGGTGTCACGGTAGCCGCGACACTCAACAACGTGAGCGGATCCGGTGGCGGGCTGGGCGGCACGACCGTAGTGACGACTGACCCTCAGGGGGTCGCGACGTATACCAATCTGAAGATCACCAAGGGCGGCACCTATACCATCACGTTCAGCGTTTCCCCAGCCGGCTCTCCGGCAGCGACCTCGATCATGATCACGGTCGCCCCCTAGCCGCCTACATCCGTGGCGAGAACATGATGTGGGCCTTGGGCGTACCAGGCCACATGATCCACGGGGTGTACTGCGAGGGCTTTGCCGAGAGCCCGGTGGACTGTGCCGTCGCGAAAGGGATGTACACGACGTAGAGTAACCGCGCTCCGCTCACCTCGTTCTTGGCCGCGTCGAAGGCTCCCCCAAAGTACTGGTACATGATCGACGGTCCCTTCGGGATCGCGAGCTTTCCTTCCCTCACTTCGCGGAAGCGAACCGAGTCCACTTCGGGATCCTTCACGCCCGCCGCGCGCAGCTCCCGGCCCCGGGCCATGAACGGCTCCATTGAGTTGTGATAGCAGGCGACGTGGAAGGCCTTCTCTGTCGGGTTGTGACCCAGGCAGGTCATTTCGCCGGTGCCGTTGCGGAGCACGATCAGCTTGCCGCCGGCATCATAGCCCAGCACGCTCGCGCCCGCCCGCTCCTCAGCCGGCAGCACCGAAACTGCCGCGGCAATCTGCAGCTCGCTCGGGGGAGTGGGCGCCTGTGCAGCCAGCGGGGCGGCAAACAGCGAGAGCGCAATCGCGTTACGTCCGAACATTCGGGTTCTCTTCCTCAAAGGGATTCGTAGGCACAACCACGGTCCTGGCACAAGCCGAGCAGCAGCGTGTGCGCCGGTATCAGAATCACACGAGGATTCAGTCCGGCTTTGAGCTCCTGATATACCTCTGGCTCCGGACGCTTCACCGCGTCACCGATCCGGCTGGCCACACCATGAAGGGCGTTATTGCACATCCAGAAGATGGCGCCCCGCGCCTGCAGAGCCCGGACGCCCGCACCGATGAAAGGAGCAGTCTTCCCGCCTTCTAGAAACGTGTTCCGCAAGGCGGGCTTGCCGGTTTCCGGATCGTTTACCTTCCAGAGCTCCCCGATCGGAAACTTCTGATAGAGCTGATCGCTCGCGTTGACTGGAAAGCCGCGGGTAGCGATTCCCACCACCGCGTTCACCTCCGGGTGCTTGAGGCCAAATACTTCCTCGTGGGCATCATACCAGTTCTTGACCACCACGAGCCCCATTTCAAGATTGCTGAAGTCGAAGACCTGTTTGTGCTTTCCGGTCAGGCCGTCGAGCCATGACAGGTCCCACTTCTCGGCGGAAGGTCGGAAAGTCGACCTTCCGACCAGCCACGGAGCCGCGCTCACTCCGAGCAACGCGCCCAGAAAGCCTCTACGTTCCAGCATACGAAATCCTCCAGGGGGATGCTTGAGATTCCGGGGAGCCGAGCCCGGGCTGGCTGAAGGTTACCTCAAGTGGCGCGTCAGCGCCCTGCACGTGGCGCCCATCCCGGTAGACTACCCTGACTGCACGGCCGTGGCCGAGGCCAGCCGAGTGGGGGAAAGCGCCCCGCTCAGGGGAGCCCCACCCGTCAGGATGCGGCGGTGGTAGTTGACCTGGCCGAGGTGATACGCCAGATGACTGGCCAGGTGAGTGAGAAAATCTGCGGTCGTGACCCGCACGTTGGCAACCGGTTGCGGATAGGTGCGCTCGAGCGCGGCGGGATCCAGCTGTTCCAGGGTCCGCTGCACCTCCGCGCTCGCCTCGTCGACCTGGCGCACCAGCTCCGCGCGCGACACATCGCGCGAGGCAAACTCCGCGTCCCGGTCGCGCAGGTAGCCGCTCCCGCCGAGAATCGCCCCGATGAAATGCTGCAGATTGCCCGCCAGATGGAGGGCGAGGGTTCCCCCGGAATTGCTGATCCCCGGCACCACCCGCCACAGCTCGGCGTCGGAGGGATACGCCTCGATCTCCATGCGAAGCGTGTTGAGCTCGCGGACGAAAATGGCCGCGAGCGAGCTGGCCTGCGCAGTCATGCGGCCTCCTCGGCGAAGGTGCGGAGCAGAGCGGGTTCCACGCGGTGGCCTCCCGCGAAGCGGTGCACGGTCGGCAGCAGACCGGCCGCGGCCAGCCGGGCCTGTTCCCGATCGACCTCCTGCTCGGTGATGTAGGGGTCGCGCGTGCCGATCGCGATGGTAAGGCCCGCGCGAGTGAGCGCCGCGCCGTAACGGTCCAGCGGAAGGTCGGGCGGAACGCCACCGCCCCAGAGAACCAGCCGAGCGACTCTCGGGCGGCCGAACGCGACCCAACGACAGGCGGTGGCGGTTCCCTGCGAGAAGGCGTGCACCTCTATCCGCGCGTCAGCGGCGGTCGCGAGCTGAAGCTGTTCCGCGAGCACGTCGAGGTACCGCACGTAATCCTCGATCTCGACGTCACGGTCTTCCTTGGTCATCCAGGACGCCCCGACCCGGCGGATTCCCTTCTCCTCGAAATAGGCCCGTGAGAGGCCTTCCGGCGCGACCAGGAGTCGGCCCGGCCGCATTGCCGGCTCGAACCATTGGAGGAAGGAGGCGGCGAGCATGCTGTAGCCGTGCAGCAGGAACCAGAGCTCGGAGGCTCCTTCGATCTCGCCGGCAGTGACGTAGCGCGCGGTGCGCGGCACCAGGAGATGATGGGTGACCGGAGTCAGGGTCAGGTGTCCTCCACGGCTAGGGTCGGTAGGTTCCCCAGGCGGAGCGGAGGGTGTCGCTGATCTCGCCCAGCGTCGCCCGCACCCGGACCGCGTCGATGATCGGCGGCAGCAGCGAGTCGCGGCCCTGGGCAACCGCCTCGAGACGGGCCAGGGCGGTTCCCACTGCGGCGCCATCGCGCCGGGAGCGGGCGGCGGCGAGCCTTTCCTTCTGGCGCGCCTCCAGGTCGCGGTACTCCGGATGCGCGATCTGCAGCGGGGGCTCCTCGCTGGTAAAGCGATTCACCCCGACGACGACCACGTCCTCCCGCTCGAGCGCCTTCTGCAGCTCATAGGCGCTCTCGGCGATCCGCTGCTGAAAGAAGCCCGCCTCGATGGCACGGGCGGCGCCCCCGAGAGCATCCACTTCTTGCAGCAACGCGAGGGCGTCCCTTTCGATCCGGTCGGTGAGCGATTCGACGTAATAGCTCCCCGCGAGTGGATCCACGGTGCGCGAGAGCCCGCTTTCGTAGGCCAGGATCTGCTGGGTGCGCAGCGCAAGCGTCGCCGCCTCCTCGGACGGGAGGGCGAGCGCCTCGTCATAGCCGTTGGTATGCAGCGACTGGGTTCCCCCCAGCGTCGCCGCCAGGCCCTGTACCGCGACCCGCACCACATTGTTCAGGGGCTGCTGCGCCGCGAGAGTCACCCCGCCGGTCTGGGTATGGAAGCGCAGCTTGCAGGTCGCATCGTCCGCGCCGAAGCGCTCCCGGGCCACCCGAGCCCAGAGCCGGCGCGCCGCCCGGAATTTGGCGGCCTCCTCGAACAAATCGTTGTGCGCGGCAAAAAAGAAAGAGAGCCGGGGCCCGAATTGCTCGATCCGGAGGCCCTGCGCGAGGGCCCGCGTCACGTACTCGCAGGCGTTGGCCAGCGTAAAGGCCACCTCCTGCACCGCCGTCGCCCCGGCCTCGCGCATGTGATAGCCGCTGATCGAGATCGGGTTGAAGCTCATCCTTTCCTCGATCACGAAACGGAAGCTGTCCGCGACAAGGCGGAGCGACGGTTCGGCGGGGAAAATGTAGGTACCGCGGGCGATGTACTCCTTGAGGATGTCGTTCTGAATGGTGCCGGACAGCTTGGCGCGCGGAATCCGCCGCTCCTCGCCCACCACGACGTACATCGCGAGCAGGATTGCGGCCGTCGCGTTGATCGTCATCGAGGTGGAGACCTGATCGAGTGGGATAGCCTCGAACAGCTGAGCGAGGTCCTCAACCGTATCGATGGCCACCCCGACGCGCCCTACCTCGCCGGCCGCCATGGGATGGTCGGAGTCATAGCCCATCTGGGTCGGTAGATCGAAGGCGGTGGAGAGCCCGGTCTGTCCCGCCGCCAGCAGGGCGCGAAAACGCCGATTGGTTTCCTCGGCGGTGCCGAAGCCGGCGTACTGGCGCATCGTCCAGAGCCGGCCGGTATACATCGTCGGCTGGATGCCGCGCAGATAGGGCCAGACCCCGGGCTCGCCCGGGTCGCCGGACCAGTCGGCGGGACCGTAAAGCGGCTTGACCGGGAGCAGCGAAGGGTTCAAGCCCGGCTCTCGCGGAGCACTTCCGCGACGAACTCCACGTCACGCTTCGACCCGATGACCAGGGGCGTCCGCTGATGCAGCTCGGTGGGCACCAGGTCGAGGATGCGATTCAGGCCGTCGGTGGCCGCGCCCCCCGCGTGCTCGGCAATGAATGCGAGCGGGCTGGCTTCGTAGCAGAGCCGCAGCTTGCCCCGGGGCTTCGAGGTTTCCGCCGGATACAGGAACACGCCGCCGGACACCAGGTTGCGGTGAAAGTCGGCAACCAGCGCGCCGATGTAGCGGCTGTTCTTGGCCGGGATTCGCTCGGGAAAGTCCCCGTGAAAGCCGCGCACCGCGCGCTGCACGGGCTCGGACCAGCGCGCGAAGTAGCTCTCGTTGACGCTGTAGTACATCCCGGACTCCGGCGTGCGAATATCCGGATGCGAGAGCACGAATTCGCCGATCGTGGGGTCGAGCGTGAAGCCGTGGACGCCCTGGCCGGTGGTGTAGACCATCATCACGCTCGACCCGTACATCACGTAACCCGCGGCCACCTGGTTCCGGCCCGGCTGCAGCACGTCGTTCAGCGTACCATTGCCCTCCATCGACAACCTGCGATAGATGCTGAAGATCGTCCCGACCGGATTGTTGTTGTCGATGTTGGAGGAGCCGTCGAGCGGATCGAAGAGCACCGCGTACTTTCCCCGCGGGCCGTTGCCGTCGGTGGTAATGACTTCTTCGTCCTCCTCCGAGGCCATCACGCAGACCCGCCCGGTATGGCTCATGGAGTTTTTGAGCGCTTCGTTAGCGAAGACGTCGAGCTTCTGTTGCTCCTCCCCCTGAATGTTCATCGCACCCGCGGAACCCAGGATGTTGAGCAGCCCGGCTCGTCGCACGGCCGCGGCGATGATCTTCGCGCCCAGCGCGATGTCATAGAGCAGATTGGAGAGCTCGCCCGTGGCCTCGGGATAAAGCCGCTCCTGCTCGATGATGAACCGCTCGATCGTAATAACGGATGTTTCCGGGAGCGCCATGCCGTCTCCTCAGGGTCGCAAAGGATACTGCCGTGCCGCGCGGCGGCCGCGCACCAGCATGCTCGAATCCAGCACGGTGACGCGCACGGTGCCGTCCCGGTCGGTCCGCCAGACCGCAACGCCTGCCAGCGCCAGCCGTCGCAGCGCCGCTGGCGAGGGATGTCCGTAGCGGTTCGGGCCGACGCTCACGACGGCGGCCTTGGGGCTGAGCTCTTTGAGCCAGGCCCCACCGCTGGATCCCGCCGAGCCGTGATGCCCCACCTTCAGCAAATCCACTCTGCCCACTCTGCCCGCCAGCAGGGACTCGGCCCGCACGCCGAGATCACCCGCGAAGACGGCCTCGAACGCACCCGATCGCACCAGCAAGACGACGGAGTCATCATTCAGATCTTCGCGCCAGCGCGCCCAGGTGGTGTCGGGGTGCAGCAGGCGAATGCTCACGCCGTCGATCGCGAGCGAATCGCCCGCTCGCCCCGCGATCCAGCGATACCCCCGCTCGGCGGCCAGGTCGAGCAATCCCAGATAGTGCGGCTCGGCCACCGGCTCCGCGGGCTCCAGGATCAGGTCGACCGGCACGTCGCGCAGCACCGCGAGGGCACCGCCAACATGATCCAGGTGGGCATGGGACAGCACGAACGCGGCGAGCCGGGTTACGCCGTGCTGGATCAGAAAGGGCCGGATGATGTCCCGTCCGGCATCGTGCCGCCCGTCGGCCGGGCCCGCGTCGATGAGAATCCAGCGGCCCGAAGGGGTTCGAATCAGGGCGGCGTCTCCCTGCCCTACACTGAGGAAATGTAGCGTGAGCCGGCTGCCCTCGTCAGCCGAAAGCAGGCGGCGTGCCGGCAGCGCGCTGACGACAGCGCCCGCGGCGAGGATCCACCCCGCGCGAAGCGCCGCGCGCCGCGAGGTATTGCGCCGCCCCATTGCCCAGAGGGCGAGGCCGAGTGCCGCGACCCAGGGCACCGCGGCGAGCGGCCCACCCGCGCTTTGAGCTACCCCGAGCGGCAGCACGCTCCCCGCGCGCGCCAGAGTTTCCAGCCCGGCAAGCCCCAGTCCGCCGCCAGCAGCAAGCGCCACCGCGAGAGCTGGCAGCACCGGGAAGCTGACCACGCTGCCGAGCACCGCAGGCACCGCGAGAGCGGCGAGCGGAATCGCCGCAAAATTCAGGGCGATGCCCGCGAGCGGCACCGAGCCGAATGCGCTGGCGGTAAGCGGCGCGGTAGCGAGGGTTGCGCCGGAGGAGGCGAAGAGCATGCGCCGCGGTGCCAGCCACCTGCCGCCCTGACCGCCGGCGCGATCGCTCCACCGGGTAAAGGCCATGGCTCCCCAGAACGCCGCGGCGGAGAGCCAGCCGCCGAGATCGAACAGCGCCCAGGGATCGAGCAGGGTAACCCCCAGGCAGGTGAGTGCCAGCAGCGCGAAGGAGCGGGGATGGCGTTGCCGCGCGAATGACGCGGCCCCGACGGCGCAGAGCAGCGAGGCGCGTGCGGCTGGCGCGGGCCAGCCGAGAAACGTCACGTAGAGGAGCATCAGCACGGTGGCCGCCGCGGCTGCCGCTCCCCGGCGCACTCGCAGTAGCCGCAGTGCCAACAGCGCCCAGCCAAAGATGATTCCGACATGAAAGCCGCTGATCGAGAGCAGGTGCACCAGGCCAGAGCGCGCGAACGCGGCCTTGAGCTCAGGGTCGATTCCGCCCCGGCTCCCGACCAGTAGCGCGTCTACTAGTCCGGCCCGAGTGCCGTACAACTTTTTCGTGCTGCGCGTCAACCAGGTGCGCAGCTCGGCAACCGGACCCGGGGAGCTCGGGCGGGGGAAGTATTTCCGTACGACGAGCAACCCGCTGGGGCGGCCACCGAAGCGACGCTCTGGAATCCAGCGTCCCTCGATTATCCACCGGGTACCGGCAGGCAAGAGCTTGTCCGCGCGGAACCTGACTGCGATCCAGCCGCTGCAGGAACGCCCCAGCGGTCTGGCGGCGGCCACCCCGTCCGACGCAGGCTCGAGCAATTCCACCGCGAGCGAAAGCGGAGCCGCTGGTAGCCGGGCCGCGCAGGAGTGCTCACTCGTCGCCCGGCTGACAGTGCCCAGGACGAATCCGAGTAGCAGCACCGCCGGAAGCCAGTCATGGCTTCGCCGGTGAAGCACCAGCGCCGCCGCCGCCGCGGTGAACAGGACGAGACTGGGAGCCGGAAAACGCGAGAGGCCGGTCGCGAGACCGGCCTCGAATACCAGGACCAGCAGAATGGCGGGCGGGAGCCTCAAGGGCTCCACCACGGACTCACGGCGTACCGGCCCGCTTCCCCTGCTCTTTGCAGCGGGGTGAGGCCATCACTTTACGAAAGCCCTCCATCAGGGCCACATCGATACCGGCGCGGTTCTGTTGCTTGTCGAGATTGAGCTCCGTGATCACGCGGCCTTCCTGGCTGGCGACGTAGCGGGCCGGCAGCCGGTTGAGTGCATACACCAGCACATCGGCATGGCAGACCTCGCAGCCGCAAAAATCCGGAAAGTGGCTGCGAAGCGCGACGTAGGCTTCCTGCGCGTGCTCTTCGATCTTGTTGTGAATCATCATGTCAGGACCAAAAGCTCGGGAGCAACCAGCGTGCCTGCAAACGTCGAGCCGGTCGTGCCGGTAAGCCTGACGCGATGATACTGGCCGATCGCCTCCGCCGGCACATCCAGCAGCACCAGATGATTGCCGCGCGTCCGGCCCAGCATCAGGGTACCTCGCTTGGCGGGCCGCTCGACCAGCACTTCGACCACCGACCCCACCCGCGCCAGGTTGCGAGCGCGTGCCTGCGCCCGCACGGCTTCGATCAGAACCTGTAAGCGCTCGCCGGCGCGCGCTTCCGGGACATGATCATGCAACTTGACCGCCGGAGTTCCCTCTCGGACCGAATACCGGAAGGTGTAGGCGTCATCGAAGGCCGCTTCGCGAACCAGGGTGAGCGTCTCCTCGAACTGCCCATCGATCTCTCCCGGGAACCCCACGATGAGATCGGTGCTCAAGGTGATGCCGGGGATGGCTTCCCGCAGGCGGGCCACCACTTCGAGATAGCGCTCCCGGGTGTAGCGCCGCAGCATCCGGCGCAGCACGGCATTTGAGCCGCTCTGTGCCGGCAGGTGAACGTGCTCGCATACTGCCGGCGTCTCCGCCATCGCCGCGATGACCCGCTCGGAGAAATCGGTCGGGTACGGACTGGTAAACCGCAGCCGCCGGATTCCATCCAGCGCCCCGACGGCGCGGAGCAGATCGGCAAAATCGTGGGTCCCGTCGTGATAGGAGTTGACGGTCTGACCCAAGAGGGTGATTTCACTGGTGCCGCTCTCGCAGAGTTCCCGGACCTCGCGGACCACCTCTTCCAGCTTACGGCTTCGCTCGCGCCCCCGGGTATACGGAACGATGCAGAACGTGCACTTATAATCGCAACCCCGCTGCACGGTGACGAACTGGGAGGGACCGGGGAGCCGGACCGCCGGAACATCCTCATAATGCTCCCAGGAGCGAAACTCGGTATCGGCGGCCCGGCCGCCGCCGAGGGCGACGTTGAGCAGCTCCGGAAGGTTCCGATATGCGTCGGGCCCGACGACCAGATCCACCCTGGGCACCTTCTCCAGCAGGAGCGGGCCCAGCCGCTGCGCCATGCAACCGACGACGCCGAGGACGGTCCCGGGCCGCTTGTAGCGCATGAGCTCTCCCACCCGGCCGATAACCCGCTGCTCGGCGTTGTCTCGCACGGCGCAGGTATTCACCAGCATGACGTCGGCATCTTCGGGGAAGCTGGTCGGACTGTAGCCCTGGGCGACGAGGACACCGAGCATGAGCTCGCTGTCGGCCACGTTCATCTGGCAGCCGTAGGTCTCGATGTAGATGCGCTTCATGGGCGGAGCGAAATTCCGAGGGTCAGCAGCGTGGCATGCTCGCTGAAGCCTGGAGCGCCCTTGCGCCAGACCCGGGCGAGCGCCGCCTCGAGTCCGGCCCGGTCCCCGCCGAAGCGTAGCCCGCTCCCGAGCGAGATTCCGGTTTCGGAGACATTTTCGCCTCGCTGCAGCGGAAACGGCAGCCTCGCATGAAAGGCCCCCATGCGAATGGGAAGCTGAGACGGGCGACGGGCGTTCGTGAGGATTTCGACGCCGCCGGAGAACTCCGTGGTGTTCACGCTGCCGACGCCACCCTGCGCCACCAGATCGGCATCGGCCACCGACCAGTTGCGGAAGAGCGCGCTCCCGCTGAGCTGGACTCGCTCACCCAGCAGGACGCGGATGCCTCCCGATGCAGTCAGCGGAAGCTTGGTGTCCCCGAAGCGGCTGGTGTCGCGCTGCACGTGCATGTGGTCTTCTGCGCGGAGCATCCCGGCGAGCGTCACCATTCGGCCGACTCGCGCCACGATTCCCGCCGATGCGCCGAAGCCGAGATAGGAAACCGTGTTGTTCTCGGAGACCCCGGCATACGCGGTATCGGAGAAGACCCGGTGGCTGGTGATTCGGTTCGAGCCGGTCAGCAGGTGGATACCGAGACCCCATTGCACCTTCTGGGATTGCCTCCAGGCAATCGCCAGCCGGAGATCGCTGATGCCACCCTGTGAGCCCAGCGTGTCGGTGACCCCAACGGGCACCCCGCGCAGGACCACCGTATCCTGCGAGACGAGCGAAAAATTACGGTCGGTATAGCCGCTCGCACTGAGGGCAAGGGCGAATCGGGTTCCGCCGAGCGGACCCGCCACGAACACGCCGGGGTAGCGGTTGTCGCGAGCCGAGGCGCTTCCAGCGGGATTCTCCGAATGGCGCCAGCTCTGGACCGTTTGGAAACTTGCGTTCAAGCGGGCCAGCAAGCCGATCGAAGCGGGGTTGAGCGCCGACTCGGCGTCGAAGAGCCCGAATGCTCCCCCGGTCGCGCTGGCCCGCACCGAGAAAGGTCGCAGGGGCAGGCCGAGCCCGCGCGCGCCGAATTGAGATGACTGGGCTGCCGCCACTCCGGTGCTCATGAGGCCCGCGAACAGAGTCAGCAGTCCGATTCGCCGCATTACGGCTGTCCCGGCCGGGTGGGAAGCGCATAGGTGAGCCGGAGCCGTGGCGCTCCGCTCGGGGCCAAGGTGGAAAAGAATTCCGGGCGGGAGAAGGTGCCTCCGTCGGGCGCAAGGCCCAGTAGGATCGTGGGAGTGGCTCCGTTCGGGCCGAACCAGGTGGCGACGACGCTGCGCAGGTCCGCACTCTGAATGTCCGTGGCCCCGGCTGGCAGGGCGGCTACGGCCGCGATGCTCCCCAAGGCGGGAGACTTGGCGCCCAGATCGACCAGGACTCCGCGGATCTGCAACTCTCCCGGGTCATTCGGCAGCCCCTTGAGCGGACCGGCGGGCGTGAGCTCCAGCGTTGCGCGGACTACCGCGGCGGAGTCCTTGAGAGCAGCCGGCAGATTGAAGCGGAGCAATACCCGGGATCCGGAGCGTCCTCCCAGAAAGAGCACGTCGGGCCCCGGCGGCGGCGGTTGCTGCAGGACGTAGTTCGAGAGGTTCGGTGCCAGGGTGATCTGCTGCCGCTGCTTTGCGGTATCGGAGACGTCCGCATGCACATAGGTGGTGAACAGGGGAGGATTGAATCCGCTGTTGGCCGATCCGAGCCGCACGCCGGTCGGACCGGCGGCATTGAGCCGGATCCCGATGCCACGCCTTCCACTGTCCGCTTCGAGCGGAGCAATCCGTTCCAGCTCTTCTGGCGTCAGCACGACGCGAACCGCGCCGTTCTTGAGCGTGTCCGCGACCAGGACGGAATCAATCAGGCTCTCGGGTGTGAGCAGGCCGTCGAGCTCCGCAAAGCTCGTGGTCGTGTCCACGGTCGCCGGAATCCGATGCAGGATGAGCCGCAGGTCGTGAACCGCCGTGTCGCGCGCAATCAGACTGAGCACGAACACCACCGAATCAATGGTGTAGGGGCGCAGCTGGGTGTCCACCGACACGCTGTCGCCACGCTTAGGAAAGACCGCAAAGGCGCGCGCTTCTCCCGCAGCGAGCCCGTTCGAGACCAGCAGAGCCCCCACCTGGTCTGCGCTCAGGTAGCCGGTGAACGTGCTGTCCTGCCCCAGGAGTGCCGTGAGGATGGTATCGCGAACGATCAGGCCCGTTCCCGGACAGAGCTCGGGACAGTCACTGGGCGTAGCGAGCTTTTCCTGGCAGGCGGTTGCCGCCGCCGCGACCGCCACCATCGCGCTAAACACGAAATGCCCCTTCACTGCAGAATCTCCTTCGAGAAGGCGTCGGGAAGCAGTTCACCGATACGCCAGCGTTTGGTCTGGGTCGGACCCACGGATTCGACCTCGAGCTCGGCCCCGAATTCCGCCAGGACCTGGCGGCAAGCGCCGCAGGGCGGCGCAGGTGGCTCGGAGTCCGTGGCCACGACGATCCGGCGGAACTGTCGCGCGCCCGAGCTTACCGCGGTAAACACTGCGGAGCGCTCGGCGCACACGGTGAGCCCGTAGGAGGCGTTCTCGACGTTGCAGCCGACGAAAACTCTACCGTCTTCCGTAAGCAGCGCCGCACCCACCCGGTAGTGCGAGTAGGGACAGTACGCGTGTTGCTGCGCTGCGCGCGCGGCCTCGACCAGGCGATCACCCACGCCAGACCTCAGGGAGAAAAGACGTACCGGCCGCGAGCGGGGCAACTCCCAGAAAGTCGGCGACCGTTTGTCCGATATCGGCAAAGGTCGCTCGTTCTCCCAGAGAGACAGCCCCGACTCGCGGCCCGTAGACCAGGATCGGCACCCGCTCCCGCGAATGATCGGTCGAGGGAGTCGTAGGGTCGTTTCCGTGATCCGCCGTAAAGATAATCAGGTCTTCCGCTTGCGCGGCCTCGAGCAGGCCGGGCAGCGCGCGGTCCAGCTCCTCGAGGCCCGCCAGGAAGCCCGGAACGTCATTCCGGTGGCCCCAGCTCTGATCGAATTCGATCACGTTGGCCAGCAGGAGGCCCCCTGACATGCTGGTAAGAGCGGCGAGGATCAGCCCGTAGGCGTCAGCGTTGGTGGGAGTATGCGTACTGGTAATGCCCCGCCCCGCGAACAGATCATCCACCTTGCCGACCCCGACTCGGGGAATGTCCAGCTCGTCGAGCCGGTCCAGCAGCGTGGTGCCGACGGGCTCCAGGCTGAAATCCTTGCGGTTGGGCGTCCGCCGGTAATGGCCGGGCGGTCCTACGAACGGACGGGCGATCACCCGGGAAACGCCATGCTCGCCGCGCAGCATGTCGCGTCCGGCGGCACAAGCGGCATAGAGCTCGTGCAGCGGCACCACTTCCTCGTGCGCGGCCACTTGGAAGACGCTGTCCGCTGAGGTATAGACGATCCACTTGCCGCTCTGCTGATGCTGCGCCCCGAATTCTTCGAGAATCGCGGTGCCCGACGCCGGCTTGTTGGCCAGGACGCCGCGTCCGGTGCGCCGTACGAATTCAGCGATCACCTCGGCCGGGAATCCCCTGGGATAGGTAGGAAACGGTCGCTTGAGGATGACGCCGCAAATCTCCCAGTGGCCCGTGATGCTGTCTTTCCCTGCGCTCGCGGGCTGCGCGGTGCCGTACGCTGCTTGCGGCGCGGGAACGGCCGCCACTCCGCTGAGCGGCGCGCAACAGCCGAGCCCCAATCGCTCCAGATTGGGCAATGCCAGGCCGCCGGATGCCCGCAGCACGTTGCCGAGGGTGGCGCTGCCCGCGTCGCCATAGGCCTCGGTATCGTGCGCCGGCCCGATCCCTAACCCGTCGAGGACGATGATCGCGGCACGACGCGCCATCTCAGTGGGTTCCTGTCTGGACGAACCGGAAGCGTACTGCGGTGAGCGTTGCGTCGAGGAGCTGCTGCTCGTCGGGCGCGAGCTTCCCCTCCGTCTTGCTCTGCAGCATCCCCAGCGTATCGATCAACGTCTGCGCCACCTGGCGGGCGTTCAGCTGCCCGCCGAGCTGCTCGGTTCCCGGAGGCAGCTGCCCCTGCATGGCCGCCTCCGCCTGCTGGGCCAGTCCGAGCACGAGCGAAGCGAAGTGGGGATTCATGAGTCCTGGTAATGGCGTTCGACCCGCGCCGACAGACTGGTGAGCAGCTCGTAGGAGACGGTGCCCGCAAGCGCCGCCTGCTCATCCAGCGACACGAGCCCGCCGAACAAGGTCGCCACGTCACCCACGGCGACCGGGGTGTCCTCGACATCGACCATCAGCATGTCCATGGTGACGCGGCCTACGATCGGCACGCTGACGCCGCCCAGCTCGACCAGCCCTCGGCTACCCAAGGCTCGTGGCACTCCATCCGCGTACCCAATCGACAGGGTGGCGATCGTGGTCTCGCTCTTCACACAGGCCTCGGCCCCGTAGCTCACGGTGTCGCCCGGACGCAGCCGCCGGAGTCCCACCACTCTAGCCTGCAGCCTGGCCACCGGCTCCGGTTCGAGCGAGCCCGCTCTACCGCCGTAGAGAAAGATGCCCGGCCGGGACAGGTCGGCGCTTGCTTCCAGGGTGAGACCGGCCGCAGCGCTGTTGGAGAAATGCACGAGTGGCGGCCGCAAGCCGAGGCCCTGCAACACAGCCTCGAAGCGCTTCAGCTGCTCGAGGCTGCTCTCCCGATCCGTGTCCGCTGAGTGAAAATGGGTGAACACCCCTTCCCAATCCGGAAGGTTTGGAAGTCGCGCGCGGAGTTCCTCGATTGCCTCCCCATCGTGCCAGCGAAAGCCGCAGCGACTCATACCGGTGTCGATCTCCAGATGAAACGGGCCGCCACCGCCAGCGACCCAGGCGGTGAGAGCAGCGAGATCGCCGATGACGGGACGGAGCCCAGTCGCCTGCAGCTCCGCGACCGAGTCCGCATTGGGGAGCAGCGGAGTGAAGACCACGATCGGCCGGGTGATCCCGCCCTTGCGGAGCTCCGCGCCCTCGGCTGCCGTCGCGACACCGTAGCCCCAGGGCACAACTTCCTCGAGCGCCCGCGTGACCGCCAGCGCGCCCAGTCCGTAACCATTCGCCTTTACCATCGGAAGCAGTGGGACTTTGAGAAGCTCCTGAAATCGGCGGGCGTTGCGAGTCAGCGCAGCGAGATCGACGTCGAGCCAGGCACGCTCCGGAGGCTTGGGGATTAACTTGGTCACGGCAGCAGATACGATATGGGACACGGAGGCTAAATGCAAGAGAATTCAGCGCTTGGACGCGCAATGGCGATGGTTCGCGAGCTGCGAATCCGCTGCCCGTGGGACCGGATTCAGACCCGGGAAACGCTGCGTCCCTATCTCGTCGAGGAGGTACACGAACTCGACCAAGCTCTCGGCCTCGCGGATCCCACGGCCATCCGCGATGAGGTCGCCGATCTTCTGCTGCATCTCGCCTGGCAGCTCGTTCTCGCCGAAGAAAAGGCAGAGTTCACGGCGGACGACGCGGCGACCGACCTCGAAACGAAGATGAAGCGCAGACATCCCCAACTGTTCGATCTGGGACCGCAAGCGGGCTGGGAAGCATTGAAGCGCAAGGAGGCGGGTGCGCGAGGTGCACTGGAGGGGTTGCCGCCGACCCTGCCGGAGCTGTTGCTGGCTTTCCGGCTGCAGGAACGCGCCGCCGCTGTCGGGTTCGATTGGCCGGACAGCGCGGGGCCCGCCGCAAAGGTTCGCGAGGAGCTGCTCGAGGTCGAAGCGGAACAGGATCCCGGTCGCCTCGAGCATGAGATCGGTGATTTGCTTTTCGCGGTCGTGAACCTCGCCCGTAAAGTCGGAGTACGCCCCGGACCGGCGCTCGAGCGCGCCAACACCAGATTTCGGGAGCGTTTCGCGACTCTCGAGCGGCTGGCGGCCGAGCGCGGCATCCAGGTGCACTCGGCTGGACTCGAACTATTGGATCGGCTGTGGGACGAAGCCAAGCAGTTGGCGGACTAGATTTCCCATCCATATGCGATTCCTGCATACCGGGACGCCGCTGGTGCTCTGCCTGGCGCTCGCCTGCGCACCCGAGCAGCCCCCGACTCCTCCCTGGCATGACGAGGCAGGATACCGCTGGCGCGAGCTTGCAGTCCCTCGCGGCAAGCCCGGCTTTACCCGCATGTCGGCCGAGCGCACCGGAGTTCGCTTCGAGAACACGCTGCGCGACTCGGTCCTGCTGGGCAATCGCATTCTCGGCCAGGGCGCCGGTGTCGCGCTCGGTGACGTCGACGGCGACGGACTGGTCGACCTGTTCCTCGCGCGTACCGAGGGCGGGAGCGCGCTCTATCGCAACCTGGGGAATTGGCGTTTCGAGGACATCACGCAGCGTGCCGGCGTGGCCGCGCCAGATCGGCATGCGACCGGGGCGGCGTTCGCAGATATCGAGGGTGACGGCGATCTCGATCTGATTCTGCTCGCCACGCTCGGACCCAACGCAATCTTCCTCAACAACGGGCAGGCCCGCTTTACCGAGCACCGGGAGGACCTCGGCATCGATCCGGTCGGCAAGGGGGCCACGACCCCGGCGCTGGCGGATGTGGACGGGGACGGCGATCTCGAGCTCTACGTCGCCAATTACAAGCCCTACACCCCGGTGGATTCCCTCTCCCCCCAGCAACGGACCTTCAACCAGCTCGTTCGGGAGCCGTCCCCTGGCCGTTACGAGGTCGTCGCGGCGCATCGCCGCGATTATCGGGTGGTAAACCGCGAGGACATGGGTGGCTGGAGTCTCAGCATCCGCGCGGAGCCGGACGACTTCTACCGGAACGACGGCGGTCGCTTCACTCGCGTACCGCTTACCGCGGGGAGCTTCCTCGATGCGGCGGGTCGCCCGCTCACCGCCGAGCCGGAGTCCTTCGGGCTCGACGCGAGATTCGCCGATCTCACCGGCGACGGCGCGCCGGAGCTGTATGTCGTCAACGATTTCGAGGATCCCGATCAGCTCTGGATCAATGATGGGCGGGGCGGTTTCCGCCTGGCCGACTGGACGGTGCAGCGGCAGGGCAGCAATTCGGGCATGGGCATGGACGCGGGAGACGTGAATGGGGACGGGGTGCCGGATCTCTTCGAGGTGGACATGCTCAGCAATGAGCCGCGCCGGCTCGCGACCCAAATGCCGACCCACACCGCGCTTCCCAAGCAGCCGGGCCGCATGCAGGTCGAGCTTCAGCAGCAACGCAACACGCTGTACCTCAACCGGAGCGACGGCACCTTCGCCGAGATCGCATCCTATGCAGGGGTCGAGGCGAGCGGGTGGTCCTGGTCGACGCTTTTCCTGGATGTGGACCTGGACGGCTGGCAGGATATCCTCATCACCAACGGCCATGTCCGGGACGTGATGGACGCGGACACCCAGGAGCGTCTCCAGAGCGGCTTCGACGGCGTCCCCTGGCAGCGCCACTTCTTCGAGTATCCCCGGCTCCCGCTCCCCAACGTCGCCTACCGCAATCGCGGCGACCTCACCTTCGAGGACCTGAGCAAACCATGGGGCTTCGGAACGGAAGCGGACATCTCGCACGCCATGGCCGCGGCCGATCTCGACGGAGACGGCGATCTCGACGTCGTAGTCAACCGGCTGGGAGCCCCCGCGCTGCTGCTCCGCAACGACGCCCCGGGACCGCGCGTCGCGGTGCGGCTGGCCGGCAACGCGCCTAACACGCAGGCCGTGGGCGCCCGCATCCGCATCAGCGGTGCAGCGCTGCCGGTCCAGCAGAAGGAAGTGACGGCCGGCGGCCTGTATCTGGCTCATAGCGACTACCTGGCGAGCTTTGCAGCGGGCGGAGCGGACAGGCTGAGGATCGAGATCACCTGGCGCAACGGACGCCGCACCGTGATTCCGGACGCTCTGCCCAATCGGCTCTATGAAATTCGGGAATCGGAAGTCGGGAGTCGGGAGCCGAGAATTCCCCTTCCCGATTCCCGACTCCCGATTCGCAGCCCGTTATTCGAGGACGCGAGCGCCCAGCTGCAGGGCCATTTCCATATCGAGAATGAATTCGGGGATTGGGACCGCCAATACCTGCTCCCCGATGCGCTTTCGCAATTGGGGCCGGGGGTGGCCTGGTTCGATCTCGACAGAGACGGCGATGAGGACCTGATCCTCGGGACCGGCAAGGGGGGACGGCTCGGCGTATTCAGAAATGAGCGCGGGCGACTGGTTCCGGAGGCGGCCCGCGGGCCCATCGCGGCGAAGGATCTCACTACCGTGCTCGGCTTGCCCTCGGGCAGCGGCACCCGGCTGCTGCTAGGCGTGTCGACCTGGGAGGAGCGCTCAGAGGCCGACATGATCGCCCAGCCCGCGGTCATCGCCTTGCGCGCCAGCGGAACCGTGCTCGCGTCGAGCGCTGAGCCGCTGGTGCCCTCCACGCAAGCCGCCATCGGGCCGCTGGCCCTCGCGGATTACGACGCGGACGGCGACCTCGACCTCTTTGTCGGCGGACGCGCCATTCCGCTGCGCTATCCCGAGCCGGCGGCCTCCGGCCTCTTTCGCAATCAGGACGGGCGCTTCGAGCTGGATAGGGAGAACAGCGAGCCGCTCCGCGGAGTGGGTCTGGTTTCGGCCGCGCTGTTTGCCGACGTCGACGGCGACGGGGATGCCGATCTGCTGCTGGCCCGCGAATGGGACGCGATTCTCCTGCTGCTCAATCAGAACGGCCGCTTCACTCCCGCGCCCGACTCGTGGGGTTTGTCGCGCTGGACCAGCCGCTGGAACGGGCTGGCGGCAGGCGATCTCGATGGCGATGGCCGGCTCGATCTGGTCGCGACGAGCTGGGGCCGTAATCTCATGGCGCGTGCGGATAATGTGCGGCCGCTGTTCCTCTATTATGGCCCCTTTGGAGCCGTCGGCGAGGACGAGATGCTGCTGGCGCGCGAAGCGCTACCGCCCGCCGGCCTGGTTCCGCTCAATCGCTTCGAGCGGGTCCGTACCGCGGTGCCGGCTCTGGCCAGCCGTTTTCCCTCCTTTGCTGCGTACGCCAACGCAACGGTGAATGAGCTGCTGGACCCGTTGGGGACGCAGGTCCATCGGCTGGCGGCCACCACCCTCGACCAGCTGGCCTTCTTGAACCGGGGAGGGCGCTTCGAAGCGGTGGCGCTCCCCCCGGAAGCACAATTCGCTCCCGCCTTTTACGCCGGCATCGCCGACTTCGATGCGGACGGGTTCGAAGATGTCTTCCTGGCGCAGAATTTCTCGGCCACGGCCCTGGGGACCCCGCGCTACGACGGTGGGAGAAGCCTCCTGCTGCTGGGCGACGGGAAAGGCGGCTTGCAGCCGCTTTCAGGCGGACACTCGGGGCTGCTCGTGTATGGCGATCAGCGCGGCGCGGCATTTGGAGACTTCGACGCCGACGGACGACTCGATCTCGTCGTCTCTCAGAACGGGGCCGCCACCCGGCTCTTCCGCAACCGGGGAGATCGAGCCGGGCTGCGCGTCCGGCTGGAGGGACCTGCGGGGAATCCCGACGCGATCGGCGCGCAGCTCCGGGTCGTGTACGGAGAACGGCTCGGTCCAGTCCGCGAAATCCAGGCGGGATCGGGTTACTGGTCCCAGAACGGCGCTACCCAGGTGCTCGGTCTTTCCGGGACGCCGACGGCGGTCTGGGTGCGCTGGCCGGGTGGCTCCGAGACTCGGACTGAGGTCCCGCTGGGATCACTCCAGGTGGTGGTGAAGCGCTAGCCTGAGGCGGACCCTAACGCGCTGACTGTGCTCCCGTGGCGACGGTTTGCTCTGGGGGACACGGTCCCCCCGCCGCGGTCCACACCCGGAACTTGGCCACGAACTCCGTATGGGGTACCGGTACCGGGGCGCGCTCGCCGCCCGGATTCCAGCCCCAGCGCACCAGGGAATCGTCGCTGACGTGGGTTACCAGCGCGCTCAAGCTCCGTCCGCCGTTTGTCTTCCGGTTCTTGATCGTGGCGCACAGCGCGGCAGGGGAGAGCCCGATGAAGACCATCTTCTGCTCCGGCCGCGGCAACGCCCAGTGCGGTGCGCCTGGTGGCGCATGGGGTCCGTAGCTCGCCGGAGGGTTGGCATTGCCATGGCAGGTCGCGCAAGGCAACCCCTCCGCGCCGTGACCGTCGGGCCCGCGGACGACTCCCATCGCATGGGGAGTGCCGGCGTCGTATTGCAGTGGTGCGTCGCCGGGGATGTGACAGTTCTGGCAACGGGGATGCTGCAGCACCTGCTGCACGGTGCCAAAAGCGGCGATCGCCTGCGCCTGCTCCTCGGGCGAGGGCCGGTTGCAGGCGATGAGGACGAGCAGCAGCACGATCGGTCGCGCGTGGGCCAATGGCAGCCTCCTCCCCTCCCCTCTCAAGCGCTCAGCCTGAGCGGCAGCTCGCGCAGGCGCTGCCCCGTGAGTCCAGCAACCGCGTTGGCAACGGCCGGCGCGATGGGCGGCACTCCCACCTCGCCCACGCCCCCCATCTTGTCCGTGCTGGGCACGATGTGAGCCTCCACCACCGGCATCTCATTGAGCCGCAGGACCCGATAGTCGTGATAGTTCGACTCGCGCACTTTCCCCTGCTCGAAGTGGATGGCGCTATGCAGCGCCGCGCCGAGGCCGAAGGCGATCCCCGACTCCATCTGCGCGGCGACCGCCTGGGGATTGACCGCCACTCCGCAGTCGATAGCGCAAACCACCCGGTGCACCCGGATCCGTCCAGCGTCGACGGAAACCTCGGCTACCTGCGCGCAGAAGCTGCCGAACGACTCGTGCACGGCCACCCCGCGGCCCCGGCCCTGAGGCAGCGGGGTGCTCCAGCCGGCCTTCTCGACGGCCAGGTTCAACGCCCCGAGATGCCGCGGGTGATTTGCCAGCAGCGCTCGCCGGTAATCGACGGGATCCTTCCCGGCGGCTTTCGCCAGCTCGTCGATCAAGCTCTCCATGACGAAGGCGCTGTGACTGTGCCCCACCGAGCGCCACCACAACACGGGGATAGCCGTCCGCGGGGAGTGCAGTTCGACCAGATGGCTCGAGACACTCTTGAGATAGGGCGAATCCGCCACTCCCTCGACGGAGGTCGCATCGATCCCGTTCTTGACCAGCATCGGCGCGAAGGGCGTGCCCGCCAGGATCGACTGACCGACCAGCACGTGATGCCAGGCCACCGGCATCCCGTCTGACCCCAGCGCAATGCGGGCGCGATGCAAGAAGGCTGGGCGGTAATACCCACCGTGAATGTCGTCCTCGCGCGTCCAGACGGTCTTGACCGGCGCATCGGCGGCTTTGGCGACCTGTACCGCCTCGCTCACAAAGTCGGACACGGGGTTCGCTCTCCGCCCGAACCCGCCACCGAGGAACGTCGTATGGATTTCCACCTGCTCGGGCTTGAGACCGGTAATCCGAGCGGCGATTTGCTGATCGAGGGACTGGAACTGGGTGCCGGTCCAGATCTCGCACTTGCTCCGGCTGATGCGCACCGTGCAGTTGAGCGGCTCCATCGGGGCGTGGGCCAGATAGGGCACCGCATAGTCCGCTTCGACGGTCCGGGACGCGCTCCCGAATGCTCCCGCGACATTGCCGGCCTGCGCCGCCGTCACCCCCTTGGTGCCCGCAAGCTTGCTGAACTGGTCGCGCAGGGCGACGCTGTCCAGGCTAATGCCCGGCCCGGAATCCCATTCGATTGCGAGCGCATCCCGTCCGAGTTTGGCTGCCCAGAAATGCTCGGCTACCACGGCGACTCCGGAGGGCACCTGGACGACGGTCCGCACCCCCGGAACGGCCTTCGCCTTGCTCGCGTCGAACGAGCGCACTTTGCCACCGAACACCGGTGGGTGGGCGACTACTGCGGTGAGCATGCCCTCGAAGCGCACATCCATACCGAACTGAGCGCGACCGGTGATCTTCTCGGGTGTGTCGAGCCGACGGGTTGGCTTGCCGATGAGTTTCCAGTCCTTCGGGTCCTTGAGCGGAACCGTCTTGGGCGCCGGCAGCTTGGCTGCAGCCTCGGCCAGCTCCCCGTAGCGGGCGCGGCGGTTCCCGCAAATCACCTCGCCATTCTCGGTTCGGCATTCGGCCGGCCTCACCCCGAACCGTTGGGCCGCGGCCTCGACCAATAGGGCTCGTGCTGTGGCGCCGGCCTGGCGATAGCGCTCGAACTCCGTCCAGGTCGTGGTCGAGCCCCCGGTCATCTGCATGCCGAAGACCGTGTGCGCATAGGCGGGTGCCGCTGGCGCATGCTCGACACGAAGCTTGGTCCAGTCGGCATCGAGCTCTTCGGCGATCAGCATCGGGAGGGCAGTCCAGATCCCCTGCCCCATCTCGGAATGAGCGAGCAGCACGGTGATGCTGTCGTCGCTCTCAATTCGCAGGAATGCGTTGGGGGCGAAGGGGGTGGCGGTCGGGGTCGGCTGCTGCGCCGGCAGCAGTCGTCCGGCTCCCGGCGCCACAATGGCGATCACCAGCCCGCCGGAAAAGGCCGCTCCGGCCTTGAGGAATTCACGGCGAGTCGCAGTCAGCGAGGGAGCCATGACCATTCCCCCTAGGCCTGCTGGGCGGCGCGATGCACCGCGGCGCGGATCCGCTGGTAGGTGCCGCAGCGGCAGAGGTTTCCCGAGAGCGCGGCATCGATGTCGGCATCTGTCGGCATGGGCTTCCTGGCGAGCAACGCCGCGGCCGACATGATCTGGCCGGACTGGCAATAGCCGCACTGCACCACGTCCAGCTCGGCCCAGGCACGCTGCACGGGATGGCTGCCGTCAGGGGACAGCCCTTCGATGGTGACGATCTGCTTCCCCTCCACCGCCGCGACCGGCGTAATGCAGGAGCGCAGCGGGCGGCCGTCCAGATGCACGGTGCACGCCCCGCACTGGGCGATTCCACAACCAAACTTGGTGCCGGTGAGGCCGAGCAGATCCCGCAGCACCCAGAGGAGGGGCATGTCGGGTGGCGCGTTCACTTCCCGTCGGGCGCCGTTGATCAGGAGCTCCATGAGTCCTCCCGAGGAGCGAGCCGTCTCGCTGGAGACGCACCAGAGGAGCCTGCCTCGCACCGGCCTCCACGGGCCCCGCTTTGCAGGTCCGGAGCAAGCAACCTTATCTTCGGGAGCAGCCTTCAAGGAGCGCGTCCCATGGAGCTCTCCCGCCGCGATTTCCTCCGCACCTCTCTGGGCTCCGGTACCGCGCTCGGCTCCCTCGTCAGCCTGGGAGCCAGTCTGGCTCCCGCCGAAGCCCGGGCTCAGCAGCTCCGGATCGAGCAGGCCAACACGACACCCAGTGTGTGTCCCTACTGCTCGGTCGGCTGTGCGACGCTCGTTCATACCATCGCTGGCCAGATCGTCAACATCGAAGGCGACCCGCGGAGCCCCCACAACGAAGGCACCCTCTGCCCCAAGGGGGCCGCGATCTATCAGCTCCACAAGAACCCCAACCGGGCGACCAGGGTCCTGCACCGCAAGCCGGGCGACACGCAATGGGAGGAGGTCGAGCTCGACTGGGCCATGGACCGGGTCGCCGCGCTGGTCAAACAGACGCGCGACGAGAGCTTTGTGGAGCGGCTGGCCGACGGCAAGCTGGTGAATCACACTACGGCGATCTTTTCGCTGGGCGGCGCCACGCTCGACAACGAATGGAATCACCTGCAACAGAAGTTGATGCGCGGGTTAGGCATCGTCGCCATCGAGAATCAGGCCAGGATATGACACAGCTCTAGCGTCCCCGGTCTGGGGACCCGGCTCGGTCGTGGCGCGGCGACCACCTTCCCGCGCAACCTGGAGCACTCGGACTGCATCGTGATCGAGGGCTCCAACATGGCGGAGTGCCATCCCGTGGCCTTCCGCTGGCCCCTGAAGGCCAAGCTCGCCGGCGCCAAGCTTATTCACGTCGACCCTCGTTTTACCCGTACCAGCGCGATGGCCGATCTGTACGCGCCCGTCCGCGCCGGAACCGACATCGCGTTCCTCGGCGGGCTCATCAACTATGTGCTGCACAGCCCGCGTTGGAATACCGACCCGTTTTTCCAGGAATACGTCGCCCATTACACCAATGCGGCGACGCTCGTGCGCGAAGACTTTGCGGATACCGAAGATTTGAATGGGGTATTCTCAGGCCTGCTGCAGTACACCGGTGGCGTCAGGGAATGGCCTTTCAACGGGTTCATCGGCGAATACAACCGGAGCACCTGGCAATATGCCCGGCAGGCGGAGCGCTCCCCGGAGCCGCACGGCGCTCCCCCAGCCCGAGGAGCCACCCGGGAACCGTTCGACCAGCTGATCCGTTCACTCAAGCGCCCGGCCGCTCTGAAGGATCCGACGCTCAGCGACCCTCGTTGCGTCCTGCAGATCGTCAAGCGGCACTTCAGCCGCTACACCCCCGAAATGGTGGAGGAGGTCACCGGCTGCCCGCGGGCAACGTTCCTCCAGGTGGCCGAGACGGTTCTGGCCAACTCGGGCCGGGAGCGGACCACGGCATGGGCCTACGCGGTCGGCTGGACGCAGCACACCTACGGGCCGCAGATGATCGGCTGCTGCGCGCTGCTGCAGCTCCTGCTTGGGAACATTGGCCGTCCCGGCGGGGGAATCCTGGCGCTGCGCGGCCACGCCTCGATTCAGGGCTCGACCGATGTGCCGACCCTGTATCACAGCATTCACGGCTATCTGCAGGCGCCCTCCGCGCTCGCCCGGCACGCCACGTTGCGCGACTACCTCGCGGCCGAAGCCCAGCCCACCGGTTACTGGGCGAACATGCCGAAGTTCCTGGTTTCCTACCTCAAGTCGATGTACGGCGATGCGGCGCAGCCGGAGAATGATTTCGGCTGGGACTGGCATCCCAAGATTGCGGGAGACCATTCGCATCTGCCGATGTTCGTCGCCATGGCCGAAGGGCAGGTCAAAGGGATGCTCTGCATCGGTCAAAACCCCGCGACGTCTCTCAACGCGAGTCTCGAGCGCAAAGCGCTGCGGAAGCTCGACTGGCTCGTCGTCAAGGACAATTTTCTCACCGAAACCGCGACCCACTGGTACAAGGCGCCGGAAGTCGAACGCGGTGAGGTAAGGCCGGAGGACATCCCGACCGAGGTCTTTTTCTTCCCCTCGGCGCAGGTGGCCGAGACGGATGGAAGTTTTACCAATACCCAGCGGATGCTGCAGTGGCATTTCAAAGCCGCCGAAGCGCCCGGTGATTGTCGCTCCGACCCGTGGTTCACCTATCAGCTCGGCGTCAGACTCAAACGTCTCTATGCGGGGAGCACCCTCCCGCGCGACCAGGGGTTCCAGCATCTGGTCTGGGACTTCGAGCCTGATCAGCCGGGATCGGTTCCAGGGGAGCCCGCGATCGAAAAAGTCCTGCGCGAGATCAATGGGTTCCAGACCGGAGAACCCGCCACCCAGCTCGCCGGGTTCAGCGAGCTCAAGGACGATGGTTCGACGACGTGCGCCTCCTGGATCTACTGCGGGGTTTTCCCCGCCCCGGACCAGAACCTCGCGAAGCGCAAGCAGGCGGATCCGCCGGACCACGTCGGAGCCCAGCTCAATTGGGGCTGGGCCTGGCCGGCCAATCGCCGCCTGCTCTACAATCGCGCGTCAGCGGATCTCGACGGCAACCCGTGGAGCGAGCGGAAAAGATGGACCTGGTGGGACGGCAAGCGGTGGACCGGCGTCGATACGCCGGATTTCCCAACGACCAAGTCGCCCAGAGTCCTGGCCAACCCGGCAGCCCTCGGCCTCGACGCGCATTCGGGCGCCAGCCCGTTCATCATGAAGCCGGATGGAGTCGGCTGGCTCTTCAACCCTGCGGGTTTGCTGGATGGTCCGCTCCCGACCCATTACGAGCCCGCGGAATCCCCAGTGGCGAATGCGCTGTACCGGCAGCAAAGCTCTCCTGTCCTCAAGCGCTGGGTGCGGCAAGACAACCCGCTGGTCGCAGCGGGCGATGCGCGCTTCCCGTACGTGATCACCACCTACCGCCTGACGGAGCACTATCTGGCAGGCGCCATGAGTCGCTGGAACCCGTGGCTTGCCGAGCTCATGCCCGAGCTGTTCATCGAGCTCAGTCCCGAGCTCGCGGCCGAGAAAGGGATCAGCAACACCGGATGGGTGCGGATCACCACGCCGCGCGGGTCGATTCGCGCCAAAGCGCTGGTAACCCGGCGGCTGCGACCCTTCCGGATCGGCGGCAAGCTCGTTCATCAGGTCGGTATGCCGTGGCATTGGGGCTGGCAGGGGGTGGTCACGGGCGACGTGGTGAACGAATTGACCGCCTTCGTCGCTGACCCCAACGTGAGCATTCACGAAGGCAAGGCCTTCGTCTGCAACGTCGCGAGGGACTGATGCCGGAGCCGATGGGGTTCTACACCGACACGACCGTCTGCATCGGATGCAAGGCGTGCGAGGTGGCCTGTAAGGCGTGGAATCAATTGCCGGCCACCGACGGCGGCATCGCCGAGCTCTCGGGACAGAGCTACGACAACACGCTGAAGCTGGACGGCATTCACTGGCGCCACGTCAAGTTCATCGAGCAGTTTGCGGAAGATCGCAGCGAGGGCCGCTGGCTTATGCTGAGCGATGTGTGCAAGCACTGCGTTCAGGCGCCTTGCCTCGAGGTCTGTCCGACCGGAGCGATCATCCGGACCGAGTTCGACACCGTGGTGATCCAGTCCGACACCTGTAACGGCTGCCGGCTCTGTATCGCGGCCTGCCCGTTCGGCGTCATCGACATCAATCCGGCGGCTGGCACGGCGCAGAAGTGTACCCTGTGCTACGATCGCCTCCAGGCCGGCCTCGTCCCGGCCTGCGCACAAGCCTGTCCGACCCAGTCCATCCAGTTCGGCCCGATCGTCGAGCTCAAGGAGCGGGCCCACCAGCGCCTGGGACAGCTCCAGGCCCAGGGCGAGTCGCGCGCCCGACTCTACGGCGCGGACGAGGAGTTCCTGGGCGGACTCAATTCGTTCTATCTCCTGGTGGACGAGCCTGAGGTGTACGGCCTGCCCCGCCGGCCGGTCTTGCCGACGCGGAACCTGCGCCGAAGCAGCCTGTGGGCGACGGCCGGTGCGGTGCTGCTCACGCTGCTCGGCGTGTTAGGGCTGCGGAAGCGCCGGATCGAGGAAGTCGCCCAAGATGGCACAGCCAATAGCCCATAGCCCATAGCCCAAAGCCCGTGTCCGACACCTTCTTCACCACCTCGCCCCACTGGGGCATCTACGTGCTGCTCTATTTCTTCGTGGGCGGCATCGCAGGGGGGAGCCTGTTCCTCGCCGGCCTGCTCCACCTCTTCGGGACTCCAGCGGATCGCGCCACGGTGCGGACCGGGCAGTATGTCGCCCTGGTTGGTGCGGCGTTGAGCGCCCTGCTGCTGACCCTCGATCTCACCAAGCCCTTCCGCTTCTGGCATATGCTGATCGAGTCCAACACCGGTGCGCCCATGTTCAAGGCGTGGAGCCCGATGTCCGTGGGGGCCTGGACGTTGCTCGGCTTCGGCGCGCTGGCCCTGCTCGCTTCGCTCGGTGCGTTGGGAGAATCCCGGGGCGGGCGCTGGGGTCGCTTTGCCCGACTCGCACGGGGGGGCCCGGGCGGGGTGCTCGCTGTGGCTGGCGCTGTGCTGGGCCTTTTCTTCGCGGGCTACACCGGCATACTGCTCTCGGTAACCAACCGGCCGATCTGGGCCGATTCCACCTGGTTAGGGCTGTTGTTCCTGCTTTCGGGCGTTTCGGCCGCCACTGCGACGCTGTTCCTGCTCGGCCGCCGCATCATTCAGCCACGGGCAACCCGCGCGTGGCTGGTGGGCTTCGATCGCCGGATTCTGACGCTCGAGCTCCTCGTCCTCGCCGTGTTTCTCTGGTCGCTCGGCGCGGTGGCGGAGTCCTGGGTCGGCTGGAACGGGATTCTGTTGGCGGGTGGCGTCGCGGGTGCCGGGATCCTGGCACCTCTGCTGCTCGACCGCTCGGAGCGGCGCGCCCAGCGGGAAACGCGACGAGCACCGGCGGCCGCCGGCTTGGTGCTGCTGGGAAGCTTCCTGCTGAGGCTCCTGGTGCTGGTCTCCTCCGCCGGGATTCAAGCGAGTGGCAGCGGGGTGACTGGCCGATGAGCAAGCTCACCGCATTGGTCCTGGAGGTGGGACTCCTCGTCGGCGCGGGTTGCGCCAGCCCCGAGGCAAGCCGGAGCCGCGGTCACGGGCCCGGAGCAGATGTCGGTAATCGCGGACCGGTCGTGGAGTATCACGCCGGCGCCTTCCCCTACCACAATACGCCATGTCGCACCAAGCCCGTCCCCTGCGAGGGACCCCTGCCCGTCTTCAGCGGGAAGCCCGCGCAAGACTGAGCTCGCTCGAAACCGCCAATCCCGAGTGGCAACCGCTTCTCGCGGTTGTCCGGGAAACGATCGCCGACCTGCAGGCTCGCGAGGCGCCGATCTGGTGGGATTTGCGCACCGGCGCCGGCACGGCATCGCGCGAGACCGGGACCCCGCTGCTGCATGGAGCCAGTATCGCCATCGATCTGCCGCAGGCGGGGCAGCTGGTCCGCCGACTCGGGTCGGCCGCGGCCCTTGCCGGCGGGCAGCGCGGCGCGCGGCTCGACGGGCAGCAGCTCCTGGCGCTCTTCACCGCGGCGGCAGCGGAGGACGTCACCCGGGTGGCCGAGCTCGCGCAACAGTTCGAGCTCCCGGCAGGTGCCCTCCTCGTGGTGGCTCGTCACGCGCTCATCCCCCTGCTCTGCGAGTGCGCCGTGCACGTCTCGGCTGCGATCTCGCCGAGCGGGCAGACCGGGTATTGCCCCAGCTGCGGCGCCTGGCCAGTGCTCGCCGAGCTGCGGGGACTCGAGCAGGGCCGCCGCCTGCGCTGCGGGCGCTGCGCCACAGATTGGGCCGGCGAATGGCTCTGCTGTACCTTCTGCGGCGAACGCGACCACCGCCGCCAGGGCTCACTGGTTCCCCAGACTGCGGCGGGCTCACGCGTGGAGACCTGCGCGAGCTGCAAGGGATACCTGAAAACCTGGGCGACGCTCACTCCACTGTCGGCCGTGGAGTTGCTGCTCTGCGATCTGGAAAGCCTGGAGCTGGATCTCGCCGCGCGCGAGAGCGGGTTCAGCAGGCCCGCTGAACTCGGTTTTCCCCTCGAGCTCGAGCTTACCGAATGGCGCAGGTCTCCTCTGCGCCGGAGGTGGCGATGACGAGGCGCGCAACCGCCCGAGCCCGCCAGCCTCGTCCTGCAGACATTTGCGGACAGCTCTTACGGGCAATGGAGGCGTCAGAAGGGCGGCGCCGCAGGCGGAAGCGGGACACCACGCCGGATGCTGCCGGGCTAGCTATTAAGCAAGCCCTGCTCGTGCAAGCAGTACGCTGCGATCCCGATCCCGAAGAGTTTGAAGCCTGGTTGCTCGAGCGCTGCCAACGCACGGCGCTGGACGGAGACCCGCCGGGTGCCCGGCTGGCCATGGCGCGCTCCGTGCTCGAAGAGTGGCGGCTCGCCTGCAGCTCAGCCGGATTCAGGAGCTGGCTAGGGTCTGGTGCGCCTTCGGAAGATCGCTAGCGCCTCAGAATCTCCACGCGGAGCTCGGTCCAGCCGTCCACTTGGAAGAACCGTACCTTGAGCTCGTGCCGTCCCGCCGGGAGTGGGACGGCGTCCAGGGTCGATTCATGCTGGGACCAGCGATCGATGACCAGGGCGCCGTCAACCCAGACGCGGATCCCGTCGTCGCTGATGGTCCTGAGAGTGTAAGCGCCCGGAGGAAGGGTGACGGTGGTGTTGGCTTCGAGGGCCCAGCGCTCCGCGGGAAGCCCTGTGAGCTGGGGCCGATACCACTCGAAATCGAGTCGGGCGAGCTGCCGGGTTAGCAGCGGCGTTCGCTGGGCGATGACGTCGAATGCGCTGGAGTCCCGCCGCAGATCGGTGCTGTCGGTCCAGCCGAAGAAACGTACCGCCCAGTCGGTAGCGGGCTCGAAGCGACCATAGGAGAACGGGTAAGGCTGGCCGGCAGGTAACGGTATTCCGCTCGGGCTCACGGTCACCCCACCCCGGTACTCCAAGCCGAGCTCCCAGTCCCCGGCCGAATCACGCGCGGGTGTAACGGCAATGGTGTCCCCGATCCGCCCGTCTCGAGCAGAGAGCCCGGCGATGCCACGTTGCGTCACCACTCTCCACCGCCCCGGCGGCCCCACCGTCCGGAGGCGAAGCGGGATCGCCCGAGTGCTGTCCACCGGCCATAGCTTGGGCGAGCGCCAATCGAAGGGACCCCACTCGTCCACCACAATAGCGGAGCGGTCGCGCCGGGCGGCGGGCGAGCTGGGCACCAGCCGCTCGGCGACCGGCACGCCGGCAGTAAGCCGGGTGTATTCGGGAAGCAGCGGAGGGACCGAGCGGCAGGCGTCGGGATCGTTGCGGCGTCGCTCGGGCCCGACCAGCAGCATTGCGCGGTCGGCATAGTACCCCGTCGTATCCTTCAGCACCGCCAGGGAATCCACTCCGCGGTAGCGATTCGAGACGATCTTGAGACCTGAGGTGGTCTTTGCTCGGACGGCGACGCGGTTGCCGGCGAAGAGATTGCCTTCGACTCGCATGTCGCGGCTCCGGGTATCCCGGTGCTTGGGATACCCCCAGTCGGAAGGCTCGATCGGATTGGCCCAGAGATTGATCGCGGTGCTGTCACCGGCAAAAAGGTTTCCGAAGACGAGATTGTCCTGCCCGTGCTCGATCGCGATGCCGGTGCGGTTTCTCACGAAACAGTTGCCCAAGATCTTCGCCTCGAAGCTGTACCCGCCCCAGAGTCCGTAATCGCTGCCTTCGGCGCGATTCGCGACGAAGCTGTTGCGGCTGAAGGTGGCTTCCATCGCATTGGCCGGCGCAAAGCTGAAATCGTTTCCGTAGAACACGTTGTCGTTGGCACCGCCCTGCCCGGTGTCCATGGTGCTCTGGCCGGCCCATAAAAACAGCCCATCGCCCCCATGCGTCGCCGAGTTCCAGGCAATCAGGTTACCCGAGCTCTGCTCGTAGAGCAGCAGTCCGGCGGAATCCTGCCCGCGGTGATAGAAACGATCGCTGTAGCCCCGCACGTTGTAGTCGAGCCGGTTGCGGACAATGGTGTTGCCGCTGGAGCGATAGAGTCCGATGCCGAGCCCGGAATTGAAGGAGAAATTGTTGCCTTGAATCCGCAGCGAGTCGCTGCGCACCAGCAGCAATCCGTTCATGCCCTGCATGGCCCGGTTATCCCGCAATTCTCCGCCGCGCACCCCGTCGAGATAGATCGCGGCCCCGTAGCGCAGCCATTCGCTCTTTTCATTCTGGTGGAAGGAGAGCCAGTCGAGCAGGCTCTCGTGCTCCACCAGACTGAAGAGCCGCGGCTTCCAGTTGTAGCTCGCCTCGAGTTCGCGGAGAACGAGGCTTCTCGTGCCGCGGGCCAGGACTCCCACTTTGTAGCCGCGGATCCGGGCATTGAGCACCCGCACATTCCGGCCACCCTCGATCCGGATGGCTACCCCCTCCGCCAGATCGGGAGCTGCCTCCGGCTCCTGACCCAGCAGGCTGGCGCCCGCGAAATCGACCGTGAGGTTGTCGCCGCGAATGGTGATGACCGCCGAATCGAGCGAGGCGGGCGCCTTCAAGCGATAGAGCTTGGGAATGATTCGGGCAGATTGGGTGACCACAAGTCCGGAACGCAGCTCGATCGCCGGGAGAGCGGGTTGCCGCTGCGCGGAGGCAACCGGCGAGAGGATCGCGGCGGCAAGGCTGGTACCAATAGCCCGGAGTCCATAGCCGATAGCCGCTTCTCTCACGGATACAGCCGATGGATCTGCCTGGGAAACGCGATGGCCTCACGAATGTGCTGGATGCCGCAGATCCAGGCCACCGTGCGCTCGACCCCCATCCCGAATCCGGAGTGAATGAAGGTCCCGTACTTCCGGAGATCGAGGTACCAGGCATACCGCGACGCGTCGAGCCCGTGGGCCTCGAGGCGCGCGAGCAGCCGGTCGTGATCGTCCTCGCGCTGGGAGCCGCCGATGATCTCCCCGTAGCCCTCCGGCGCCAGGCAATCGTTGTTGAGCACGGTGCGCGGATCGGCGGGATTCTCCTTCATGTAGAACGCCTTTACCCCGCTGGGATAATTGCAGACGAACACCGGCTTCTCGGATTCCTGCGAGAGCCGGGTCTCGTCGTCGGCGCCCAGGTCCTGGCCCCAGGTGATATCGCTGCCCAGCTGGTTGAGCTTGGGAATGGCCTCACTGTAGCTGATCCGCGGAAAGGGCGGCGTGATCCGCTCGAGCCGGGTGGTATCGCGTTCCAGCTCCTTGAGCTGCTCGCCGCAGCGCTCCAGCGCACGTGCCACCAGGAAGCTCACGAACTCTTCCTGCAAGCGCATGTTGGCGTCGGAATCGTTGAAGGCCACTTCCGGCTCGACCATCCAGAACTCCGTGAGGTGGCGCCGGGTCTTGGATTTTTCCGCGCGAAAGGTGGGGCCGAAGCAGTACACCTTGCCGAGCGCCGCCGCCGCGGCTTCGACGTAAAGCTGGCCCGTCTGCGCCAGATACGCTTTGCCGAGGTCGAAGTAATCGACGGCAAAAAGCTCACCGGCCTCCTCTCCGATCGAACCCGTCAGGATCGGCGTGTCGACATGAGTAAAGCCGCGCTGGTCGAAGAAATCGTGCATGCCCTGGATGACCGCGTGGCGCACCTTCGCGATCGCCACCTGGCGCCGGCTGCGTAGCCAGAGATGACGATGCTCGAACAGGAACTGGGTCCCGTGTTCTTTCGGCGTGATAGGAAAGTCCGGCGAGGGTCCTAGGATCTCGAGCGCGCTCGCCGTCAGCTCGTAGCCGCCGGGCGCACGGGCATCCTCGCGGACCAACCCGCTCACCGCGACCGAGGTTTCCTGGGTCAGGGTCCCGAAAGCTTCCCAGACCGCTTCGGGGACCTCCTTACGGGCAAAGACCGCCTGCAGCTGTCC